>JAIRYT010000048.1 GCA_031267675.1 Treponema sp. | reverse complement strand
TCAGTTGGAAATGTTCAAGGATAACTAACCGCAACAGCCGCCTTTAGGCGGCTCATAAACCAACCGCTTTGAGCGGTTCACAAAAACAAGCCGCCGGTTTTACCGGCGGTATTTTGACTTTACCCAGGAATAAATGTAAATCCATTGAGGGAGTTTCTTGAAGGCATTAAAAACGCATCAAATATTGGGTATGGCTCTCCAAAACCATTCAGGCGTGTAGATGTAGTTATTATTGGCTGCAGCGCATTTTCCGGAATATATACAACAACTTCGCTGGTTATTTCAATATTTATGCGAATTAATTTGTCTTCATAATCGACACTTATTATGGATAATTCAAGCGAGTGTGCCCATAATGGAAAGATCAACGCTCCCAGAAAGAATACATATTGTTTCATTTTTTTCCTGCCCTCCAGTTTATTGCCCTGCTTTGCTTTGTCATGTTCGCGGCACAAAGACAAAACCGCGCGGCTTTTCCTTTGTTCTTACTCCATCGAAATCCGCTTTTCCCCTGTCATAGTACCTTGATTGGACTAAAAAGCATGCTTTGGAATTCAACCACAAGGAACACGAAGAACACGAAGGAAATAAAAAAAGGGGAGGTCCATTTTTTACCACGAACCTCACGAACCATTGCGAACATAAGACAAAAAGTTCGTGCTGTTCGTTGGTTCGTGGTGATCCTCCCTCTTCACTTTGTGCCCTTCGCGCCCTTCGCGGTTAAATTTCTTTTCCTAATCTTTTAGCCTAACCAGTCTAGCGTTATGGCGTTGGTTTTGGCAAGGGCCGGCGCAGGAAGACCAGACAGCGCGGGTCTTCAAGAAAGGGGACCGTGAGCGGAATGATCGCCGCGTTGGGGGCGCTGTCACAGCCGCTCTGCAGGCCGCGGATTTCTTCCCGTGTTTTATCGTGCCGGCCTTTCCATGCGGCAAGAAAGCCGCCTTCCCGGCAAAGGCGAAACAGCATCCGCGTAAACGTTGGCTCCAGCGGATGAAGCGCGCGAAAGACTACCGCGTCAAAGCGGTCCGCGCGGGCTTTTTTAATTTCACCTTCTTCTACCTCCGCGTTGCGGAGGCCGAGCGCGGCTGTTACGTTCCGCAAAAACCCGGCGCGCCGGGCCATTCGTTCAATCAGGGTAAATTGACAGCCGGGCATACAAATCGCCAGCGGTATTCCCGGAAGTCCCGCGCCGGACCCGGCGTCGGCGACGCGGGGGGGATTTGCCCCGGCGCGGCAAAGTTCCCCGCGCAGCAACGCAAGGGCGGCGAGTGAATCAAGAATATGTTTAATAATCAATTCACTCCGCGCCGAAAATTTTACCAGCGCGTAGAGCGGATTAAATTTTTCGATCTCGTCAAGGTACGCCTCCAACCGGGGTGCGAAGGCTTCCAGCGACAGCGCCTTAAGGCCGTCATACAGCAGATTATCCGGCGTTGCGGGACTCCTTAAATAAAGTGGCGCATATCCTTGTCTTCCTGAAATCCGCTCCACTTGCCGACCGCGTAAGAGGCAAATGAACAGAACATTACGTCAATAAATGTTCCCACCGAGACAAGATAAAACGCCAGCGGTTTTAAAATTAAATACCCCGCTTCAAAACCGCGGCCGTATCCCATGCCAAGTACGGCAAGCGCGATAAAAGCGCCGCTGCCCGGCTGTCCCGCCAGCAGAAACGAAATAAAAAACGCCCGGACGCCGATAGAGATAATGTCGCTTGACGGAATGGGAAGGCTCGAATAGCTTTTAATGATCACGATAAAACTTGCCGCAGCAACCATTGCGCTTCCCGCGCGGCCAAAAATCGTAAACAGGCTGACGGTAAGCGCGTTGGCCCGCCGCCGCACTCCCAGGTTTTCTTTTACATGGCGAAAAAGCACGGGCAGGGTAAAATTGATGTCGCCGGAAAAGAAACCGGCAACGGCCGCGCCCAGCGAACCGTACAGCTGTACCCAGGGGCTTGTCTTTGGTTTAAGAATATAAAGAAGCAGCGGGAATATGCCAAAGCATAAAACGGCGGCAAAAATTCCCAAAAGAAGAATAAGATCGCGAAAGACGTCGGCCTGCAGGGCGGCATGGTACCGTATCGCCCAGTACGCGGAAAGGGCGATAATCACCAGCGCGAGAATTTCCGAAAAAAACGCGGCAATATGATAAAAAATCCGCGAAAGCGAATCGCCTACCGACAGCACCGGTTTGGAATAGTTGCGGTCAAGTCCCAATCCCATTGCAAGAAAAAACGCAAGCATACAGGCGGGCAGCAAAAAACTGCCGTCGTTGACAATCGCGCCAAAAAGGTTTACCGGAAAAAGTTCAAGCAGCCGCCCGGGAATATCCAGCGATACCATTTCAAACTGTTCTTCTACCAGAATGGGAATGCGCGAAGGCGGAAAGAGCAGCGTTACCACAACGCCCAGGACGATTATAAAAAAAGCGCCCACGACCATAACAAGAAAGGTTTTGGCCATGAGCGGCCAGAATTCTTCGTCCTGCCGCAGTTCGTAGACGGCGATAACGAGCGAAAAAAATAACAGCGGAATCGCCGTATACCGTCCAATGTTAAGGGCCATCTGCTCAAGCCATGCGACGGCGGAAAGGGCCGATTGGTTTTCGTACGGAAGCAGGAAGCCCAAAACGGCGCCCAGCGCCGCGCCGATAAGCAGCTTAATCCAAATTTTCATACCGCGATCATACTTTACTTAACGGTCCATGGTCCATACCTCGCTTAAAGCGGTTTATGCTTCGCCCAGCACCCGTACATACACTTTTCGCGTTCGCGGGCCGTCGTATTCGGTAAACCAGATTCCCTGCCAGGTTCCCAGCAAAAGGCGTCCGCCGTTTACAATAAGCGTAAGGGACGGACCTACCAGACTTGTTTTGGTATGCGCGTCCGAGTTCCCTTCGTTATGAAGAAATTCACCGCGGTCGGGCGAGATTGCCCGCAGGGCAAGGGAAACATCGTGCGGCACGTCGGGATCGGCGTTTTCGTTTACCGTTACCGCCGCCGTGGTATGGGGAACAAATACGATACAGACGCCTTCCTTTACGCCGGACTGCCCGACAATACCGGCCACCTGGGCGCTTATGTTGATCCAGCAGTCGCGATGCGGGGTTTTTACGGAAAATTCATCAAGCTTTGTCATAACGACAGTGTATACCAAAGTTATTGGCTTTTAAACCCAATCGGGTATATACTGCGCACAGTGAATATTAACATAGCCAGCGCCAAAAGCTACTTTATGGAAATGATGGACGAAGTAGAAAAGGGCCGCGAGTATTTTATCCTTAAGCAGGGCAAGCCGATTGCGCGGCTTCTTCCCGTCAAGGAGGGGGCGCTTTCCCGGGCGGAGGTAGTCGAAAAACTCTTTAGCTTTCAGACGCTCAAATGACGGCGGTTTTGGACTGTACGTTCTGCGCGGCGCTTTTTTTGCCGCACGAAAGATCGGCCAGGGTAAAAGAAGTGTTTCGCGGGTTTGACGAGGCCGCCGAAGTCCTTGTGCCTGTTCAGTGGTGGACCGAAATGACCGAACTGATTTGGACGGCGATTGTGCGGGGAAGGCTTAAACACGCCGACGCGGTGGAAATTAGCGGGCTTTTGGAACAGTACCGTTTTGTCACCGAGACCGCTTTTGGCGCCGCCTATACGGAACGAATTATCGATCTTTCAGGCCTTTACGGGATTAATCCCCTGGAGGCGTCGTATCTGGAGCTGGCGGTGCGTAAACAGGCCCGGCTGGGAACTCTGGACGGCAAACTCCGCGCCGCCTGTCAAAAATCCGGCGTCGAATTGCTGCTGTAACCCCTTTATCATTTTTTCATTATCAATTAGTATAAAAGTATACTATGGAAGAACGGCTGACTTCTCCAGATTCCAAAGCGGGGAATTCCTCACCGGCCCTAAAAAAGGCGCTGGATCCGGCGTTGATTAAAACGGCGGATCTGTTTACTTCGCTGTTTCCCAAAGAAGCGAACTATGTTGTGGAACGTTCGGGGATTATTTCGCTGCGCAGAAAGGCGCATCTTTTTTCCATCGGTCAGCGGGCGGAGCATTTTTATATGCTTCTGGAAGGGGCGGTGCGCATTTACAAGCCGAGCGGCGACGGCGGGAGCGAGGAGCTTGCCCAGTATACTCCCGGCGACACTATCGGCGATTTTGATTTTGCCTGCAGGGCCAGCTATGACGCCAACGCCGAAGCAACCGAAGATTCGGTGTTGATCATGTTTCCCGGCCTGGGCCTTGCCATGGAAGACTTTGTGTCCGAGGAACCGCTTGTTGTCGCCCGCATTCTGCTTAACTCCATTGTAATGACGACAAGCAGAATTAAAAACACCCAAAAGATTTTGCTGGAAAACCTTTCGTGGGTTAACGAACTTCACCGCCGCGCCTACGAAGACAGCGCGACAGGACTTTGGAAACAGACATTTCTTAAAGACGAAATAAACACAATTCTTGAGGAACCTTCCGCGCTGATAATGCTTAAGCCGGATCGTTTTAAAATACTGGTCGATTCGCGCGGTCACGGCGCGGGCGACGAGGCGATGGTAAAAATCGCCATGATTCTAAAAAAAATGACGCGGCGGGTAAACCGGGGCTGGGCGCTGCGTTTTAAAAGCAACGAAACCGGACTTCTGATTCCCCGGTGTCCGCTGCATGTAGCGGAAAAAATCGTCAAAGAAATCGCAAACGGAATCGCCGGGCTTCCCGCTGTTCCCGCCGGGGACGGTATTCCGTCCTTTTGTTTTAGCAGCACGATTGCGTGGACCATGTGGCCGGAAGACGGCCAAAGCTGGGAACAGATTTTTGACGGCTGTTACGCGCTGCTTTTGGATACCTGGAAAAACGGGGGCGGGGGAAAAACGGTGCGGCTGGCGGCGCAAAGCACCGCCCGGCAAAAATCCCCGGCGCTTCCAACGGCGGTTACGGCGTGAGCATGCTTCCCGTTAATCTTGATCCGGTGCTGCTCAAGTCGCCGCTCTTTGGCGAGTTAAGCGAACTGGAGTACAACGCGGTAAGCGCTTTTATGGAGCGAAAAACCGTCAAGGCCGGGGAAACTGTTTTTTGCGAAGGCGACTACGGCGAAGACATGTTTATACTTATCTCCGGAACCCTTACCGCGTACCGTAAACAGGGCGACGGAAGCCAGCGCCGGATGTTTGAGATTTCGCCCGGTTCTTTTTTTGGAGAGATGTCGATTATTGCCAATGAGCCGCGTTCCGCCACGTTTACGGCAAAAGAAAACGCCGGCCTTGTGGTAATTTCGGCTATTGATTTTTACCGTATTGTTTTTGATCACCCCATGATCGGCATAAAGCTGCTTAATTCAATTGGCGCGGTGCAAAACGGATGGCTAAACCAAACGTCAAAACATCTAAAAGAACTTGTCCAGTGGGGCGAGTCGGCGCGCCGGCGGGCGATTACCGACGAACTTACCGGATTATACAACCGGGCGTTTCTGGAAGAATCAATAAAAGAGCGCTTTAAGTCGGGCGCCGTCGGTACGCGAAAAGTAAGTCTGATTATGATGGATCTTGACAAGGTTCACGAGATCAACGACGAGTATGGAAGCGCGGGCGGAGACAGGGTTATAATCGCCGTGGCGGACATCCTTAACAGCACGGGCCGTCCGGGGGATATTTCGGCGCGGCTTTCGGGCGATGAGTTCGCGGTCATGCTTCCCGATACAGCCGGCGCGGACGCCGTTACCGTGGCAAATAAAATCCGCGAAAAGGTGTCGGCAAAACCGGTGCTGCTTCACTCGCCGGTTTCGCGGAAAGATGAAGAGCTCGTTATACGGACCAGCATGGGCGTAGCCGAAGCTCCCCTGCATGCCGATAACGAACGCGATCTTGTCTTTGCCGCCGACTCGGCGCTGCGCAAGGCAAAGGGGCTTGGCCGCGACCGCGTGGAACTGGCGGATTAATCCGGACATAACAAGGAGGTTTTTGTGATAGTATTGGCAAATGATCATACCGGTCTTGAGATTAAACAGGCGGTAATAAAACTGCTTGATGAAATGAATCTTCCCTGGAAAGACATAGGAACGGGAAGCTGTGAAAGCACCGATTATCCCCTGTGGGGCTACCGCGCGGCAAAACTCGTCGCCTCGGGCGAATGCGATCGCGGTATTCTTGTCTGCGGAACCGGCCTGGGAATTTCACTGTCGGCGAACAAGGTAAAGGGAATTCGCTGCGCGCTCTGCGGCGACTGTTTTACCGCAAAACTTTCCCGCGAGCATAACGACGCGAACATGCTCGCGCTGGGAGCGCGCGTTCTTGGCACGGGGCTTGCCGTATTAATCGCCAAAACGTGGCTTGAAACCCCCTTTTCCGGAGGGGGCCGCCATTCAAAGCGGATTGAAATGATCGCGAATATCGAAAGGGGAATAGAATTATGAAGAAGCTGCTGGTTGTTTTTATCGCGCTGATATCCGCCGCCGCGTTTGCCCAGGAAGTTGAATTTACCGTGGTGAACGAAAGCGGCAGGGACATTCATTATCTGCTGGTAAGCCCCGTGGAAGCCGATCAGTGGAACTGGGAAGACGATGAAATGCTCGGTGAAGAAATTATTGCCGAGGGAAGTTCGGGCGCCATACGGATACAAAGCGGCGCCTACGATATTTTGGCCGTTGATGAGTACGAAGACACCTATACCTTTCTTGAATTTACGATACGGGAAAACGATACGCTCATAATTACCGCTGATGATTTGGACTGACCGGACTGATATCGATTGATTTTGAATCGATTTTAAATTGATGAGTTACGATTGCCGATCGGCCGGGACCAGTGAGTCTCCCCGGACCATGCGGGGGGTAAAGCCAAAGCTTCGTACCCGCAGCGACATACAGCGCACGCATTCCGCCGCTTCGTCTCCGGTACAGATTTTATTGTCATACAGCGAATAGAGCGCGCGTACATCGCGGGGCGAAAGATTCGGCATAACCACATTCGCCCCGGCGGTTAAGGCGCGTTCGCGGCCGTCTCCGGCCAGCGTGCCCAGCGCCGTAGTGGCGGGGAGCAGGGCGCGCGGCAGAAGAATCCGCGTAAGGGCGACCATGCGCAGGGTAAGGTTTACATTCCCCGAAGGGTAATGGGCAAACGGCGTATTTGCCGAGGGAATAAACGGGCCGATGCCCACCATGTGGGGATCCAGTTCCTGCAAAAAACGCAGATCGGCCAAAAGACATTCCGCCGTTTGAAACGGCGTGCCAACCATAAAACCGGCCCCCGTCTGAAAACCGATTTTACGCAGTGTATAAAGGCATTCCCTGCGGTTTTCCAGACGCATGGCCGCCGGATGCATCGCGGCGTAGTGAGCGCAGTCGGCGCTTTCGTGGCGAAGCAGATAACGGTTTGCTCCGGCGGAATAATACTGTTCGTATTCTTCGCGGGTTTTTTCGCCAAGGGAAAGGGTAATTGCGTGATCGGGAAATTCATTCCGTATCGCGCGGACAATTTCGCAGACCCTGCCGCAGGAAAACCAGGGATCCTCGCCTCCCTGTAAAACAAATGTTTTAAAACCAAGCGAAGCGCCGGTACGGCAGCAGTCAAGTATCTGTTCTTTTGTCAGGCGGTACCGTTCAATTTTACGGTTCGCGTTTCTAATTCCGCAGTAAAAACAGTCGTTTTTACAGTAATTGGTAAACTCGATAAGGCCGCGAAAATAGACGTCTTTGCCGTAGTGTTTTTCTGTTATGTTTCGCGCGTCCAAAAGAAGGCGCTCCATTGTCCGCGGATCTTCTGTCGTAATAAGATCGAGCAGTTCATCATCGCCCGCATTCTGTAAATCACCCATAACGGATCGCCTCTTCAATACGCCGGCAATACTCCTGAAAGACGGCCGAATGGTAATTGCGGGGGCGCGGCAGTTTTTTTGAATCAATGGAAAAGCGCCCGCCCAGCGAACCTTCTTCCATAAGGTATACCGTATCGCCCACATAAACGGCTTCATCAATGTCGTGGGTAACAAGAATAACGCCAAGGCCCAGGTTTTCCCATAACGCGCACAGTTCCTTTCGCAGGCGGCTGCGGGTAAACGCGTCAAGCGCCGAAAGCGGCTCGTCAAGCAAAAGCAGCTGCGCCCGCCGGCACAGACAGCGGGCAAGGCTCGCTCGCTGCGCCATGCCTCCCGACAAATTGCCCGGATACGCTTTTTCCCAGCCTTCGAGTCCGGCAAGGGCGAGGGTTTCGTGTATCAATTTATTCTGTTCCTCGCGATTTGTTTTTCTTTGCGTTAACGGGCCGTTCGAAAAGGCAAGACGGAGGTTTTCTTCTATAGTAAACCAGGGAAGCAGGCGCGGATCCTGAAACATAAAACCGATTCGAACATCGCCGCCAAAATCAATAGTTCCGGAATCGGGCGTTTCAAGACCGGCGATACATTTAAGCAGGGTTGTTTTGCCGCAGCCGCTGCGCCCCACAATTACGGTAAAGGTTCCGCGTTCAACCTCAAGGCTGCATTCATTCAGCGCGCGCGCCCGGCCTCCCGCATTTTGATATGTTTTTGACAGGCTGCTGAATGTCACGCTTCGCCCAATCCCTTTGTGGTATTTTGTTCCGGGCGGATAAGGCGGCCCGCCAGGAAGCGCAGGATGCTGTCAAAAATAACGCCGAGTATTCCGATAGAAAGAATTCCTACAAACACCTTGTCGACGCGGGCCATGTTTTGCGAATCGGTAATAAGATATCCCAGACCCGACGCCGAAGAAAAAAGTTCCGCGCCCAGCAGCGCCCGCCAGGCGTATCCAAAACCAAGACGAAGGCCGGTAATTATCTGCGGCAGCGCCGCCGGAATAAGTATCGATACCAGATGGCGGGGAAAGCGTAATTCCAGAGCGCGGGATAATTCATCCCAGCATTTGTCCACGGAATTAAAACCGCCCTGGGAATTAAGAAAAATGGGAAAAAATGTGGCAAGAACAATGACGGCAAGTTTGGACGCCTCGCCAATGCCAAACCACAGTATTAGAAGCGGTATCATTGCCAGGGGAGGGATGGCGCGCAGCATTTCAAAAATACCGTGGAACAAATTGTTAAGCCGGCGGCTTTGGCAGAACGCAAGGGAAAGAGGCAGCGCGCAGCAGGCGCTGATCAGGTAGCCGCTCCAGACGCGGGCTAAACTTACCAGTACATGTTTTTGTAATTCGCCTGAAGCAATCATTCCCGCCGCCGCGCCCAGGATCCGCTGCGGCGAAGGAATAAGGTAGGCGTTTACCAGGCCGAACGATGAAAGCAGCGACCAGACGACAACAAGCAGCGCCGGAAGCGCGGCACAGGAGGCAAGCTGTCCAAGGCGTTTAGTCATCATCTGGTTTGCGCCGTCAATACGCCGAGGGTAAAATAAAGTCTTCCGGTTTTACTTTGACCTCGATCATGTTTTGGTCAAAAAGAAAATCGACATCGGCCGCTACCGCCCGGACGTCGCTCCGTTCCATTTTAAGGGCCATGCCGTTCCAGGCAAAAAGTTTTGCCCCGTCGCCGGTGGTGATTTGCTGGTACCGCGATCCAATCGCGATTGCGTCGGTCTGGTGGCCGGTAATCCAGCGGTACGCCGCCTGCTGTGTTTCCAGATAAACCTGTACCAGCCGGGGATACCGTTCGGCGAACGCGGGCCGCACTGCGGTAAAGAGCAGCGGAGTCAGATAACCGTCGGCGGTAAAAAGGACGCGCATTCCCGCTTCTTCGTCGCGGATAATAAGGCTCGCCGCCTGGAGCGCGCCGTCTATGCGTCCGGCAAGCAGCGCGGTACGCGCCTCGGGAAGGCCCATCTGTACAATGTTGACATCGCCGGCGCTCATTCCTTCTTTTGCGAGCGCCGCGACAAGCATCTGGTGAAGCACCGTTCCCTTGGGACCGGCAATGGTTTTTCCCCTAAGCTCGCGCACCGAACGGGGACCCGACGGCCCCACCAGCAGGGCAAACGAGCGGCGCGGACGGGAAACCAGCGCGGCAATGTTCACTTTGTTCCCCGCCGCGTTTGCCAAAATTACCGATGTTGAATTGATCACCGACGCGATATCAAGCGAACCCGCCGCCATTGCCTGGGTCTGGTCCGCGCCGGAATTAATGTCATGCCATACCACTTTGACGCCATATTTGGCGTAGGCGTCTTCAAGCATGCGCCGTTCCTTCATCACCATAATCTGTACATTGAACGGCGATTCCACATAGGTAATGTGTACCTCGGCAGGATAATTTTGGGATCGCTGGCCATATAGCGCGGCGCCGATCAACAACATGGCAACCAGGATAATTGCCGCGTTTACCCCCGAATGTTTACTGTTTTGTTTCATGATTTTCCTTTGCCGAAACGGCCGTTTTGACACTGACTCCCGGAAGCTTTCCCAGTTTTCCGGTAAGCGCATTGATTTCATCCAGATCTCCTTCTACAGTAATGGCGATCACCGCCCTGTTTTCCGCGTCAAAGGGAATACCCATGCGCCCCTTGACGATGCCCCTGAACGCGGCAATCAAATCGTTAAAGCGCTGCTGGCTGTTTTTGGGATCTTCCAAAATCGCCCCTATCACCGCAATACAGTTCACTTTTTCCTCCAAAACAAAAAACCCCCAGGAAGACCTGAGGGGGGGGAGGCAGGACAGGGTAATGTCTCTATACCATACATTACTCTGGCGTCCAGAACGCGTCTTGGTCCCCAAAGGTTCACGGTTTTTAAACCCGCTCATATCAGCGTAGTTGTTTTTGTGAAAAAGTCAATATGACGAATGGTACGGAAAAGCGAAAAATTTATTCCCGCTTCAAAAAAAATCCGCGAATCGCCTTTGTAAGGAAGGACATAAAGGGATGACTTTCACGAAAAGTGTATAGTCGGCCTTGAAAAAATTGCATTTTCCGCTGGAATAGGTTTCTGTCTGGTAAATTTCATACAAAAATGTAGATTCAGGGGATGTTCCTACATTGGCGTAGGAATATTTGGAGAAAAGGATTGCCTCCCCTCATAAAATTTCAGTAAAGGCCTTTTCGATATCCTGCTTTAATCGCAAAATATTTTCCCGCCTAATATAAAAACTATCATATTGTTTATCAAACTTTGGAAGCAACAACTGATACACATCAATTTCAAGAGCCCTTGCTAATTTGAGGATAGTTTTATCACTGACCCATGTCCTACATCCTTCTATATCGTTCACCATATTAGAAGATAAATCGGCCTTTTCCGCCAATTTTTCCTGGGTTAGGTCTAAATTTTTCCTCTGGTTTTTCATATTCTCCGCCAGGGTCTTCCTTAGTAGCCTAATTTCAAAATCCATGATCTGAAAATAACCTGATACGGGCAAGCATTGATACTTGACATTATCGGGTATATACCTGATACTATTGTGTATGAGTTCGGAACTTGGTAGACACAAAAACAGACATGCTTTATGGACAAAGGAGTCTTTTTTCTTCTTACTGGTCCTTTTTCTTATAGCACTTCCTCTGGGTATCAAATTAAAAAGTAAAGCGCGAAGCCTGATAGAAGACCTTGATAGGCCGCTTATCGGCGCAATTATTCCACCCGCAAAGCCTTCTATTTCCATGAAATCGCTGCTTGATGGGACATTTCAAAATAACTATGAAGTATACTATGCATACAAATTGTCAGGCCGGGAATTAATGACAAGGCTTTACAATCAAATTCTATTTTCGGTATTCAAATCAACAGATAATGCCACTATGCAAATTGGTGGAAACAAATATCTGTTTGAACAGGCATATGTTCAAGCTTATTTTACGGAAGTAAGTACAGGGCAAAAAGACGAGTTAACGCAAAAAATCAAAATGTTAAATACCTTGAAAACCAGATTAACTGAAAAAGGAAAGGTGCTGGCTGTGATTATCACACCAAGCAAAGTTTCAATCTATCCCGAATATCTTCCGGCCTGTTATTACCCCTATGTTCATATGAAAAATTCTGGTAACTATGAAAATAATTTTTACGATGCCTTTATTGAAACTTGTGCGGAATTGAATTTTGATTTTTTGGATTTGCATAAAAAATTCTTGTCTGAAAAAGAAAACGATAAAATTATTTTCACCGTAAGTGGAATCCACTGGACAGCCGGAACGGCAATGTCTTATTTTCTGCCAGCATTTACTGAATATCTAAATACGAAACTGACTGCTCCGCTTGGATCTATTATCACAAAAGAAGAAAATTTATTGCGTAACAATCCATTCAGGAGCGATGGCGATCTTGAGGTATTGCTAAATTTGGCGATGCCCAGATACAATTTTTATTCATCGCATACTGAATTATCTTCTTTTCCTTCTTCTTATCGTCCCGCTGTTTTTGTATGCGGCGGCAGTTTTAGTTGGAATTGGGTAGATTCCATCTTTGGAAACCATGTTAAAGGCGAAGCGCTTTTTTCAAAGCTTTATGTTAGCTACTACAATAGTTACATTACAAGGTATCCTGGAAACGATAAAATAGCGGATACAACAAATGATTTTGCTTCGATAATGGAAAACGACATAATAGTTATCGAATTGAATGAACAGGCTATAAACCCAAATGCCAGCCACTTTGTGTTTGTAGAAAACCTTCTCAAATATCTTGATGAGATTGATGACCTTGGAAGCAGCAGGGGATAACCAATGACTTTTTCATCTTCCGTTTTTTTCTTCGGATTTTTTCCGGCATTTCTGGTTTGTTATTTGGTATGCCCCATAAAATACCGAAATTGGGTTATTATCTTTTCAAGCCTTTCTTTTTATGCGTGGGGAGCACACTCATTTATATTGATTGTGTTGGGAACATGTGTTATTGATTTCTTCCTGGGCACGCTTATTTATGAAAGCAAAATAAGCATACCTTCCTCATTGAAAAAACAGGGTGTAGACCAACTATCGGAAAATCAAAAAACAAAAAAAACAAAAAAAACAAACCTATACCTGTTTATTGACGTTCTAATGAATCTGGGGCTTCTGGCTTATTTCAAGTACTTTAATTTCTTTATCGGCAATCTTAATGTTGTTTTTTCAGGTTTAGGAATCAACCCGCTGATTTTTAACGAAGTGCTTCTGCCCATAGGAATATCATTTGTCATTTTTCAAAAAGCCACCTATTGCCTTGATATAGCAAAAGGTGTCGTGAAACCTGCCGGAAAATTTTCAACATATATCGAATATCTGTTTGTTTTCCCCCAAATCATTGCTGGTCCTATTGTTCGGTATAACACTATTGCCAGTGAGATCGAAGATTATAGTTGCCGGAAAATTGATCTTGAAAATGTAAAATTTGGATTTTATCGTTTCGCGGTTGGAATATTTAAAAAGGTATGGATTGCCGATGTTTTAGCAAAATATGCCGATTTAGCTTTTAATGGAGGCGCAGGTGTCATTCCGATTCACTACTGCTGGTTTGGCGCTATCTGCTATACATTTCAAATTTATTTTGATTTTTCCGGATATAGTGATATGGCGATAGGCATTTTAAAAATCCTCGGATTTACAATACCAGAGAATTTTAACAATCCTTATATATCAAAAAGTATCACAGAATTTTGGAAACGATGGCATATTTCACTAACAACATGGATGCGGGAGTACCTATATATACCCCTTGGCGGTAATCGAAAGGGGGTGGTGAGAACATACCTTAATCAATGGCTGGTGTTCTTTCTTTCTGGTCTGTGGCATGGAGCAAGCTGGAATTTTATAGTTTGGGGGATACTTCACGGAACATTTATTTGTTTGGAAAAAATATTTTCAAAACAGATAAATAAGATTCCGGGTATTTTTCGGGTCATGGGAACATTGTTTTTTGTTATCCTTGGATGGGTAATTTTCAGATCAAATACTCTTGGGGAAAGCTGGGTGTTTATAAAACAAATGTTTAACTTTAGCACCATAAATATTCATCCTGATGTCACTCGTTTTATGTATATTGATGGCCGCGGTATTTTTATCTTTTTCATCGCGGTTATAATCAGTTTGCTGCCCGCGTTCGGAATATACCGGAAAATTAAAGATTTCGTTACCTGTCGTAATAAAGGTATAATATTTTTCTGTTCCGTTATCATTTTGTTATTATCAGCTTTAAAAATTGGAACCGCGGCTGTGAGTCCCTTTATTTATTTTCGGTTTTAAGCCGATAGCGAATGTTGCGGTAGTTCAGAAAAACGTTTAGCCCGTGATTGTGAACATATAAAAAACTACCGCAAGCCTTCGCAGGCGGGTTTAGATTGGACTAAAACTCCAATCTCTGTGTCACAGCCGCGCAGTGTCCGAAGATTGCAGTAAGAACAGCTTGGAGAATATTGTTGCGAGGGAGGGGGGGGGCACGTACACCGATTTATGTCTCCAAAAAAGAACTGTTATTGTATGGACGGAACGAGCTGTTATTTCGGATGCGCTTCAAAATTATATTCATATTTTCTGATAATTACCCTTTTGTTATTTTCGGTTTTATTTTCAATTAAACCGCCATTTCCATTATCATAATTATAATTTTCAACATTTCCTCTTATACTATTTTCAACATTTTCGTTTAATATCGGATTTAATTCCATATTAGCGGCAGCAGATGATGCAACGGCATTTTCTTCTTTTCCCTTACACCCGGCCGCTATAATAACAACCAATAATATTATTGA
>JAIRYT010000098.1 GCA_031267675.1 Treponema sp. | reverse complement strand
TTTTTGGGAAGCGCCGCGGTATTACTGGTTACCATGCTGATAAACCAGTTTACCATGAGGTTTCAGCTTCCCCCTTCCGTCGCGTCGGGAATCAACTTTATTTCGCTGTCGTTTCATTTTGACAGTTTTGCGAAGGGCATTATTGATTCAAGGGATTTAAGCTTTTTTGTGATTGGCACTATTTTGTTTTTATTCCTCAATACCCGGGTAATCCTTTTTAGAAAGTGGAACTAAGATGACAAAAAAACAACAAATCGTTATAACCGTATTAAGTCTTCTTGTAATGCTGCTGGCCGTTCTTTTGGCGCGGCGCGTTTATTTTCGCGTCGACTTAACGGCCAACCACGCCTACACGCTGCAGAGTGTGTCAAAAAACCTGCGCGCCGAAATCCCCGAGCAGGTCAGGATTACCTACTACCTTTCCGGCAAGCTGCGTTCCCTTAATTCCGCTCCCGCCGAAATCGAAGATCTGCTGCGCGAATACGAGGCGGGTTCGCGCGGTAAAATTCAGGTTGCCGTGAGGGATCCTTCGGGTTCGGGCGCGGCGGAACGCTACAGCCTGTATCCCCAGCAGCTTCAAAACGTGGCGGACGACGAGGCCAGTTTTTCGATGGTATATTCGGGAATCGTAATCGAATATCTTAACAAGGCGGAGATCCTTCCCTGGGTTTTTTCGCTGGACACCCTGGAATATGACGTTACCAGCCGCATACGTTCGCTGTTAAGCGGCAAAAAGCGGGAGCTTGGCGTTATCGCGCCGGAATCCCAAAAAACCTGGAACGAATATTACGGCTTTTTTAACCAGCTTCTAGGTCAGTCCGGTTTTTCGGTGCTGGCCCTCGCGCCAGGAGAGGAGATTCCTGACACCCTTCCCGTGCTGCTTGTCTGCGGCGGCGCGGAAGAACTGGACGAAACAGCCCTGTACCGCATAGACCGTTATGTACAGCTGGGCGGACGCGTCCTTTTTATGGCGGAGTCGGTAAAGGTAGCCCTTGACGGCAGCTGGGAGGCCCGGCTTGTGGAAGACAAGGGCCTTTTGGGAATGATCTCGTATTACGGCGCGACGCTGGAACAAGGCCTTGTTCTTGACAAGGCGGCGCTGCCCATGCCGTTTCAGGACCCGCTTACGCGCCAGACAGGCATGATACGCTATGCGCCCTGGGTAGGCGTAATGGAAGAAAACGCGAACGCCGGCCATGTGCTTACCAGCGGCTTTGCGGGCGCCGATTTGTACTGGGCCAGCCCGCTTCGCTTTACCGGCGAATCAAGCGCGGTAAAAGCGGAAGCGCTGTTTTCTTCCACGCCGCAGGCATGGCTTATGACGCGTAATTTTAATGTAAGCCCCGACATGAATTCGCTGTTTACCGCGCAGGAAGAAGAAACGCGCGGACAGTATGTTATTGCCTCGGCGCTGGAAGGGCGCTTTCCCCGCTGGTTTGACAACGAAAAACCGGCGCCGTCCGGCGGCGAATGGGAAGACGATGTATGGCGGGAGGCGGAACTTCCCGATATGCCCCGCGAAACGGCGGAAACACGAATCATCGTAATCGGCGATTCTGACTTTGGCGGCGCGCTCGTGCAGTATACGCAGACACGGCCGCTTAATTTTGATTTTTTGCTTCAGGCGATTGACTGGCTTGGCAACGACGACGATATTGCGGGAATCAGAAACAGGTATACCGGATCGGGCCGGCTTGACGCCATACAGGACGAAGGCGCGCGCGCGCGCGCGATGAATTTTTCGCGGATCCTTAATCTTTTTATTGTACCGGCGCTGATTTTGGTGTTTGGTGTTTCCCGCGCCCTGCACAGAAGCAATAAACGTAAAACCAGAAAGGATGCATAACATGAACTACCAAAAAAAAACGCGCGTTCTTGCCGGCCTTTTGATTCTTCTCGCGCTGGTGTACGCGCTTACCCTGGCCTTTGATCCGGCGCGGCGTAATGAACGCAACGCTTCTTTTAGCTGGCTTCCGCCGGATACGCGCGATTTAATCGACCGCCTGGAGATATACCGCGAAAACGAAGCGGCCTTTCAGGCGACGCTAAAAAACGGCGTCTGGGTTTCACCGTTAAATACGCTTATCGAAGTGCCCGTTAAACAGGGAAGGGTAGATGATTTGCTGCGCCTTCTTACTACGCGCGGCGCGTTTCCCCTGCGGGGATCGGCGGCGGCCTCGTACGGCGAACTGGGCCTTGGTGAAGACGGCGCGCGCCTTGTCGTCAGGGGCGGCGCGGGCCTGCCGCTTTTGGAACTGATTGTCGGTAAAAACGATTCGTCGGGCGAAGTATTTTTGCGCGAGCGCGGCGAAGATTCCTTTCGTTCGGGAAGCAGCCTTATTGCCTCGTATGTAAACGGAAGCCGCGCGGACTGGTACGATCTAAAACTGTTCGGCGCCGGCGAAAACGTTTCGGCAAACGCCGTTCAGCGCATACTTGTTTCAAACTCGCAGAACGCGCTTTCGCTCGCGCGAAGCGGCGCGGACTGGGTTTTTGACGACGGTCAAACCGCCTCCGCCGAAAAAACAGAAACATGGCTGCGTTCGCTGTTTGAAAGCGCCGGAGAAGATTTTATCGATCCCGCTTCCTTTGGCGAAAGCGAGGGCCGCATTATGCTTCAACTGGGAGACGGTTCGTCGCTGACAATACAATGCGGCTTTCCCGACGAAAGCGGCAGACGGGCGGTCCTGGCGGGAAAGCCCTACGCGTATGTGCTGCCCCAATGGGCGTACGCCAGACTGTTCCGGGAGCGGGACGCGTTTGAGGATCAGTCCTGATACCAGGCAAACGCTCCGTAACCTACAAATGAATCGGGAATTTCGCCGTTACCGGCGCTGTTTGCGTACGCCAAAAGTTCCGCCGGAGCGCTTTTACCGCCGTTCGTAACGCTCCGGCCGGCGGCGGCAAAGCCCATAGCGCCCAGTACCGCCCCCGCCGAACAGGCCGATTTTTCGGTTTCGGCAAGATGCAGCGCCCCGGCATAATCCCCCGCGGTGACCGCGTCGATAAAACGCCGGTCGTTTACGTCCGTTACCCAGTCCAGCGCGTTTCGCCCGCTTCCCCTGGGAGAAAAGCCGTAATTCGGCCCGTAGTGGGTAAGGTCCGTCGAGGCAAGCACCCTGACGCTCCGGCCCAGATCGCGGGCCGCCCTGTACACGCTTCTTCCCGCCTCAAATGAAGAACGATCGGCGGGGAGCCTGAGCGCCAGCACTTTTGACCGGGGAAAGAGGTAACGGACCAGCGGAAGAAGCACCTCGACGGTATTGTCCGCATAACGGTCATCGCCGCCGCCAAGCGCGTCAAGCAGCGGCCTCCGCAGTTCGCGGTCAATTTCCAGCGCGCCCAGGGGGGTTTCGACCGCGTCTTCCATAAAGAACAGCGCCCGCGCCCCCCGAGGAAGATGGCCGCCCAGAACCGCGACTGTTTCGGGCTCCTCCCCCTGGGCAAGCGCGTTCACCGCCCTGGCGGCAAGCGCGCCGGAGTAATACCAGCCGGCGTGGGGCGCGGCGGCGGCGACAGCCGGCCGCGGATGGTCCGACGCAAGCGCGCGGTCGACAAAGGCGGCAATTTCGCCCTTTGTGCGGGGATACCAGCCCGGCGGAAGTGTGGAAGCTCGTAAATTCATCTTTTTTTTCCTGTTTTTAGTGTCGTATTATAGCAGAAAAATATAAAGTGCTATATAATGCCCATAGGTCCGCGGATCTAATGGAACTATCGAGGAAGGTATTGAGGAACCTATGAGGAAAATTCCCGCGCTGATCGCCCTGCTCTGTATACTTGCCTATGTAGCCGCGCTTGTTTTTGGCGCTTACCGCGTATACACCAGCATCGAAGGACGGCGGCGGACAGCCGCCCGCGAACTCGACGAGATTAAAGCGCTTGTTTCCCGTAATGGTCCCGCGTTCCTTGAGCCGTCTTTTCGCGATCAGATCCGCGCCAAAGTGGAACAATCGGCTGTTCTGGAAGGCATAATCGTCACCGGTTCGCAGGGCGGCGATCTTGTTTTTGAAAAAGAAACGGTGGTCAAATGGGATGGTCAGATCCCCCGCTTCCAGGGCGGCTTTGGCCTTGTCTCTTCCGCCGTACCGGTTGACGTTTCCGGCCTTCGTAATGTCAATATTCATTCGCTTGTCAACGTAATTGATTACAGCCATCTTATCCAGGTGCTTAAAGAAGCGCTTCTGGTTATCATACTTGCCCTGGCGCTGGTTTTCTTTACCCTGATCGCCCAGGCCCTGACACGCGCCCGGACGAACGGTGATTTTGAAAGGGAACCTGATTCTCCCGATGTTTCGCGCGATCCTTCGTTAAAGAACGCTCCTCCCGAACAAACATCGTCAAATGATTTTAACCTTGATATTCCTCCCGTTCCCGACATCCCTGATATTCCTGATATTCCGGCTCCCCCGGAAGAGCGCGGGGAAGATGATTTTGCCCTGGGCGATTTTCTTAACGAGGATGATTTGGATCTGCCCGATTTTGACGATTACAAAGAAGATTCGGGGCGGGAATATGATTTGCCGGCCCCGGAGGATGACGCGCCCGGGGACGGGAGCGGACCCAGCGGCCTTTATTCGCCGCGCAGCGGCATAGGCTGGGAAGCGTATACCCATGACCGCCTCGCGTCGGAATTACACCGCTGCGCGGCCTCCGAGCAGGACCTGGTGGTTCTTCTTATGGAATGCGCGGCAGACTGCGGCGAAGACTTTTATAAAAAACTTTCCGGCGAAGCGGTACAGTTCTTTAACATGAAAGATCTTAGTTTTGAACGGGGAACAAACGGAATATGCATCATTCTTCCCAATATCGATCTTGATCAGGCGATGAGCCGCGCGGAAGAATTCCACGAGGCCTTCCGGGCCGGGGTAGGTCACCCGAAAAATGATTTTTCGATGGGCTTGAGTTCCCGGGCGGGGCGTCTTATCGACGGCAACCGGCTGTTCTTTGAGGCGGCAAACGCCCTGCAAAAGGCGATTGACGGCGATGATTCACCGATTGTCGCCTTTCGCAGCGACCCCGAAAAGTACCGTGAATTTATAAAGAAAGGCAGAACGTAGTCCTTACGTTTAACAATTATGGAAAAAATAATCATAAAAGGCGCCCGCGAGCATAACTTAAAAAATATTGATCTTGAATTGCCGCGCGACAAGTTTATTGTAATTTCCGGGCTTTCCGGATCGGGCAAAAGCTCCCTTGCCTTTGACACAATTTTTGCGGAAGGCCAGCGCCGTTATGTGGAAAGCCTTTCTTCCTACGCGCGGCAGTTTTTGGGCCGCATGGACAAGCCCGACCTTGATTATATCGAAGGCCTTTCCCCGGCTATTTCCATAGAACAAAAAACAACGCACCGCAATCCCCGTTCCACTGTCGGCACCGTTACCGAAATTTATGACTATTACCGGTTACTATACGCGCGTATAGGTATCGCCCACTGCCCCAACTGCGGCCGCGAAATCAAGGAACAGGCGGTAGACTCGATCATCGAAACAATCATGCAGATGGGCAAGGGCGACCGCGTGCAGCTTTTGTCGCCCGTTGTACGGGGCAAAAAAGGCGAACACCGGAATATTATCGAAGACGCCCGCAGAGCCGGTTTCGCGCGGGCGCGTATCGACGGCGTGCCGGTAAACCTTGACGAAGATATTAAACTGGACAAGCAAAAAAAGCATACAATCGAAATTATCGTAGACCGTCTTATTGTAGGCGATGATATGCGCTCGAACCTTGCCGAATCGGTAGAGGCCGCCCTGCAGACTTCGGACGGCATTATGCTGGTGCTTGCGCAAAAACAGGAAAACGGCAAGGTAAGCGAATATTTTGTTTCGCAAAAAAACGCCTGTCCCGACTGCGGCATTTCCATTCCCGAACTGCAGCCGCGCCTTTTTTCGTTTAACAATCCCTACGGCGCCTGTACCTCCTGTTCGGGCCTGGGAATAAAAATGGAATTTGACAGCAGCCTGGTAATTCCCGACCGTTCCCTTTCCTTTAACGAAGGCGCGGTTGTTCCCTATAATCCCGATTCCGCCTGGCACCGCAGTAAATTTGAAAGTCTGGCGCGTCACCTGAAATTTAAATTAAGCACGCCCTTTAACGAACTGCCCAAAAAAGTACTGCGCGAAATCCTTTATGGAACAAAAGACGATGTCCGCGTCCGCTATACAAACCGCGAGGGAAACGGCTTTTTTGAATATAACTCGCAGTTTCCCGGTATTTTGGAAGATCTAAAACGGCGCTACTTTGAAACCCAGTCAAGCGGCATAAAAGAATGGCTCGAAAAATTCATGAGCCAAAAACCCTGCGAAAGCTGCGGAGGAAAGCGCCTGCGGCCGGAAAGCCTCGCGGTAACAATCGGCGGAAAAAACATCCATGAGCTTTCTTCGCTTTCTGTTTCGGATTCGATTACGTTTTTTCAAAAAGCAAAATGGTCTTTAACCGAAAAAAAGATTGCCGCGCAAATCCTGAAAGAGATAAACGCCCGCCTTGGTTTTTTGCAGAACGTGGGCCTTGGGTATTTGTCGCTTGAACGAAAAAGCGCGACGCTTTCCGGCGGGGAAGCCCAGCGGATACGGCTTGCGACGCAGATTGGATCAAGTTTGATGGGCGTTCTTTATATTTTGGACGAGCCGTCCATAGGGCTTCACCAGCGGGATAACCAGCGGCTTATTGATACGCTCCTTTATCTGCGCAATTTGGGAAACACCCTTATTGTGGTGGAACATGACGAGCAGACCCTGCGTACGGCGGATCATATTGTCGATTTGGGTCCGGGGGCCGGCGTACACGGCGGTAAAATTATTGCCCAGGGAACGCAAAAAGAGGTAATGAAAGTAAAGGAAAGCCTTACGGGGCGTTTTCTTGCGGGAACCCTGCGCATGCCCATTCCCCCGAAACGCCGGCCCGGCAACGGCAAGTTTCTTGTCATAAAAGGGGCCGCCGAGCATAATTTAAAAAATATCAATGTAACCATTCCTCTGGGAATGTTTACCTGCATTACCGGGGTTTCCGGTTCCGGAAAATCAACCCTGCTAAGCGACGTGCTTTATCCGGCGCTTGCCAACGCCATTTATAATTCTTCCTGTATCGAAGGGGACTGCAGGGAAATTAAAGGCATTGAACATATCGACAAGGTGATCGATATTGATCAAAGCCCCATCGGGCGTACTCCCCGGTCGAATCCCGCGACCTATGTACAGGTTTTTGGCGCGATACGCGATCTTTACGCCATGCTTCCCGAAAGCAAAGCGCGCGGGTACCGTCCCGGACGTTTTTCGTTTAATGTACACGGCGGACGCTGCGAAAATTGTTCCGGCGACGGCACCATAAAAATAGAAATGAATTTTTTGCCCGACGTGTACATTGTCTGCGACGTGTGCAACGGAAAACGCTTTAATAAGGAAACGCTGGAAGTACGCTACAAGGGAAAAAACATCGCCGATGTGCTTGACATGACCATAGAGGAGGCGTGCGCCTTTTTTAAACCCATTACCCAGATTGCGCGAAAACTTGACACGCTTATGTCGGTTGGTCTTGGCTATGTTAAACTTGGACAGTCCGCCCTTACCCTGTCGGGAGGAGAAGCCCAGCGCGTCAAGCTTGCCCTGGAATTAAGCAAACGCTCCACGGGAAAAACACTCTACCTTTTGGATGAACCGACAACGGGACTTCACTTTGCCGACGTAATGCAGCTAATGGAGGTGATTCACCGCCTTACCGATCAGGGAAACTCGGTAATAATGATCGAACATAACCTTGATGTAATAATGCAGTCCGATTATATCATCGATCTGGGACCCGAGGGAGGGGATCGCGGAGGAGAGCTTGTATGCGCGGGTACGCCCGAAAAAACAGCCGCCTGCAAGGAAAGTTACACAGGATTGTATTTAAAGGAAATGTTTGCCAGGGAACACGCGCGCGCCGGAGCCGCTTCAGGAACCAAACCTCCGCCAAAAAAGAGGCGTTCAGCAAAGTGAAAAGGCCGCTTTCTGCCGCGCTGCTTTTGTTGTCTGTTGTAATTCTTGGCGCGCAGGAAGAAACCGGCTCACCGTTACCCGTAGAAGCGGAACAATCAGTCGAGGGCGAAGCGCCCGTGGAAGCGGAGCAACCGGAGCAACCGGACGCGGAAGCTGACGCTGCCGCTGCCGCTGCCGGGGATGCCGGGGAACAATTAGTCGAAGGCGAAGCGCCTGAAAAGCCGGACGAATTAGACGCGGCGCGGCGGGTTGTCGAACGCGACATAGAAACGTCGACCCTTTCCGAGCTTGCCGACTGGTGCCGCAGTCTTGGCCTTAATGAAAGCGGAAGCAAGGAAGACCTTGCCGCCCGCCTGCGCGTCCATTATCAAATTACCGCCGCCCCCGCGGAAGAAGACCAGCCTAAACAGACGTTAATCATTACCATTGAATCGGCGCAGACGACCGAATATTTTACCATTACGGACATTAACGAGGAATACGCCCGCCTGCGCGGAGGCGTCGTGGTAAGCCTTAAAGACGGCGAAATTAATCACCGCATTGAGGCGGAGGAAATTCTCTACAACCGGACCCGTAAATTAATGACCGCGTCCGGCGGCGTTAAATACGAACGGGTAGAAGGCGACACCCATCAGGGTTTTACCGGCGAAGGAATTACGATAAACCTTGACACCTGGTCTACGGCGTTTATGCAGGGTATCTCCGACCGCAGCATTACCGGCGGCGAAACAAACTACCGTTTTGCCGGAGAGGTAATTTCCCGTTCAGGAGAAGATTCCACAGTGCTGCGCCGCGCGGAAATTACCAACGGCTCCGATGATGAGGCATACTGGTCTATCAACGCGTCAAAACTCTGGCTTTTGCCCGGCTTTGACTGGGCGGTGCTCAACGCGGTAATCAAGGTTGGTAAAATCCCCCTGCTTTATCTGCCGGTATTTTTTTATCCGGGAAACGAAATCGCGTTCCACCCGGTTTTTGGCTACCGCAGCAGAGAAGGGTCCTATCTGCAGACGACAACATACCTTATGGGCAGGCCTACCAGCGGTCAGCGGGACGAAGAATCGGTGGAATCAACCCTTACCTCAATTATGGGTTCGGGCGAAGGCATGGAAAAAAAACTGGAAGGCGTTTTTTTGCGCAGCACCGGAAGGCGCGCCCGATCGGAGACCGAAACAAAACTTTCACTGCTGGCCGACGCGTACACAAACATGGGCTTTTACGCGGGCGGCGAATTATTGGTTCCCCAGCGGGGGCATTTCGGGCAGATAAGCGTTTCGGCGGGGCTCGGTTACAGCAGGGATATTGCCCAGTATTCGGGGTCGTTTACGCCGTTTTATCCCGATTTTGACGGTTCCTATAACTGGAACGATTCAAAATTATTCAGCTACGATTTGCCGTTCCGTTACCGCTTTGCCACGACCGGTTCGGTCGGCGGATCAAACGACTGGGTTGCTTCGGCAAATCTTGCATGGTCGTTTCCGCTGTATTCCGATCCGTATATTGACAATGATTTTATGCGCCGTTCGGAAGACTCAAGTCTTTTTAATATTATTAAAACGGCCACCACGCCGGATACGACAATAAACACCGATTCAATATCCAATTATGAGTGGCGTCTGTCCGGAAACCTTGGACTTTCCGTGCCGTTTTTAACTCCCTATATCAGCACCATTTCGTTAAACAGCGCGGCAAGCTCGATTACCTTTGACAATAAACTTTCAAATCCCGCCCCCGATTCCGCGCTGTCGTATCCGAGCGACCGGTACTTTTTTTATCCGAATAAATTTACCGCATATTCCCTGTCCGCCTCGATAGGGGGGACACCGCTTACCATAGGCGGAACACAGGCGCCGCTAAGCCAAACGGACGCCAGTGTTGAAATCGCCGGAGTGGGGACGGCGCTGCCTCCCTGGGAAAGCGCGGGCGCCGGCGACAGCGCGGAGGACAGCGGCGAATTGCGGCCTCCGGCGCTGGGACGATCAATTGTAAGCCCCCTTATGGGCGGCAGTAAATTTGCGGTTGATTACCGCATCAATCCTTCGAGCGCGCAGGAAATAAAATATAACACGCAGGACTGGAACAATAAAGAAGCCATTGACTGGAACGATTACGCTTCGCAGTTGTTTTCGTTCCGGACAGACGGCAACCTTGGATTGACGCTGTCGGAAAACAGGGGAATTTATACAACTTCGATACGGTTTTATGAAACCTCGTCGTATCAGGATTATACCTATCTAAACAGGGACGCGCCCGAATATAAATCGCCGCAGGCCCAGGAAGCCGCCGAACGGCAGGTGAACAACATGACCTATTTTACCAGTTCAACCGGCTATGATTTTACGCTTAGGCCCTTTTACCAAAGTGAAATCTGGAAGGATACCAATTTTCAGTATTCGGTGCGCGGACTATTATGGAAAAGCACCTACGATCAAAATTCGGACAGCTGGAAAAAAGTAACCGGCAAATGGACAAAAGAAGATCTGGAATACAACCGTACCGCCGCGAATTTTGCCGCCACCATTATGGATAAAACGCAAAATCTTTCAATCACCGCGGACCTGCCGCCCGAAGACGCGGCGCTGGGCGCGAACGCCACCGTAAGGGTGTGGATATCCGAAACAAACACCCATACGCAGATAAAGGAGCCGTTCAAAAAAGAAGAGCGTGTTTATGAACCGGTGTATTTTACCGAAACGCTTACCTTTACCCCCCAATCGTATTTTAGGCATTATATGGTCTATGATCCCGAACTGGAAGAATTTACCTCGGTAACTTCGGGACTGACGCTGGGTCCGCTTACCGCCAGTTTTACCGCGATCCGGACCCGAGGCTATTTTTTGGCGGACGATCCCGATCCGTCGGCAACTCTTCCTACCGGCTGGTATCCGGAGACGAGCGCCGCCGAAATACTGCGCCCCCAGCAATTAAGCATTGCCTACAGCGAAACAAAAAGCACCGACACCGGCGGCCGGCTTGATTTCGGCGTCGGCGTTAATACCGGCCTTACGTTTGATTTACAGCGCTATACCTATTCAAAATTCTTTTTTACGCTTAAATTAACGGCGAATATAAACCGTTTTTTGGACGCGAGCTTAAGTTCGCATTCCGAAAATTCGGTAATATACCGTTATTTCCAGGGAAGCCCGCTGTTTAATTCTAACCTGGAAGCCCCGGGAGAAAAAAACGTACTTGTCGATCTTGTCAACTCGTTCCGCTTTGACGATATAAAAAAACGGCAGGAGTCGGGCTTTAAGTTAAAATCGTTCAGCCTTGATTTTGTCCATCATCTGGGCGACTGGGACGCGAGCCTTACCATTAATTTAACGCCGGAATTTGACCAGCGGACCATGGAATACCGTTTTAAAAGCGATGTCGCCTTTTTAATGCAATGGAAGCCCATAAAAGAATTTAAATCAAAAATTGAATTTACCGATGACAAGGGCCTTAGCTATGAATAAGCGTGTCAAGTTTATGCAGCGCGCAGGCTTTGGCGGCGGTAAACAGCCCGTTTGGAGTTAAAGACGGTTCCCGCTTTTGAATCGCGGCCGCCAGGGGAAGCAGCGTCGTGATGAGCGTGTTTTTACCGCCGCTGTCGGCAAACGACGCAAGCGCGGCGACGCCGGCGCGGTATTTTTTTAAAAATACGGCCGAATTCCCCGCCGGGCCCGGCGAAAAAAGCGAAAGCGCGCTTTGGTTATTACGAATGTGATAGATTCCTTCGCGGGACGAAACAAGCGAAAACCGCGAATTGATTTTTTCCAAAAGCGCGCGGCGGTAAAAGGAAAGCGAAGGCGTTTCATAATAAAAGCCGTTGCGCGTAGTATGTTTGACCAGGGCGTCGCGGTACAAAAACCCGCTGTGCAGCGCTTCCAGCGGCGAAAACCGCGAGGATAAATTTTCAAAGTACGGATAAATATACGCCCCGCGCGCGTAGGTTTTTCCATACGGATACGAAAAGTCCGCGCCGTAAATGCGTATTTCGCGCGCGCCCAATTCCAGCGCAAGCGAGAACGCCGCGTATGTAACATTTGCGCCGCTTGTGTCGATAAAGGGCAGGGGCCGCCATGTTTGTTTTATGTAGCGTTCAAGCGGGTGGGCGCTGGTAAAAAAAAACGGCGCGCCGCTAAAAGAAGCTATAGCGGGCGGGCTTGAAAGATTAAGAAAAAGCGTGGTCCGCGGGGGGAGTCCCTGGGCAAAATGCCGGTACCCGATATGCTGGCAGTCAATGGAAATAACGGCATCCGGCTCAATGCCCCGTGAAAGCAAAACCGGAAGCGAAGTATCTGTCGCGATAATATAACAGATATTTTTTTTAAGTTCTCCAATGCTTTCGTCCAGTGATGGACCGGCCGCGCAAATTGCCGCTTCTTTAACCGGCGTTATTACCTTCATGGGGCCTTCGGCTTTTTTAAGGTTTTGTAAAATATTAAAAAACCAGCGTTTTCCAAAATAGGCCTGCACGGAATAATCGCGCGAAACCGTTTCTATCGCCTGTTTAATTTCATCGCCCGCGGCGGCAAAGCGTTTTTCCGTTTCGGTGCGGGTACGAAGCGGAAACACCCTGATTCCCCCGTCAAGGACGGGCCGGTAGGTATTGGTAATGTACCGGGCGATTTCACCCGCTCCGCTGTCCGCCAAAAGTTTTACGCGCCCGTCCTGGAGCAGATTGATATAATCACAGTTGCAGAATAATTCAGCCAGACCGTCAAGATCAAATTCAATAATAATAATTTTTTTTGTTTCCGCGCGGTCCAGGGCCGCTTCGGGGGCAAAACCGCCGCCCAGTCCCAAAAAGATCAGAAACCCTTCTGTACCGGCGGTCGCAAGCAGTTTTTGCGCCTCATGAACCGGATCAATGGTTGAGTGAAGCGGATGCGACCCGCCCAAAGAATCGCCAAGGGAGGGGATTGTTTTTCCGCCGCGCGACGGTATAAAACGGTAACGGCCTTTGGTAGTAACGCCCGAACAAAGCCGCGAACCCAGCGCGGGATCGTTTTTGGAAAGCGAAAGGATATTGCGTTCAAACACAAACTGTTTGTCGACCGGTTCCATGGTTTTACCTTATTCGTTCACGGGTTCATTTTCAAGGATAGCCAGCGCTTCTCCCAGTTCGTCTTCAAGCTGGCGCTTTAGGCGTGAATCTTTTAGCGCATTTTTGAGTATTACCTTTGCCGACTCGCCCGCGTTTTTTGCCATGCTGGTACCGGAACGGGTAAAAACCGGCGTCTGTTCCATGCGGCCTTTGGGAAGCGTCAAATCCTTTCCCCCGGAAAGGGTAAAAAGCCGTTCGCCGTACCGGGCGCGGTGGCTTTTAAACCATGATTTATAAACGCGGTTCGCGTTGCCGGTTCTAATGGCTGCTTCGCGCTCAAAGACGCGCGTATAGAAGGGGAAAAAGCGGTTCGCGTTTTCGTCAATAAGCGGTTCAAACGCGTACGGTCTGGCATGGGTATATAAATCACGGTGTTCAAAGTCCAGTCCCGCCGTGTATACCGGACCGCTGGTTAACGCCATAACAAGATCAAGCGCGGCGGCCCCGACCATTCCCCGCTGCGGAAAGGTCAGCGACGGTACTGGCAGCGCGCGCAGAACAAGCTGCTGGTAAAGGCTCCCGTCGCAAATCGGCAGAATCATTTTACCGTCCAGCTGGGAGGGAAGGGCCGCGCTCAGCGCCGCGGCATATACGATGTTTTTATCGTAAAACGCGCGGCATGATTCATAAAGATGGCGAAGCGCCCACGCTCCGCCGTCCGTGGCGGCGACAAGATCGGGGGCGACACCGTGTTTTAGAAGCGCCGGAACAGACGAAGAAACGGCGGCGACAAAAAGACCTTTTCGTTTTTGCAAAATAAGCGGCAGCGCTTCTTCCAGACTGGGACCCGATGCGCACATGACGGCGGGGCAGTTCCCTTTTTGGACGCTTACCGCGCCGCCAAGCAGATTAAGGCTGCGTAAAAAATTACGGAACCAGCGGAGCGAAAACGCCTTTTTTGTTACTTCGTTCGCGTGGAGCCGCTGTAGAATTTCCAGGGTGCCGGAAAGCAGGCGGACGCTTTTTTCTCCATAGGCGTTAACGCCCGGCCGCCACTCAATGAGTTTTATCTGTTCAAACGCCGTACCGTCAAGAATTTCTTCCAGAAAATCATCAAGCGCAATGCCCTTGCCCGGCGTCCAGACTGCGGCCGGACCCAGCCGCGAAGCTTTTTCCGCGCCGCCCTGTGAATAAAAGGCGGAACTGTGAAGCGATATAACGCGGGACCGGGGAAACTTTTTTTTTAACGCGTCGGCAAGATAGGCCAGGGCGTTCTCGACAAGTATAAACGCCGTAAGGGATTTATCCAGGGACAGCGCGGAAACATAACGCTCCGCCTCCGCCTGGGGGTCGTAGCGTGAATGAAGCGCCGTACCGCCGCAAAGAACAATGGGGCTCCCGTTTTTTGCAAAAAGAAGCCGTTCGGTCACAGGACTGCTTTAACCATGGGGAATGCTTCCCGGGGGTCGTCTCCCTGAAACGAAAAAACAATTTTGCCGTTAACGGAATTGGTGATACGGTGCGCGATAAGCTCCGCGTCCGTGTCTTTTCCAAAAAGCACCAGACAGCGGGTAGGGCTGAACCCCTGGGCAATGCCGCAGCTGGAAACCATCGAGGCAATGCGGCCCAAAAAATCATCGGCGCTGTACTTTATTGATTCGATAACAAATCCCTGAAAGGCGCCAAGCTGGCTGCGGCCCCGCGTCAAAACATCCAGGACGATTTTTTCGGCGGGCGAGAGACTTTGCTCCGCATTGTCATTTTCGGGGGGATTTTCAGGAGCGAAATCTACCGGAACGAAATCTGCGGAATCCACGGGAATGAAATCTTCCCGCGGGGAGTTTTCGGGGGAACCTTCCCGCCCGGAATCCCCGGGCCGGGAATTTTTTATGCGGCGTAACAGGCCCCGTCGTCCGGCAATAACCCCTTCCATAACGGAGACTTCGCCGCTTCCGCCTGACAAATGATCCTCGGGAACCTCGAATTCCGTTTTGACCGGGGGCGTTTTGGTATCCGGCGTTTTTACGAGGTCCCGGTTAAAAAAAACGCGCGCGCATCGCCTCAAAACCGCCGCCAGTTGTTCCTCCGGCAGACCGGCCGCGCCGTCAGGCAGCGCAAGCGCCAGAATAGCGCCGGGCCGGGAATCAAAAATGGTTCGAATTTTTACACCGTCGTCCGGATCAAGCGAAAATGCCCGCAAATTACAGCCTGATGGCAGGAACGGCGGGGTAGTATTCACACGATAATTGCCGTTTTCGTTTTCGAGCGCGTCTTCCGAAAAACTCAGCGTACCGCCGCCCAAACCAACCGACGCGTACGAAAAATACTCACCGTTATCGCGGTACAGACAGATCCCCGCCTCGAAGGGGCTGCAGGTCCGCAGGAGCGTTATCGCGGTTTCGGCGGCGCTTTTATCACGGGGAAGGGAAAGAATTCTACTGCAGACAAGCTTTGCGACATCGTCGAGATTGGTTTTGGCAGCATCGGAAACGGCTTTACTCAAAAGCCCCATACTATACGAGGCCCAATTCCTCGAAAAGCTTTTTGTAGGTATCAAAGTATTCGCTTTTGGCAAATTCTTCGATTTTATCCTCGGGCAGGGATTCCAAAAGCTGGTCCATGTAGGAAAGGACCGTCTTTAACTCCTGCTTAAGATTACCGGGAATTCCGTTTTCGGCTTCCCCCGCCGGGAGCGCGTCCACCGCCGGAGGCAGATCCTCCGTTGCCGGCGGGACGCCAAGGTCCGGGCTTTCTTTGTCCGGTTCGTCGCTTATGTTGAAACTGTCTCCAAAATCCGCCTCGTTTTCGGGGACTGTTACCGATGTCTCGGATAAATCCGGAATCTCCATTATTTCTTCGGTTTCAAAACTAAAGTCATCGGGAAGCGATTCCTTTGCCGCAGGAGCTTCCTCCATTTCCAAATCAATGGAAATATTGTCGATATTATCCAGATTATCGATATCCCCGATATCCCCGATATCGTCAAGCGAGGGTTCCAAAACGGGATTTTCGGAAATGGAAGCGCTTAAATCGGGCGCGTCAATAACGGCGCCGGAAAGATCGACATGATCGTCCAGATTTGCCAGCGGATCCTCTTCCAGATAGCCGGTGTCTTCCGGCGGCGGAGTAAGCGGTTCCGCGCCTGTTTCACGCAGTGTGTCAAGTTCGGGAGAGGCGGTAAAATCAGGAAGATCGCCGTCAAGATTGTCAAGGTCCGTATCAAGGTCAAGGGAAACATCAAAGTTGTCGCCGATTAAATCTTTTTCGTCATCGGGCGGCGAAAAAGGCGAAAGTTCGGGGGCTTCGTCTTCCAGGTTCAGTTCGATGGATTCCTGCGGCGGACTTTCTTCGCCTTCGCCGGGAAGAGAAATGGAACTTTCAACGGTATCGCCCTGGTCGGAACCGGCTTCTTCGGTAAAATTGGCCGTATTAAGGATATTTTCAAGTTCATCGCCGGTAAGCGCGATTTTTTCATCGTCTTCTTCGTCAAAGAAGCCGGGTTCGCCGCTTTCGCTCCGGGCCTCGCTCCCGCGAACCGAGGCAAGCTCCTTTTTAAGGCTTGACAGCTCCGTTCGTATGGAAGAAAGCTCGTCGGCAATCTTGGTAAGCAGCTGGGTTGAAAGATCGCTCGCCGCCGACACTGGCGCAGCGGCGGCAACCGCGGGAACAGCGGCGGCGGCCGGGGGATCCTCGGTAAAATCGGAGGTTTCGACAATCTCGGGCACGGTACTGTCCAGATCGCCAAAGTCGATGCCAAGCGGCGTTTCCGAATCAATAAAATCGTCCATCGAGACTTCGGTAAAACCGTCTTTGTCAATCGAAGTAGGCGCCAGACCGTCGGGAAGCTCGGAAGCTTCGGGGATCTCCTCAAATTCCAGTTCGTCTATGGGAAGATCAGGGCTCTCTGCCGGCGTTTCCGCAGGCGCATCCTGGGTAAAGTCTGAAAAATCAGGCAGTTCTTCCATATCGGGAAGCGATGTGGACAAGTCCTGTGGTTCGCTTTTTACCCACACACCGTACTCGTCAAGTTCATCGGAAGACCCAATGGTACTCCTGTCGTCATATATCGTCGGATCATTTTTTTCGGCCATGAACAGCTCCCGCTAAAACACTATACCGAGATTATCGGAACTTTTCTGCGCTTTTCCATAGAATTCTTTCAATAATTCCCCCATATCCCAACATAATACACTCCTAATGGTAGACCAAGGCTTTGACAATTGTCAACGGTCTTTCCGCGTCATTTTTTGGCCCGAACCTGAACACCGCTTTGGGAGAAATGAGGCATTTCTCAACATAGCGGACCGGCTGCGGGGAAAGGACGGCGCGGGTTCATCGAAGGACGTTGGACTTCCCCCAGACCTTGCATCGCGCCGACTGAATACGACGCCCGGCCCGTCAAAGCAACCCCGCCGGCCCGTCCGGACCGCCGTTATTGACGGAGCCGGTTACGGCAGCCGGCCCGCCGGAGAATCGGACCGAACAGGCGGCAGGCTATTGTCCAGGACGAAAAAACGAACTCTTGCCGGCCAGGGCCGCCTATGAGTATAATGCCGTGAAGTGCGACCGGACAGACCCTGGGTCAAAACGGCCGGATTTTTGGGTTTTTTGGGCAGCAACGGGCGGTTTGAAGCTCTATCGTATAGAAAATGGCAGGTGGATACAAAGGCTGAACCAACAGGAGAATTTGTTAAATGATAAAGCCTGAACTATATCTTAACCTTGAAATAGGCAGTGATACAAAAAATATTTCGATGATTCTTGATATGTTGCCCAATAATATTGATGGTGTTAAATATTATAATATTGGTGATATACGCGAACGTGATAATGGCGTTTACAAAGAATCATTTTATCGATATCGATATTATGATCATGAGGCTTTTTATGCGAACATGTTTGTTGAAAGACTGTTGGAAATGATATCTTTGGAAAGATTAAAGAAGATTATATCTTTTGGGTTTGATGTTTTATTGGTATTTAATATACTTTTTGAACAACAAAACGATTTTTTTTCAATACCTGATGCCGGTTTATCCGCAAAACTAATGAAAACTCTTGGCGATTTGGGAATTGATTATCATGTCAACATTGATTTTTACTAATGACTCTCGTCGCAAGCGGGGCCGGTGAAGGAGATCGTAATGTCCAGGATTATTTTTTCGGCATGTTTTTTAGCAGTTGTAAATTTTGGTTTCTGTCATGCGGGTGCGGGCCCCGAAAATGCCACAGGCGAGGAAGGTTTGTGTTTCCGCCGGAAGCTCCCCGGTCCGGCATGGAAGACCTCGCGGGGCCCAGCCGGCACAGGCCGCGTTCAGGGCGGGGAGTCCGGGGTCCGGTCAATGACGGTCAGGCATACCCGGCCCGGCCCTTGTCCTAACGCCCGCTAAAAGTTATACTGGCGCTACATGGAAAGTCAGGTCCTTGAACCCCCGCAGGAAGCAGAGCGCGAACCTCCGGCGGGCATCAATTTTAAACTCGGGGAATTTGAAGGGCCGCTGGATCTGCTTATCTTTCTGGTAAAAAAGAACGAAGTAAACATTTACGATATCCCCATTGCCCAGATCACCGAACAGTATCTGGACTACGTGCGTTTTCTTGCCGTCCTGGATTTGGACGATTTAACCGAATTCCAGACGATGGCGGCAACGCTTGTCTATATCAAAAGCCGTATGCTTCTTCCGGTAGAGATCGACCTTGACGAGATCGAAGACCCCCGGCAGGAACTGGTCGAACAGCTTATTGAATACCAAAAATTTAAAAAGCTGTCGGAACTTATGGAGGAAAAGGGAAGGGAAGCCGAGTGGATCATTGAGCGTAAACGCCTTCAACAGCCCCTGCCCTTTACCGATGAAAACCTTTGGCAAAAGATTGATGTATGGGATCTGCTTAAAACCTTTTCGACCCTGATCAATTCAATGGGCGGGGACGAGCGGATTTTTGACATGTACGAAGAAGTTTCGATCAACGAAAAAACAACCCTGCTTTCGGAGCTTCTGGATAAACGCGGGGAATGTTCCTTTGCCGATATGATTGGAAAGCGCGGTTCAATTATGGACATCGTCTGCGCGTTTTTGGCCCTGCTTGAGGCGGTAAAATTGCGTATGGTTACCATTTACCAAAACCGTATGTTCGGCGATATCTTGATACGGGGGCGAAAGGAGGAATCGTAAGTGGATACAGAAACAGCCCTTATCGAGGCGATACTTTTTCTGGAAAGCGATACAAAAGATTTTACGGCGCTTTCGCGGATTTCGGGTCTTTCGCGGGATGTCGTAAAGGCGGCGGTCGATCAGCTTGAGGCAAAATACGCCAAAAGCGATTCCGGCGTCGAGCTTTCGCGCATCGGCGGCGGGGTAATGATTTCGGCAAAACGCGAATACTGGGATACGCTGCGCGAACACTACGGCAGGCGCAGCGAAAACCGCTTTTCCCGCGCCGCGCTGGAAACCTTGTCGATCATCGCCTATTCGCAGCCGGTTACGCGGGCCGAAATCGAAGGAATGCGCGGCGCTTCGCCCGACGCCATGATACGCTTTCTGCTTGAAAAAAACCTTATCCGCGAGGTCGGCAAAAAAGATATACCCGGCAAACCCCAGCAATACGGTACTACGCCCAATTTCCTCAAGGTGTTCAGGCTTGAAAGCATAGCGGATCTTCCAAAGCTTTCAGAAGATAACGCGGAGCGCTTTGAACTCTCCTAATCCGCCGCCCGCAAAACAGCGCCTGCAGGTATTCTTGGCCCATGCCGGCGTCGCCTCCCGGCGCGCCGGAGAAACACTGATACAGGCCGGACGCGTTGCCGTAAACGGGGAACAGGTCCGTATACCGGGAACCTGTGTTTTTCCCGGCGACCGCGTCGAAGTTGACGGCGTTCTGGTACAGCCGGAAGAACAGATCCATTACCTTGCCCTGAACAAACCCGCCGGATACATCTGCGCTGCGTCCGATCCCCAGGGCCGGCCGCTGGCGCTCGATCTGCTTCCCCCGCACAAGGAACGGCTGTATAACGTGGGCCGGCTTGATCTGCGCTCGTCGGGTTTGCTTTTTTTTACCAATGACGGATCCTTTGCCGCCCGCCTGGGACATCCGGGGGCCGGAATCGAAAAAGAATATCTGGTAGAATCCACCGTTCCGGTTTCCGACGCAGTAATAGCGGAATTTCTTGCCGGCGTTTTGGTTGAGGGCGAATGGTACACGGCAAAGCGTATTGAACGGCTTGGCCGCAAAACAATCAAAGTTGTTCTTGTCGAAGGAAAGAACCGTGAAATACGGCGGGTGTTTTCCCACTTTCACCTGCACGCCGAAACACTGCGCCGCGTCCGCATTGGTCCGGTGCTGCTCGGCGATCTGGCGGAAGGCGCTTCGCGGGTCCTTGCCAAAACGGAACTGGAGGAATTATATGGTCATCGCGATTGACGGACCGGCGGGAACCGGCAAAAGCACCATCGCCAAAATGATCGCCGAAGGACTCAGCGCCGGCGATGGAAAGCCCTTTACCTATATCAATTCGGGAAACCTCTACCGGGCGATTACCCTTGGATGTATACGCGGCGGCATCCCGGTACGCGACGGGGAAGCGGCGCTCGCCTATGCAAAAAACGCCGCGCTTGACTATAAAAACGGCAGGGTCTGTCTTGACGGCGAAGATGTGGAAGATTTGCTCCACTCCAGCAGCGTCGACAGTTTTGTGTCGGCGCTTTCCGCCATTGTGCCCATACGTCATCTGGTAAATGATTTGGTGCGCCGTATTGCCAAAGGCCTTAACGCGGTAGTGGAGGGCAGGGACATGACCACGGTAGTGTTCCCCTCGGCGGAATTCCGCTTTTACCTTGACGCCTCGTCCGAAGAGCGGGCCCGCCGCCGCCACGAACAGAAGCTTTCTTCACTCAGCCTGGAAGAAATCAGGGCGGCCATTGAAGAGCGCGATACTATTGACAGAAATAAAAAAGAGGGGAGCCTGCGTATTGCCGAAGGAGTAATTTACCTCGATACGTCGTACTTGACCTTAAATCAAGTTTATGCCAGATTGATAGAGAGAATACGAGAATAAGGATGGACTATGGCGCAAATGGAAGTGGGCACGGACACTAATACCGCAGAAGGCGATGTACAATCACAGTTGCAGGAAGCATACCTCAAATCGCTTGAACAACTTGAAGAAGGGCAGATGGTCGAAGGCCATGTCATTCAGGTTACCCCCGAGCAGGTTTTTGTCGATGTCGGCTATAAATCCGAGGGAAAGATTCCTCTTTCTGAATTTGGCGAAACTCCCAAAATAGGGGATATTGTTTCGGTAGTGCTGGTGACCAAAGAAAGCAAGCACGGGGATGTCATCGTTTCCAAGCAAAAGGCCGATGTCAAACTTTTCTGGAAGAATTTACGCCTGGCGTTTCAGGATCATACCCCCACAGAGGGAATCATCGAAAAACAGGTTAAAGGCGGTTACGAAGTCAATCTTGGAGCGGGCGTAAAGGCGTTTCTTCCCATCAGCCAGAGCGACGCGCAAAAAGTTGACAAACCCGAAAAGTTTTTGGGGCTTAAATCGTCAATGTATGTTGAGCGCCTTTATTCGGACGGCAAGGTCAATATCGTCGTCAACCGCCGCAAATGGCTTGAAGAAGAAATTGCCCGCAAACAGGCGGATTTTTTTGAAAACAACCCTATCGGCGCCGAAGTTACCGGCGTGGTAAAGAGTTTTACCTCGTTTGGCGCGTTTATCGATTTGGGAGGCTTTGACGGCCTCCTGCATATCAACGACATGAGCTGGGGCCATGTTACCCGCCCCAAGGATTTTGTCCGCAAAGGCCAGGAAATCACCGTTAAGGTAATTCGTATTGATCCGGTAGAAAAACGAATCAATCTTTCCCTTAAACATTTTACCGATGATCCCTGGGTCCATTTTGAAGAAAAATACAGCGTAAACGACGTCGTCAAGGGAACGGTAACCAAACTTACCGACTTTGGCGCGTTTATCGAACTGGAAGAAGGTATCGAAGGGCTCGCCCATATTTCGGAATTTTCGTGGATTAAAAAAATCCAAAAACCGCAGGAAGTTCTGAACATCGGCGACGAGGTCGACTGCATGGTGCTTGGCTATGATCTACAGGCGGGGAGGGTGTCGCTGGGACTAAAACAGGTAAGCTCCAATCCCTGGGTCACCATTGCCGAAAAATACCCCGTAGGAGCCCGTCTTACCCGTAAAATTATCAAACTTACCAATGCCGGCGCCTTTGTCGAACTGGAAGAGGGGATAGACGGCTTCCTTCATGCCGACGATATTTCCTGGACAAAAAAAGTAAAACATCCGGGGAGCGAGCTTGCGGTCGGCGAAGAAATCGAAGTTATCGTTACCAAACTGGACGCCGAAAGCCGCAATATACGGCTGGGAATAAAGCAGCTTTCCGAAGATCCCTGGGCGAGTTTTGCCTCGGCGTACCATCCGGGTTCTCCGGTTGAAGGCGAAGTTTCTTCCGTTACCGACTTTGGTATTTTTGTCAGAGTGCCCGGCGGTATTGAAGGACTTATTCACAAAAGCAATCTTCCCGAAAACCGCGATGAAAGTCCCGAAGACGCGCTTAAAAAATACAAGGAAGGCGACAAGATCAAGGCCGTTGTGCTGGAACTGTCTCCGGACAGGCAAAAAGCGGCTTTTTCGATTAAGGATTATCAAAAGAAGGTTCAGCGCGACGAGATTTCCCATTACATGGCGGAGGAAGAATCGGACGGCTCAACCTTTACCCTGGGGGACGCGCTTAAATCGCGAAGAAACAGCGAGAAACCGGAAACTCCGGCTCCGGCAGCAGCCGATAAAACCGCGACCGCGTCAGAAAAACCGGAAACCCCGGCCGCGTCCGATAAAGCTGCGGAAACTCCGGCTGAGACAGCGCCTGGTAAAACCGTGGAAACTCCGGCTACCGTGTCCGATAAACCGGAAACTCCGGCCGCAGATGATAAAAACGAACCCGGTAAAAGCGCGGATGAAACGGCGTCTGATAAAGGCGCGGCCGATGAAACCGCGCCGGATGAAACGGACGATGTAACGCCGGGCGGCGATTGAGGGCGATGACCGCCTATGCTGTCAAAGGTTGATCTAAAGAAGTTTAATACACTCATTGAGATTAACTCGCTTATCAATTCGAACCAGACGGATGTTCACTCCCTGCTTACCCTTATACTGGAGTCGGCTACGCGGCTCATTTTGGGCGAGGCGTCCAGTCTACTTTTGGTAAACCGTGAAACCCAGGATTTATATTTCGAGGTCGCCCTTGGCTCCAAAGGCGCCGAAGTAAAAAAGTTTACCGTTAAACTTGGAGAAGGCATTGCCGGATGGGTGGCGGCGCACAATAAATCGCTGATTGTAAACGACGTTGTCAGCGAAGAACGCCATCTTAAACATATCGCGAAACAGGTAGGGTATCCCCCGCACACCATGATTGCCGCTCCCATGCGCTTGAAAGATCAGTGTATCGGCGTTATCGAAATTCTTAATAAAAAAGGGAATAAAAACTTTACCCAGGAAGATTTGGAATGGCTCGAAATTTTTTCAAACCAGGCCGCGCTGGCCATTCAAAACGCGCAAAGCTTTGAAAAAATAAAAACGCAGACACTCCTTGAAAAACGGCACACCGACACCGGCTACCATACCCTGATCGCCAAAAGTCCGCTTGTGCTTGAAAAACTTGACATTATCGACCGCGTGGCAAAGACCGCTTCTTCGGTGCTGCTGCTGGGCGAAAGCGGGGTCGGCAAGGAACTTTTTGCCGAACAGATACATCTTCACAGCCCCCGCAGCGAAAAACCCTTTGTCCGCGTCAATTGCGCGGCCATTCCCGAAGGGCTTTTGGAAAGCGAGCTGTTTGGTCATGTGCGGGGCGCTTTTACCAACGCCGTGCATAACCGTAAAGGCCGTTTTGAACTGGCGGACGGCGGCACTATTTTTCTTGACGAAATCGCCGAGCTTCCCCTGGCGCTCCAGGTTAAACTCCTGCGGGTTATTCAGCAAAAATCCTTTGAAAAGGTCGGCTCCGACACTTCGGTAACCGTCGACGTGCGGATTTTGGCGGCGACAAACCGCGACATCGAAAAAATGGTGGAACAGGGTGAATTCCGCAGCGATCTGTACTACCGGCTTAACGTGCTTCCCATTATCATTCCGCCGCTCCGGCAGCGTTCCGAGGACATCCCCGAGCTTGCCGCGTATTTTCTAAAAAAATACCAGGCGGAAACAAAAAAAAGTTTTGACGGGTTTTCGTCCGGCGCGATGAGGTTTATGCTTTCATACGCCTGGCCGGGAAACATCCGGGAACTGCAAAACAGCATAGAGCGGGCCTGCGTTATCGGAAAAGGCCCCCGTATTGAAACCGGAGATCTTTCGCTTCATACCCAGGCGGTTCCTCCCCGTGCGGAAAGCAGAAACCTTAAAGACGCGATTATCGCGTTTAAGACGCGCTGTATAAAACAGGCGCTTAACGAAAATAACGGAAACCAGACAGAAACCGCAAAGTCGCTGGGAATACAACGAACCTATCTTTCGCGGCTGATAAAAGAACTTTCGGTAACAGGATAAGACCGATTCAATAGATTTACCAGAGGAGACAGTATGGCAAAGGGACAGGCGGAAAACAACGAAATTGACGCCGCGGAAAAAATAGCTCTTGTTATCGCAAAATACCGGGTGTTGATTCTTGCCTTTTTGGCGGTTTGCGCGGCGGCAATTCTGGGCACGGCGGCCTATCACATTATCCGCAGCGAACTGCAAAAGCGGGCGATTATAACCCTTACCGCGCTTGAGCAGCGGCTTTCCGATATACCCGATCCGGCGGACGAAACAAAGACGCTGGAAGTACAGGCGCTTGTGGCGGAATTTACCAATTTGGGGGAATCCTCTTTTGGGTACGCGGCGGCAAAAGCCTATTCCCGGGCGGGCGGCATATACGCAAAACGCGGCGAATGGGCAAAGGCCGAAGAAGCCTGGAATCTGTCGGCGGAAAAGGGCAGGGCGCTCTATCTTATGCCGCTGTCGCTTTTTAACGCCGCGGCCGCCGCGGAAGAACAGGGCAAACTGGATACGGCGATAGAATATTTTCAAAAAAGTCTCGCCTTTCCGGGGAATAATCCAGCCTCGGCCCACGCCCGTTTTAACATTGGCCGCATTTATGAGGCGGAAGGAAAAAACACGGAGGCGGTTGAAGCATACCGGGAGCTTGTCGAAAGCGAAAGCGCGGATTCCGCGTGGGTCCGTCTGGCGCATTCACGAATCATCTATCTGGGCGGATAGATAGATACAGCGGATACATAGCGGGAGCCGCATGTTGATAAACAAAAAGCTTTTAAGCCTGGTAATGGTTTTAGCGGCCTGCGGTATCGAAAATTATATCTACCTTGAGCCGGTAACGAGCGCTTCCACCAGCGCCGGCACGACGGCTTCTTTTAGCACGCCCGGTCAGTCAAGTCCCAATTTTCGGTATTATACCATTTTTTACCGTATTTATCTAAGCGCGACAAATGAAACGGCTCCCGCTCCTGTCAATTACAACGCCATTAACCCGGTGCTGGCTTCGCATTACAATACCCTTTACCCGTATACCTATGCGGACAACAGCACGCCCAGTTCCCTGGGAACCGTCTTTGCCAATCTGAATTATTATTCCCTGGCTGTCAACAATGGCAGCCTGTATAACCTGCTAAACAGCGCTTCATCATTTTCCGTACAACTGCGTTTTGACGAACCAAGCGGCACGGTGGACACAAAAAGCCCGTATCTAACCATTAATTCCGGTTCGACCCGGTATCGCCTCTTTAGAAATGAAAGCGCGTCGGATGATTTTTCCTCCAATCCCGTTTACCGTTATTTTTATGGCGCCAATACGCCGTATAGTTTGTATGCTCCGCTTCCCACCGCCAATACAAACCGCGATGTTCAGACCGCAGCCGGTACACTGGCATACTCGTATGTATCGTTTTATGTAGTCGCCCAGGGTATTGACGATAATTATTCACCGGTTTATTCGCGCCCAACCCATATTGGCGTATTGCGGCTGCCCGACTTCTAAATCGATACCTGCAGCCTTTCGATCATTTGCGGCGAAAACAGGATTCCCCCAAAGCATCTCAGCCTGAAAATAATACCGTAGGCTTTACTATCGATAATGTATATTCTGTCTACTACCCCGTACCGTCCGCAGACCCATACAATTCCCGGTACGCCAAAAAATAATCGCCATAACCGTCGGCGTGTTTTGCCAATACTTCGTCACGTTTTAGATCGACGGCTACGCCGCGGAATGCCTTGTCTTCGGCTGCGGCTACAAAGCGCGTTCCGTAGCGGAAACCCCACAACAGCGAAGACAGCGAATGTTTTTTCGCGCCAAAGGGAATCGTAAAGAGCTGCGCCTTTGTAACCCGAAATCCCTGCGGAAGCCGGCTGTTAAAGCGTTCCATAAAGATTTGGCTGTCAAGGGCGGTTATAAAATCGACACAGGCGACTTCGCCCCGGCACTCGATGCCGACCGAAACCGGCGAAGCAATCTGCATTTTTACCAGCGGGTTAAAACCTTCGGTAAATACACAGGGAAGTTCCGCGCGGGTAAACGCCATCGAAAAAACCTCGTTAATTCCCAGGTGGGAAACATACACCGCCTTGTCAAGTTTGGTAAACGTAAACAGCATGCGCCAGGCGGGCGTTTTTGCACCGGGTTCCTCCCCGGGAATCGCCGCCTTTTTTACCGCCTGTATAATATTGGCGACTATTTTGGAAGAATTACATATACCGCAGGGATGGGTGCAATTTTTTGCGCAGGGCGGCGTAATCGTTCCGCACTCGGAATTTTTGTATTCACCGGAAATATACTGTTCGTTTACCCCGCTTTCGATAAGGTACCAGGGCAGTTGTTCGTTACATTCTTTTTGCCGCAGCGATTCTTCCGCCAGTTCTTTGTTTTGGTCAAATAAATCCCGCCATAGATCCTTTCTAATATGATCGGACCACGCGTCAAGGCGGCAGCCGCGCGTAAACGCTTCTTTAACAAGGCCGCCAACCCGCTCGTCGCCGCGCGAAAGAACGCCTTCCAGTTTCGAGACAAACGGATCATGTATTCCCACCTTGTGCCCCCGCGCTTTTAGTATGCGCTGAATGGTATGGAGTTTTTGCCATGCCGTTTCTTCATCAAGCTGCGCCGCGCGCTGGTAGGGGGTATGGGCCTTGGGCACAAAAACTCCCACGGTAACGGAAAAATGCATCTTGGTACGCCGCGAAGCTTCCAAAATAAAGTCGCAGATTGTGTTATGCTCGTTTTCCGCGCCGCTCACGGGAAGGCCAATCATGAAATAAAACTTTGCGCCCCGCCAGCCCTGTTTACGGGCTTCGCCGATGATTTCGGCGATCTCGTCAAGGCTTACCTGTTTATTTATGGACAACTGGTCCGCTTCAAGCGGGGTTTCTACCGCAAAGGTAAGGCCGCTTTTTCTCACCTCCGAAATCCCTCCCAAAAGCGACAGCGAAAAACCGGATACCTTAAGCGAAGGCAATTGAAACGAAATATGGCGCTTTGCGTAGTCCGCATTAAGAACGCCCAGCAGTTCATTCAGGCCGCAATAGTCGCCGCTTGAAAGCGAGGAAAGGCTTATTTCGCGGTAACCGCCCGTACGGATAAATTCTTCTGCTTCGCGTACAACCACATCGGCCCTTTTTTGCCGCATGGGCCGGTACCAGATTCCGGCATGGCAAAAGCGGCAGCCGTTTGGACAGCCGCGCATTATTTCAACAGCCCCGTGATGCTGGACAACCTTAAAATTCGGCACGGGAAAAACAGCTTTTACCGCCGTATCCTCTGTTCCAAAGCTCGAAAATACCGCCCGTTTTACCGGCGTTGTTTTTCCCTTTGCCCACACCGGTTCGCGGGAAACGATGATGTCAAGCAATTCCTTCCTTGGCGCCCGTTTGTGATGGCGGGCCAGGGTCCGGCACAGGTCAAAAAAACCGGCTTCGGCCTCGCCAATCCAAAAACAATCGATAAAACGGCTGTAAGGAAGCGGGTTTGAAACACAGGGCCCCCCCATAATTACGACGGGGTCCCCCTCCCCTCTTTCTGACGATTCAAGGGGAATGCGCGCCGACTGCAAAACCGACAGCACGCCGGTAATTCCCAGTTCATAGCCCAGGCTTACCAGAAGCAGGCGGCAATCCTTCAGGGGAATGCCGGAGTCAAGGCCGTAAAGCGGAATTCCCGCGCGTTCCAGGAGTTTTTCAAAGTCGGGCGCGGGCGAAAAGGCCCGGTCGCACGAAACGCCTTCGATGCTGTTTAAATTATTGTACAGTATGCGGAACGCCTGGTTTGACATTCCTATTTCATAGAGATCGGGAAACACAACCGCCGTTTTAAGCGCGGCGTCTTTCATGGTATGTAACGCGAGGGAGCCGTACTCGCCGCCTACATAGCGCGCGGGGTTTTCCACTTCCAGAAGCCGGCGGCCCAGCGCCTTTACGGGATCAATAAATTCCATGTGCGGTAAAAACCTGTCGTCAGCGCAGGAAACGCCGGACGTGAATACTCATGGCAAGGCCGATGCCCGCCATTGCGGAAATAAGCGCCGAGCCGCCGTAGGACATAAAGTGCAGGGGAATTCCGGTAATCGGCATAACGCCCATCGCCATGCCGACATTGATCAAAAAGTGAAACGAGTACATTGCGGCAAGGCCCGCGGCGATGCAGGATCCAAAATTGTCAGAGGTTGTCCGCATAATTTTTACCAGACGGAGGCATATCAGCAAAAAAAGGCCGAATACAAGAAGCCCGCCCAAAAGCCCCCATTCTTCGGCAAAAATGGAAAAAATAAAGTCGGTGCTTTGCTGGGGCAAAAAACGGTAATGGCTCTGCGTGCCCTGCAAAAAACCCTTGCCCATCAAACCGCCCGATCCTATGGCCGTCATTGACTGTATTATATGCCAGCCCGATCCCCTGGGGTCAACATTGGGATCAAGAAAGACAATAAGCCGCATTAACTGGTAATCCTTTAATACACGGCTTGAAACAAATGAACCGGTAATGGAAAAGGCAAACATGGAAGACGCGTAACATATCCAGTAAAAAAACCGCCGCTTGTAATGCCGCAGGCCGTAAAGCGCGATTCCAAAAATTAGTATTAATACAAGAGAGCAGAATAGCACAAAGCGCAGGTCGCGGAATATCATTAACGCGGGATACGCGCCCTGAAGAATATTTTCCTGCCACAGGGGAAGGAGCATCATAAAACCGGTAAACACAATACAGCCAATTAAAAAGGCTATGTACCGTATGGTAATGCCGCCGATGTAGGTCATTGCCAAAAGAATGGGTATAAAGACGAGCGAGGTGCCAAAATCGGGTTGAATAAGAACAATACCCATGGGGATTAATACATAGACGCAGGAAAAGGCAAAGCGGCTTACCTCGTTTTGGCTGTGTTTTGTCGCATCCAAATGCCGGGCCAGAAAAAGAATCGTGGTGATCTTGGCAAACTCGGAAGGCTGAATTCCAAACGTACCAATGCCAATCCACGCGCGGGCCCCGCTTACAAGCCGTCCAAAAAAACAGGTATATAAAAGCAGGACGATGGTACCCGCGTATAAATAAAAAGAAAAATCGTAGAGCCGGCGAAAATTCACCATGGCAAGCGCCAGCGCGATAATAATTCCCGATATTGCCCAGGCAATCTGCTTTTGATATTCCGAAGAAACCGAGTAGCCCGAAGATCCAAAACCGGACGAATAAATAAAAAGAATGCCGAAAACCGTTAAAATTACCGAGGCAAAAAACAGCGGAAAATCAATGGTTAAAAAATCGCGCGGTTTCATTCGCGGCGTCCCTGAACGGGGACCATGTATTGAAGCCCCAGCGTACGGACAGCTTCTTCGTAGCTTTGGTTGGCAAAAATCCCCTGAAAAATAATCGCGACCGCGTAGGGCGCCCACCAGTCCCAGGGATTCGAAGCTTCAACCAGAACTGTCGCGATTACCTGCTCGTCGGGATTGTCCGAATTATAGGGTCCATAAGCGGTAAACCAGCAGTGCCAGCGGTCCGCGAGCCCTATTTCCGCGGTTCCTGTTTTACCGGCCAGTTCTACCGCGCGGATATTGTCGGGATAGCGCGCGGAACCTTCGGTTACGACGGTGCGCATATTCCGTCTGACTGTTTCAAATACCTGTCTGGAAACCCGGTCCTGCATATTGTGAATCTCTTCTTTTTCGACAATTTTTTCCACAACACCCGAAACCGGATCGCGGATTTCTTTAAGAATATGGGGGCGGTAGCCTATGCCGTCGTTAATAACGGTCGCCACCAGATTGGTAACCTGCAGCGGCGTAACAAGGGTATAGCCCTGGCCAATCGACATGTTCATGGTGTCGCCGGCAAGCCAGCGCTCGTGAAAATTCCGCTCCTTCCACTGCTGGGTCGGCATAAAGCCTTCGATCTCGCCGGGAAGATCGATTCCGGTAAGCTCGCCGTAACCAAAATCGTGCGCGTAACGGTTTATACGGTCCACCCCTACATTGTCGCGGCCGGTGACCCAAAAATAAATGTCGCAGGAAACGGCAAGGGCCTGCTGCAGATTTACCCACCCGTGGCCTCCCCGCGCCCAGCAGCGCCAAAGCCGGTTTCCGTAATCCACGCCGCCGGTACAGTTGATCCGCTGTTCGGGATTTATCAGGTTTTCCGCAAGAAGGGCCGTTGTCATCAGTATTTTAAACGTGGACGCGGGCGGATAACTGGACTGAATGGCGCGGTTAAGAAAGGGTTTATTGGGATCATTGCTAAGCCGCGAATATTCCAGCGAAATATTACTGCGGTTAAAAAGACTTGGATCGTACCAGGGATACGAAACCATGGCGAGCACTTCGCCGTCGGGCTTCATTACGACGGCGGCGCCCATTCGCGCTCCCAGCGCTTTTTCCGCGAGCAGCTGTATATCGCGGTCTATGGTAAGCACCAGGTTTTTCCCCATTACGGACGCTTCCCGCGAATCGTTTTCGTAGCGGGCGATGCGGCGGCCCCGCACGTCAACGGTACGGGTTTCAAGGCCGTCCCTTCCCCGCAGTATTTGATCGTAGCGGCGTTCAAGCCCCATTTTGCCGACAACGTCATCCTGTTTGTAGCCCTCGTTGTAAAGGGCCATTAATTCGTCCCGGGTAATATTACCGACATAGCCGACAAGATGCGAAAGGCTCCCTATTTCGTCATAATTTCTGATTGGCCGCGACTGCCAGCTTAAACCGGGCAGGGTATCGACATTTTCCGCCAGGGCGGCGATGGTGGCAAACGAAACATTACCGGCAATTTCCAGCTGCCGGTAAAGGTCGTAATACTGCGGGGGAATTTTTTCTTCAATTTCGCGGCGGGGCACGTTAAGAAGCGCGGCGGCGTTGGTAATAAGCTCCGGCACAAAACCGTCGGGCACTTCCGCGGGCGTTATATAAACGGCAAAGGTATCATCGTTCTGTACAATGGGCCGTAAAGCGCCCCGGTCAAAAATTTCTCCGCGGCGGGCGGGAAGCAGCGTCGTCCGCCGCGCGATATCCAATGAACGCTGCCGGTACTGATCGCCTGAAACCACCTGCATGTTAAAAAGCCGCAGGGCGTAGAGAATAAAAAACAGAATTACTAAAATCTCCAGCAGCCGTATTCTTCCCAGCGGCTTTTCGTCGTTTACCGGCTCATACGAGGGACCAAAAAGCGAAGACATTTAGTTTCCCCTCCTTACCAGCAGGGGTTTAAAAAGCTGCAGAAAGCCAAAAAGAAAGGGCGCGCTTGCCGTATTAAGAAGCAGCTCGCTCCAAAAACGGGGATCCCACAGAGAATAGGCGGGAACCTCAAAAAGCAGGTGCAGCAGAAAAATCAAAAGCGCCTTAAGAATTGTGGCGCTGGCGCACAGCGCCATTGGAAGCAGCACCCTGCCCAAAAAAAACGAACTGCGGATAAGGCCGCCGGCCGCCCCGATAATAACCCTGACAAGGGCGTTAAGGCCCAGCGGCGCGCGCGAAAGAAAATCGATAAATATGCCGGAAATAAATCCGGTAAGCTGCCCGGTCATTGTTCCGTTCGCGTAGGCGCTGTACACCAGAATGCCAAGGGCGAGATCGGGTTTGGCGTGGTTAAGGGTAAGCCGGGAAAGCAGCGCCGATTCAATAAGGCTGGCGATCAAAATAAAAACAGTTGTCCATACAATATTTTTAACCATCGACGCTTCCCGCCTCTTCGTTTGAAGCTTCCATAACCGGATTTTCCGCCGAGGCGGACGGCCCGTTCCTCTCTGGTATACTTTGAACATCGATTACAAACACGTATTCCAGAAGCGAAAAATCCGTGGTGCTTTCAACTTCGATTTCGATGGAAGTGTCGGTGTCGTTGTAGAGTATTTTGCTGACCCGGCCCACGATGATTCCCGGCGGGTACACTCCTCCCAGGCCGCTGGTGACCACCGGCTCGCCGACGGATATTTCTTCGTTGTTGCGGCGGCGCACAAAGCGCATTAACAGGGGGCTTTCGGGCCTGCCCTGCCCTTCTACAATTCCTTCGATACGCGACTCGCCCAGACGGCACGAAACAAACGAACCCGCGTCGTAAAGCGGCGTCACCATGCTTTCAACCTGGGCGCTTTGTACGATTTTTCCTACGAGCGTCCGCGTTCCGCCGCGATAGGTTATTACCGGCATATTGGTGGTTATGCCGTTGCGCCTTCCCTTGTTGATCACATAGGCCGAAAATAAATTGTCGGGATCACGGCCGATTATTTCCGCCGCAAAATGGCGGTACATGAGCGTCTGGGAAAAACCAAGCTGTTCCCGCAGGCGGCTGTTTTCGCGACGAATCTCCGCGGCGTTTTGTTCAAGCTGCTCGTAGCGGACCATGCGTTCCGTTAATTCGTCGTACTGTTCCCTAAGGGCGGTTAATTCACGTATTGAAAATACGGTGCGCGAAATAAACGAGCTAAAGCTGTGGATGCTCCCGCGCAGCCCCGAATACATGGAAAGCCCCATATCGGAAAAATCGACAACAAAACTGCGGGCGGAAAAAAGAAGTACCAGAAACGACAAGAGGCTTAACCCGACAAATACATACGCGTTGGCGTTTATGCCGCGTTTTCGCCTGCTGGAACCGCCTTCTGTCATTATACTTATCCGTTAAGGTTGTCGTATATGCTGCGCGCGCTGTCAAAACCGCGGGCAAATTCAAAGTACTTGCCCGCGCCCAGGGCTACGCAGTCAAGGGGCCTTTCCGCAAGAATCACGGGTACGCCGGTTTCTTTGGAAATAAGTTTTGGCAGTCCCTTAAGGAGCGAACCGCCGCCGGTCATTACAATGCCCCGTTCCACAATGTCCGCGGCCAGTTCGGGCGGGGTCTGCCCCAGGGTAATTTTTATTTCGTCAATAATTTGGGTAATGGTATCTTTTAACGCCTCGCGCACTTCGACCGAATCAATTTCAAGCCTGCGCGGAAGGCCGGTAATCGCGTCCGTTCCCTTTATTTCGACTTTTTCGATTGTTTTGTCGGGAGACGCGTTCCCGATTTCAATTTTAAGCCGTTCCGCGCTCTGTTCGCCGATTACCAGATTGTGAACGCTGCGTACATGCTTGATAATCGCCTCGTCAAATTCATCCCCGCCCAGGCGTATCGCGTTGGTAACCACCATGTCGTTTAGCGAGATGACCGATATTTCGGTAGTGCCGCCGCCTATATCGCAGACCATGTGGCCGGCCGGTTCATATATGGGAATATCCGCCCCAATCGCCGCCGCCAGGCTTTCTTCGATAACGGTAACATCCCTTGCCCCGGCGCGCAGGGCGCTTTCTTCTACCGCGCGTTTTTCTACTTCGGTAATACAGGAGGGAATGCCGATTACCATGCGCGGTTTGATAAAACGGTAGCGCGGCAAAACCTTGGTAATAAAGTAACGTATCATTTTTTCTGTTGATTCAAGATCGGCAATGACCCCGTCCCTCATGGGCCGGATGGCGATTATACTGCCCGGAGTTTTATAGAGCATGCGTTTTGCGTCCTCGCCTACGGCCATTACCTTTTTGGTTCCCCGTTCAACCGCGACGACAGAAGGCTCATTGACGACAATGCCCTTTCCCCTTATACAGATAAGGGTATTACAGGTACCCAGATCAATTCCGATGTCAGATGACTTTATTCCAAACATAAATCCTCCAAAGACTCACATGGTATTAAGCCGGGCCAGCGCCGGCGCAAATGTCGGATCGGCGCGGCGGGAGCGGCGATAGGCCGCCCGCGCCCGCGTTGTCTCGCCCCGGCTCAGGTACAATTCGCCCAATTCGTACGCGGCTTCCGCATTTTCGCCGTTTTCCAGCACCTCCAGAAACGCCGCTTCCGAAGCCGCAAGGTCCCCGGCGCTGCGAAGAACCTTGCCCAGCATCAGCGTCGTGGTTCGGCTCAAGTCCGTGTCTTTGGCAGTTTCAAGGCAGCGCATAAGGTAGGCCCGGGCGTTTTCCCAATCTTCAAGACCAATATAGGATTCGGCAATACGGGTCAAAAGCGGCGCGTGAACCTCGTCCCCGGCGTCGAGCAGCAGCGAATACGAGGCGATGCTTTTTCGGTATTCTTTAAGCGCCGCGTAGGAAAGGCCCAGGTATTCGTCAATATCTCTTGCGCCGACCCCCTCGTCCTTTGCCGCTTCCAGATACTTTACCGCCAGAGCCGCGTAATCGGCGCTTTTTGCGTAATAAGCCTTTCCCAGAACGTAGTAGATTTGCCCCGCCCGCGAAGGATTTTTTAAAAGCGCCCGCCGCAGCGACCAGATTGCCCGGTCGATATACATCAGGGTGCTTTGTCCGTCAATCTGCGAAAGGGCGATTTGGTAGGAGGCAAAACCGTTGACGGCAAGAAAAAAACCGTCCATTGGCGCTTTTTCCAGAGCCGCAAGGCTTTTTTCCATGACTTCTTCATAATTTCCCGCTTCAAAAGCGCTCCGCAGTTCCTTTTTTTTTCCGGCTTCGCGGCTTGTCCAGGTGATTAAAAAAAACAGGATTGTCAGCGCCGCCCCCACGCCGACAACGGCAAGCGCGGCGCGGGAAAGTTGTTTTTTTAGCGCGGCTAAAACGGACAAGGCGGACGACATTATAAAAGCATTTAATACTCTTTTTCAATAAAAGTAAAGGGGGAGTACATTTACGAAGGGCTTAAAGAACCCCGCGCTCGGTGAATACACCCGGCGTACGAAATAATAGCCCAAAAACCGGCAGTCAAAAAAGCACCGGAGACGGAAGAGAGAAGAGGATTTAACCGCGATGTCGAAGAAGTCGAAAAAGTTTAAGAGTAAATAACGGTGACAGTCAGCCGCGAACAGCGTGGGGGCCGCCGGAGAATCCTTTTTGACTGCTTTGCAGTCTAAAAGATTCGCAGGCACCAACTACAGCGCGCGAGCCGGCGAGTGCGGCACACCGGTATATGTGACACGGTGTGGCAGACGGAAAAAAAGCCGCAGGGTCTTTGGAGCAGCTTGCGAACAGGGCGGCGCATTGCCGTCAATTGCCGCAGGAACAGTCCGTCCGAATGTTGCCGCAAGGCGGGGGAGCGCGGGCCCGGCCCTTAAAGGCTTTCTTGTCGGCGGTAACATTTTTCGGGGCCCACGTCGTGTTACAGCGGCCCGGTATGCCGCGCTCACCGGTTCGCGCGCTTGTGTGGTCGCATCTGAGGACCGAGGGGGTTCGCGCCCCGCCGGGTGTACCTCCGGACCGGCTCGCAACTATGCGTAGCATAGTTGGCGTAGATTGGGTTTTAACCCAATCTAACCT
>JAIRYT010000036.1 GCA_031267675.1 Treponema sp. | reverse complement strand
TCAAATGCTGCGGGGTCAAAACAATGCCAAGCCCGCTTCCGTCCCCGCCGGAATACTTTACAAACTCATGATAAAAAATGCCCAATGCGTCAATGGTATTGTCGGCAAAATCCATCATGGGCTTTATTTTCTTTTCAAGTTCCTCAATATACCAGCCCAATGAATTATAATGGCCCAATTTTACATTTTTTATACTGGTATTGCGTCCGATTATTTTGAAGCGGTTTTTTATATCTTCAATTTTTTCTCTGCGAATATCGCTTTCTTTTAATACATTGTTAATCGCGTCCTGAAGCCGGTTAAGCAGAGAATTAAACGAAACAAGATTGGGATATTCGGCGATAAAATCCTCGTCATTAAGCGCAATGAGAATACCCGCGATAAACACAGGCTTTTCGCGTTCCGTTACCGCCAATTCCCGCAAGGCATCGTGCATTTCAAGGGCAAGTTCCTGTATCACCCCTATAGACACCGCCTTTTTTACCGCTTCGCCCGACACAAGACGCAGATAATTTTCAGGCTCATAAATAATATCGCGAGCTTTTTTTAATTCGGTACATTTCTCGCCCCCTTTCTGCCAATAATATGCGTTGGCTTTTATTGTATCCTTTTTCGTACCGGAGAAGGCCAGAGCGATTACATTATAATCATTTTTCAAAAACTTGGCGTAATACAACGCGCCGTCAACAGCGTAATCTTTGGGCCGGTCCAGTTTTTTTGAGACATGTTTTGACGCCGATTTTTTACATTCAATTACAATAATCGTTCCGGGTTTTTTATTAAATGTAATCACATATTCGGGCTTTGCTTTTCCGTTGCCGCCATGTGAATAATCTTCCGGCGTACACACAACGGGTTTGCCTCCCGCTTTTTTGAGCGCTTTTTCCAGTTTCCCCTGTTCAACATCTCCCTGTGGAAAACAAAAGCCGAACTCATTTTCGCCCAGAGTACATTTCATTTCCCGCAATACGATTGATTCGGTGTATTGTTCTATCGGCATATCAAACCTCTTCGTCAGCCGCTACGCTCTTCGCCCGGGGTTCGCGCCTATTTGGAAAGCGCCTTCCAGTGGCCTTTCCACTCGTCCGGATTTTCCAGATAGTAGCGGCATTGGGCGGCATAGTACGCGGGCGGGCTGTCTTTATCCGCCAGGGCTTCAAAAAGCGTTAACGCGCCGGCAAACTTTCCCTGGTAGAATATTTCACGGGCTTCGTCAAATTGTTTTATGACCGCTTCTTTTTCGCGGTACAGTTGTTCCGTCATCGGCTCCCATACGGTAACCGGCTCGTTCTTTCCCACGACCGCCACCTGGGCAAGTTTGCGGCCAAAAAAACCGCCGTTTTTACCCGCTTCGGCAAAGGTGTTTTCGGTGCACATAAGATAGGTGCCAAACTGTTTGTTAAGCCCCTCAAGGCGGGCGGCCAGATTTACCGAGTCTCCCAGCATGGTATAATTAAAGTGATGTTCGGAACCAAAATTGCCGACAACCGCATAGCCGGTATTAAGGCCAATGCGGGTAAGAAGCCTTTTGTTTATTCCGGGGGCGTCAATATTCCACGCGTTAAATTTTTCTTCAAACCAGGGGCCCATTTCTGTCAACTTTCTTTGGCATTCAATTGCCGCACCCAGCGCGCGTTTGGCGTGATCGGCAAGGTGAATGGGCGCGTTCCAAAACGCGATGATCGCGTCGCCTTCGTACTTGTCAATCGTTCCCCCCGAATCCTGAATAATATCGGTAAGAACGGACAGATAATCGTTAAGTAATTCCTTAAGCTGATCCGGATCAAGATTTTCGGAAATTGTGGTAAAACCCTGCACGTCGGAAAAGAAAATACTAATGTCAAGGCGCTCGCCGCCAAGCTTAAGAAGGCTTGTATCGCCAATAAGCTTTTCAATGTAAATGGGGCTCAGGTATTGGCTAAACGCCGATTTAATGTAGCGTTTTTGACTGCCCTCGGTGGCATAGTTGTAAATATAACAGGTAATAAACGCGGCAAAAATTCCCGCCAGGGGAAGCACCAGCGGAAGCCAATATCCAATGTGATACGCAAATAACGAAAGGCCTACAATCAACGCGGTAATAACCAGAGAGGTTCCCACGGCAAAGGGCAGCTTTTCGGAAAACAGCGCCAGCGCGGTAATGGCGGCAATAACCGCAAAAAGCAGGACAAAAACAATCCACTGCGGAACTTCGCGGATAAAATCATTGCTTAACATATTGTCCAGCATGGTAATGTGGATTCCCATTCCCGGGTATACCGATTCAAGGGGATTACTGCAAATATCAAAAAGGCCGGGGGCGTAAAAACCAAAAAACACATATTTGCCGGTAAAATCCCGGGGCAGATAAAGCGGTTCCCCGCCCTGGGCAATGGCCTGTGCGCTTTCAAGAATTTCGGAAGCGCTGTAGGGAAGATAGCGGTTAAGGCTTCCCCTAAAGCGAAGGATACTGCGGCCCTTGTCATCTACCGGAATACGGCGGCCTTCCCATTCAATTTCTTTTTTGTTCGCGTTATACGAAATTGTACCGCTGCTGCCCGAAACCAAAAGCGACGCGGCAGAAAGTCCGGGAACCGCCCTGCCGTCAAAGTTAATAAAAAGTTTTGCGCGTCTGTTAATGCCGTCCGGGTCTTCGGCGTTTGTTACATTACCCAGCGCCCCTGCCGCGTCAAGAAGCCGCGGAATGGGAAACTGCGCTCCAATGCGCCCCTCGGCGCTTAGATCAAACCTGTCCCGCACATTGTCAAACCCGCCAGGGGCGAATAATTTTTTATCGGCATTGCTCTGCCACACCTCGGAAATCCCCGTCTGGGTGCTAAAGAACACGGTCTGCACCACCCTTCCGTAGCGCTGTTCCGCGTTGGCAAACGCTTCATCGTCCTGGTTTACCGTAAGTCCCCGCAGCGCCTGCATGGCCTCCATATAACTGGAAAAAACACTGCGCTGCTCTTCGCTCGGCTGCGGACGTTCTCTGCCTCCCGAACGGGGCGTTTGGGCCGCTCCCGCCGACGATTCCTGCGCCATAAGACGCAGCTGTTCCATTTTTTCTACCGCGTTGTCGATGATCGCATCCTGGCTGGCGCTGCGGTAAATGGAAGGTTCAGAAAACAGCACGTCAAAGGCAACCGATTTGGCATTGCCCTGGTTCATAAAGTCAACAAATTCCGCATACGCTTCGCGGGGCCAGGGCCAGCCCCAGCCGCGTTCCGCGTTTGCCCAGTCAATGCTGTCCTGATCCAGCAGCACCACGGCGATCTCATCGGATGGTTTATACGAATTGGCAAAGAGCTTTGCGCGAAAATCGTACGACTTGTATTCCAGCGTATCCAGCAGATGCAGTATCTGCAGCAATCCTACACCCAAAAATACAAGAACAATTACCAATACCGCGGCGATCCGTTTGGATAAATGCTTTTCCGCCATACTTATGTCCGCGGCACGGCGCCAAAACGCCGTACGCGGAATTCCCTGGTATCGGCCGCATTAATACCGCGCAGATTACGGTTGGTATTGGTTATTCGTTCCGCCGGCGACGGATGGGTTTTTCCAAAACCCTGCCCGCGTACCGTGTTTTTTTGAAGCGCGTTAAGCATATCAAGCATGCTTGCCGGCAGATACCCCGCCGCGGCAAGCAGCGAAAGCGCCGTTTTGTCGGCGTCAAATTCCTGCTGTTTGCTGTATCCGTTATTTACCATGGTAACTACAATTTCCGACACCGAATCGCCCAGCGTACCGGCCATCGCCTTGACATCGACGCCGGTACCGGCGCTTGCTCCTGCAAACGCTGCTTCTTTAAAGGCGTCAATATAACGCGCGTTACGAATGGCGGCAAGACCATGCCGCAGCTGGATATGAGCTACTTCGTGCGCAATAACCGCGGCAAGCGCGTCTTCGCTGTCGGCGCTGGCAATAAGCCCCCGCGTCAAAAAAATGTGCCCGCCCGGCGTCGCAAAGGCGTTAATTTCCTGCGAGTCAAGAATCGCCACATGGTAACCATTCCAGATATCCGGCCGGGGCGAATTGATCACAATAGCCAGACAAATTTTGTTAAGGTATACCTGTAAATTCCGGTTTCCGTTGTACACCTTGTAATTGGACGCGACATTTGCCGCGACAGCCCGCCCGATATAATATTCGTTTTCGGGAGTAAGGTTGTCCGCCGCCGCCATGGATTCCTCAAGAGTTCCGACACCCGCGCGGGCCGCGTTTACGACATCCTCGCTCGCGCCCAGCGCTTTTGCCGCTTCTCCGGCAAGGTTGCCAAAAAAACCCGGAGGCGCGGAACCGCAGGAAAGCACAATAACAAAAATACCTATAAATACAAATATACCGACACGCGCTTTCATTATTCGCCTCCCCTGGCCAGATGCCCTTCATCTACAAATTGTTCCAGATCCCCGTCGGAAACGGTAACTTTTTCAAGCGCGTCTACCGCGTCGTAATTCGCCGTTTTGCCGCCGTCCTTTTTATATTCGTTTTCCACTTCCTGTGAAAATCCCTTTCCTGCCAGGGCAACTTCCCGCGCCGAAGCGTTTGCCGTACCGCTGCCGGCAACAATACGCCGCGTAGAAAGACTTGTTTTAGCAATCCAGCCAATCCTGCCCGCCTGGGTTTTTACCTGTATGGAATTCCCTTTTACCGCCTGAACGATGACTTCGTCACCAAGCTTTACCGCCGCGACAGTACTGGAAAAAAAGCCGGTAGAAGATTTTAGATTGGCGGTGGAAACATTTATCCACATGGATGTCCCCGCCCGCTGGGCAAACGCCAAAGCGCACAGCGTTAATAAAACAAAAACAAACAGTGTCCTTTTCATCGCTACAGTATACTATACAACACGGCGCTTGCGTCAATCTCTCTCCGAAGCCCTTTGCGGCGAATGACTATCGTCGTTCTGCAAGGTATGGACCCGCCTGCGAATTAACAACTGTGTCATTTTGTCCCGCGCCAATCCCATTTTAACACAGATGTATCATTTTGATACAGTCCGGTAATTCCGATTGGGCGCCGCCCGGCGGCGATTTTTTTGTAATTCCTTATATAATAACAACTTAGCTGATTTTTCCCGCCGCCCCAGGCTTGGCACGGTTCTTGCTGTATAAGAGATAAGAATGTTGCTTAGCCGCTTTTCGCAGTGATGATGCGGCGGAGCGCAGTCCGGGATGCCCGTATGGGGATCCAAAACAAGCCAATTTTTTTGGAGGTCTATTATGAAAACGGTAGCTTTGTATCGTCCCTTTGGGGTAGAGCTTGGCGATTTTCGCCGGCACATGGAGGATTTTTTTGATTATCCGCTCGGCGGCCTGACCGGCGAAAAAGCGCCCCTGGTCGATGTGCGGGAAAATGAAAATTCCTACCTTATCGAGGCGGAACTCCCCGGTTTTGACGAAAAGGACATTCAGGTCCATGTCGACAAGGGAACGCTTACCATCGAAAGCGTCAGCGAAGAAAAAAAGGACCAGGACGAAAAGAATTTTTTAATTCGCGAGCGTTCAAAAATCAGCTTTTGCCGATCCTTTCAGCTTCCCGATAACGCCGACGCCGAGCAGATTTCCGCGGTGTTTAAAAACGGAGTGCTGAGCCTCGAAGTAAAAAAACTCGAGGAGGCCGCCGGCAGACGGATGATTCAGATTAATGCGTAAATTGCGGGGCCGCAGAAAGAGAAATCCTTTCTGCGGCTTTTTTTTAAAACAAGAATTCACCGCCAACCACGCCACCAACGGTTAATAATTCCCGCTAAAAAGATTCATGGTGCCGGTGCGCCATTCATCCATCGCTTCAAGCACAATGCGTTCCGCTTCTTTCCAGGAATCCGCGCGGGGGCCGGGCAGGCCCGTATTGGTAGAATTGGTAAAAACAATCGTATTGTTTCCGCCGCCCCGCAGCTGGGTAATATTCTGCGGCGCGTCATCAATGTACACATGCGCGCCTACGGCAACCTTGTCGTTCATAAAACAAATATCCCAATAGGGAATATCATAATTATCAAGCCATTCTACTGTTTGGGTAATGCTTGTTTTGTGCGAATATTTAAGAAAGAGCCGGTTTGTAATAATACGGATACGCACGCCCCGGTTGGAAAGTTTGCGAAGCGTCGCCGGCGCGTCTTTGATGGGCCGCATTTCGCGGAATAAATGCCGCTGGGTAACCGCAAAACGGTGAAGCCGGTCATACCCGCCCAATTCGGCAATGCCCCATTCATCCAAACCAAAACCAACATTGGCGGTAAGGGATTCTGCCGGCTTATTAAGCCACTCGGCGGCTATAATCCGCATGGCGGCGTAAAAATCACCCACCACTCCGTCAAGATCAACACCCAGAATAAAACTGCTTTCGTTCACTTCTTATTCCCTTACCGTGCGCGAAATAAGTATAACCATGCTTCGGCCCTGTACGGTGTAGTGGCGGCTGTCCAAATCTTTTTCGGTTCCGGGAACAAGTATGTCCTGCGGGCTCTGCATGGCGGTGTCCACCGCGCGCACCCAGCGCTTTCCCGCAAGCGGATCGCAGATCGAAAAGTGGACGGACCCCGGCCCCGCGTTAAACATAATAAAAAAATCATTATCGTCTTTGTCCGCCATTATATCCGCTTTGCTGCCGTCCATACGCAGCGCTATGCAATAACCGGTTTTTTCCCAAATCGGCGTTTCGCCCTTTGCGTTAAACCAGGTAATATCGGGAATGGCGTTGTAGCTGCCGTCCCGGCCGGTATAAAATTCGGGGCGCATAAAGCCGTGGTGGCGCAGGCGGAACGCTATCATCTCTTTGGTAAACCGAAAAAGGCCCCTGTTGGCATCCAGCAGCGACCAGTCATACCAGGAAATTTCGTTGTCCTGGCAATACGCGTTATTGTTCCCCCCCTGGGTGCGGCCAAACTCATCGCCCCCCAGCAGCATCGGCGTACCCAGCGACACCATCATGGTGGCGATAAAATTTTTTTGCAGTTTAATGCGCGCGGCCTCGATGCCGGCGTTTTTGGAGGGGCCTTCTTCGCCGTTATTGTTGCTGCAGTTATTGTTACTGCCGTCGCGGCCTTCTTCGCCGTTATCTTCGTTGTGCTTTTCATTATAGGAAACAAGATCGCGCATGGTAAAACCGTCGTGGCTTGTTATAAAGTTAATTGAGTGAAACGGCTTGCGCCCGTCGCGCAGGTATAGATCGCTGGAACCGGAAAGCCGCGTGGCAAGATGCTGCGCCTGGTTTGGATCCATGCGCCAGTACAGCCGTATGTCGTCGCGGTAGTGATCGTTCCATTCCGCCCAGCGGCCGCCGGGGAACCAGCCGACCTGGTACGCGCCGCCGGCATCCCACGCTTCGGCGATAATTTTGGTATGGCGCAGCACGGGGTCTTCGGCGATAAGTTCCAGCGTGGGCGGGTTTTCCATTAAATGTCCGTTTTGGTCGCGCCCAAGGATTGAACCCAGATCAAAACGAAAACCGTCAACATGCATCTCCATTACCCAATAGTGCAGACAGTCGATTATAAAACTGCGCACCACCGGATGATTACAGTTAAGCGTATTGCCGCAGCCCGAATAGTTTTGGTAGTAACGCTGATTGGAATTAAGCATATAATAAATGGTATTGTCCAGGCCGCGAAACGAAAGCGTCGGCCCCTGTTCATTGCCCTCGGCGGTATGATTAAACACAATGTCAAGAATTACCTCAAGGCCCGCCTTGTGAAGTTCCCGCACCATGTATTTAAATTCGTTGACAGCGCCCCCCGGCGTTTTGTCAAACGCGTAGGCGGCTTTGGGCGCAAAAAACGCCGCCGTGGAATAACCCCAATAATTGGCAAGCATCTTTCCTGTTTTGGGGCTGCGGCGGGGGAATTCATTTTCGTTAAATTCCTGCAGCGGCAAAAACTCCAGGCTTGTTACGCCCAGTTCCTTAAAGAAGGGGATTTTTTCTACAATGCCAAGGTAGGTCCCCTGATGCTCCACGCCGGAGGCGGGATGCGCGGTAAGTCCCTTGACATGCGTTTCGTAAAGCACGCTAAAGCGCAGCGGGTAATTAAGGGGATTGTCGCCCTGCCAGTCAAAATCGTTTTTTACAATTACGCCGCGCGGTTTTACCGCAGCATCGTCAACCCTGCTAAACGACAAATCCGAATCGCAAGAAGCGGGATCGTACCCCAGCGAAGATGCGGCGTTCCATTCGTTTAAGCCGCTGACTGCCCTGGCGTAGGGATCAAGAAGCGCCTTGTTGGAATTAAAGCGAAGGCCTTTTTCCGGAAGATAGGGACCGGAAACACGGTAAAGATAACAGGCGCCTTCGCGCAGATTTTGCACCTGGCAGTGCCACAGATCGCCGGTTTTGTTTTTTATGTTATCTAAGGGGATTTCGGCAACGGGGCTGTTTTCCCGCGCGTTTTCAAAAAGCAGCAGACTTACCGCTTCGGCATGGCGTGAAAAAAGCGAAAAGTTTACGCCGCCGCCGGAAAGGGACGCTCCCAGCGGAAGGGCCTTGCCGGATTCAACCACATAACTCATATCACATCCATCCGTTAGTGTTATACATTTGTAAAATTTTTTCAAGTGCGCAACGCCGGGCAATCGTACTCTGCGCAGAATCCGGCGCTTGGCCGTCAGGAAAGAATTTGTCTGCCGGGCAGATACTTGCGCAGTTTTTCAAGAACAGCGGGCAGGTCAAGGGGTTTTCCAACATGATCGTTCATTCCGGCGGCAAGCGCTTTTTCAATATCCTCGCGAAATACATTCGCCGTCATGGCGACAATGGGAATTGTCGCGGCTTTTTCTGACGCCAGGGCCCGAATGCGTTTGGTTGCTTCATAGCCGTCCATTATGGGCATCTGTACATCCATAAGGATCATGTCGTAGCGGTCCTGGTCTTCGCTGAATTTTTGTAATGCTTCTTCGCCGTTTTCCGCGTTTTCAATTTTTAGCTTTGTCGGCCCAAGGAGCGCGTGAACAATTTCGCGGTTTATTTCTACATCTTCAACAAGAAGGGCGCAGCTTCCTTCAAAATTATCCTCGATGATTTCATGCACCTCGTCGTCGCTTTTTTCGATTTCGCCTGTTCCCAGATACCGGTTAATAAGATCCGCAATATCCGAAGGAAAAATCGGTTTTGCCAAAAACGCGCTTACCCCCGCCAGCCGCGCTTCGTCTTCTATTTCCGAAAGCGAAGCCGCGGAGAACATGGTAACAACGGAACGATCATCCTTGATTTTTTTTGTCAGCTCCAGGCCGTTCATGCCGGGCATAAGCCAGTCGACAAAATAAATATCGTAGGCGCCGTTTTCCGCTATCAGGCGAAGCGCTTCTTCTCCGCTGGAAGCGGTATCGCACTTAATGTTAAACCGCTGCGCGATATCGGCAAAATAATCGCGCACTTCTTTTTCATCGTCTATGGCAAGTACGCGGACATTGCTCCAGTTGACGCCGCTCATTAAAGCCATGCGCTGTTTTTTGCTGCCCCGTTTTAATTCCGCCGTAAAACTAAAGGTTGACCCCTTGCCCAGAGCGGATTCTATCCATATCGTTCCGCCCATAAGCTCCACAATTCGTTTTGAGATAGCCAGGCCAAGCCCGGTGCCGCCGAATTTACGCGTCGTGCTGCTTTCCGCCTGTTCAAAGGAATGGAAAAGCCGCGACTGCTGATCGGGACTAATCCCTATGCCCGTATCGTTTACGTTAATTTGTATCGTCACGTCAATATCGCCCGGCTGTTTTGATTCAATCATAGCGGCGTCCAGGCGTATGGTGCCGTACTCGGGGGTAAATTTAACGGCGTTGGAAAGGAGATTGGTAATTACCTGGGAAAGCCGCTGATCGTCGCCGATTAATTCGCGGGGTATTCCCTTGTCAAACGTAACATAGAACGACTGTTTTTTTTCGTTTACCCTAAAGTTAATTACATTTACCACTTTTTGCAGCATCTTTTCAAAGTTAAACGGAACAGGCGAAAGCTCAAGTTTATTTGCTTCGATCTTTGACATGTCAAGAATGTCGTTTATTACCCCCAGTAAATGAGCAGAAGCGTCTTCTATTTTTTCAAACGCGTAATCTTTCTTGTCGCTGCCTTTGGCGTTTTTGCCGACCGACGTCATTCCGATAATCGCGTTCATGGGCGTGCGCATTTCGTGGCTCATGTTGGAAAGAAAGTTGCCCTTTGCAAGGCTTGCCTGGAGCGCCTGATCCATGGCGGCGGTGCGCTCCTTGTCCATAAGATCGCGTGATATTGCGCCCGAGATGGTGCTTGACATCATGGCGGCAAGCTGGGTGTCGCTTTCGTTCCAGATGCGAATTTTTTGGCATTGTTCTAGAACAAGAAGCCCCCAAAAAGAATTATCTACATAAATGGGAACCCAAATAAAGGCGGCGACATGCTCTTTTTCAAGCTGGCTGTAACGGTCGTCTCCAAATGTTTTAAGATCATCGCAGCGCACAATGGGAATCAATCCCTTTACCGCCATATACGAAGGAAAAGCGCCGGCAATTAACGCCGCCATTCCCGTAATCCTTTCTTTGGGGCGCCATTTTTCATCGCTAAACCATCTAAACACCGGATAGCTTTCGCCCAGCTCGGTATCGGGCACAACAAGCATAACGCGGTCCAGCATTAAAAATTTGCCCGACCGGGAAATCGCCGAATTGATTGATTCTTCCAGCGAAATACCCGAAATAAAATTTTGCGAAATATCCGACATTAATTTTTGCTGTTCAAGCTGGTATTCCATGGTCAGCCCGTTTTGACGGCGGTTTATCGCGTTTGCCAAAAGCAGGCTGCCGGAGCGAAGAATACTTGTCTCGTCGTCAGAAAAACACCGCTCGCGGTGACAGTCGTCAAAACTGACAAAACCCCAGAATTTTTCTTCCAGAAAAACGGGAATAACCAAAATAGATACAATGCCGAACGGCGACAGCACCGCATATTCTTCCGGCGACGCGTCTTTGACGGGGCCGTTTATGCAAATACCGGACCGCAGCTTTGTTTCCCAGGATGGAAGGCTTTCTGTGTAGGAATACGAGTCATTGAGTTCCGGCGAGGCGTTTTCTCTGTCACCCCATCTGCATTCCACATTATAGTAAAGCTTTCCATTTTTTATTTTATTTTCCCATACAATCACGCGGTCCGCGCCAATGCAGCTGCTTAATACCTCCATCGCGTTTTTAAGTATTTCTTTATGATCCGCCTGGATGTTTAGAAGAATTTCGGCGACATGGTTTACCGTTTCAAGCAGCCTGCTGCGCGAGTCAAGGGCGGAAAGCGCGGTGTCGGCCCGGTTTTTTTCTACCAGATAAATATTTTTTTGGAACGCCACGATAAACCCTATGCAAAATCCGACCGACAATATGGTTTGAATGGACACGGTAATACTGTTGGACTGTTCTGCTGTAAAAAAACGCGCGAGCGCGGGGCTGCTTCCAAAACAGTAAAGCGCGACAATGGCGGCGGTATGAAAAATAACCAGAAGAATTCTGGTCTTTCCCCAGGCAAGCAGAAAAATAACAACCATGCTTAGGACAAAATATGCCGGCATGGCGCTGGCTACTCCGCCCATGACAAAAAACGCCGCGGGAAAAAGCGCAAAGGCCAGCAGGACCACTATGAGCATACGGCCAAAATGGTAAAACCTAAAACGATTGGCCAAATACCCTGTTAAAAGAGTGGATAATCCGATAAAAAAGACAACAACAACCAGCGAAAGGGAACTGCCCATAAAAACGCGGGCTACGCCCGCAGCCATGGCAGAAAGGAAGCCTACAAGATAAACAATATTGCTCAGCTTAATATCCAGCGACAGTTTCGAGTCAAAAATATATTTATCCAAGATGTTTTTAAAATTCGGCATATTACGGCTACATTCAATAGTAACTCTATTGGCTTTCATTTGTCAAATCACCAAAAAGTACGGCCGGCAGCATTGCCGGCCGTATCCGGATAGACAGCCAGGGCGTGACCAATGTCCTGGCTGCGGTGGCGGCGCATTATGTCACAGCGGCGGGCACAAGCGAAGCGTTCAGGGGTTCGCGCGTTCCCGACACTTCAAAAACCGGCGAAGATTTTTTGCTGCTGGAAACTTTAAGCAGCTTTACCGCCTTTTCCCGCAAAAAGTCTTCGGCTGCGGCGGGAATACGGTCATCGGTAACAACGGTCGAAACCTGTTCCGTCCGTACCAGACCTTCAACGCCCTGCCGCTGAAATTTGTCGGAATCGGTCAAAATGATAATTTCGCCTGCCTGGGCCGCCATATCGCGGGCTGTTTGGGTTCGCAGATGGTCCGTTCCGGTAAACCCGAACTTGCTGTTAAAACCGTCCGTTCCCAGAAAAAACTTGTCTGCCAAAAAGATCTCCGTCCACTTGCTGGTCATGGAACCCACCATCACCTGGGAGATGTTTTGGTACTCGCCGCCCAGCAGAATCAATTGGGCGTAGGGCGCGTGCCGTACATGGTTCGCGATAAACGCCGAATTGGTTATGATTTGTACTCCGGGTTTGTTGTTGGACAGTTCTTCTGCCAAAAACGCGCAGCAGGAACCCGATTCAATCATCACCGTTTCGCCCTCTTCTACCATTTCGGCGGCAGCCCTGGCTATACGCCGCTTAATTTCGTAGTTTACCGCCATGCGGCGGCCTACATCTTCTGTGTGGCCAAAAAGGGCATAGCCGTGTTCGCGGCGTATAAAGCCCAATTCCTCCAGTTGATCCAGGTCTTTGCGAATGGTTACCTGTGAAACCCCCAAAACTTCGGCCAAAACGCTCACATCGACACGAGGCCGGCCCGCCAAAAGTTCCAAAATGCTGTCTTGTCTCTCTGTCATGTTTTTCTCCTTCATTTTGTATTTTTTTGTACATTCTTTATATATATAAGTTACTAAATTACGAATGAAAGTCAAGCAAATTCTTTCATTTGAAGCAAATTTTTTTCCGATTTGGATAATTGGTCATACCAATTCGGCGGCCTTGACAATTGCGGACCGGGGAGGGTACTCTTATAAATGCATATTAAAACTATAGGTATAGTCGAATTACCCGTTTCTTCGATGCCGGTTTCCTCTATGTATTTTTATTTTAGTTTTAATTAACGCCTGAACAGATGAGGAGTATCGAGGGTGAGGTGGAATATTCATAGAGATTCAGGACAGTATGAGTAAAACCGGTAAAGCCCCGGACGTAGACGGCCCGGAATTGCGCGGCACAATCACCTCGGAAGCAAAACGGCTGGGGATCGATCTTATCGGCTTTGCCGGCGTGGAACGATGGGGGCAGTTTCCCTATCCCCGCGAACGGTTTTATCCCCGGCGGCTCTGGCCCTGGTCACAAACGGTAATCTCCGCCGGCGTGCGGATTCTTCTTCCCATGCTGGAAACAACCCCTTCGGCGCTGTATGCCGAATTGTACAATACCACGAACCGGCTTTTGGACGAGGCGGCCTACCGGCTGGCAAATCTGTTGAACGATCTGGGGTACCGGGCGTTCTTCTTTCCCCGGGACGGCTACGGCGATATTTCGGCGCTGGTGGAAAAACCGGAGGCCGCTTTTTCGCAGGTTATCGCCGCAAAATTTGCGGGGCTGGGAACCATCGGGGCCAACCACTGCCTTCTTACCCCCGAATACGGCCCCCGGGTGCGTTTTGTTTCGGTAATAACCAGCGCTAAAATACCGGGCGACCCGCTGATCAAAAAAGAATTATGTTCCCAATGCGGACGCTGTAAAAACGCGTGTCCCATCAAGGCCTTTGAGCCGCTTCCCGGTTCGGTAATTGCCCGGATGGATCGCCGGCGCTGCGCCAGGTATCACCATCTGCTGCGAAAAGAGATGCGCTATCCCTGCGGGGTATGTACGCTTGTTTGTCCCGTCGGGAATGACCAAAAGATGTATGAACACTCCGTATCAGAAGACGGAATTTTCCTTTGTCAGGACAGGGGAGCGCGGCGCAATTTTTTATTTAACGCGGCAAAAAAGAGGTTTATTATGAGCAACGAAAACTACCAGTTTGAAACACTGCAGATTCATGTGGGCCAGGAACAGCCGGACCCCGCCACCGACGCGCGGGCGGTTCCGGTGTATCAAACATCATCGTATGTGTTCAAGGATACCGCCCAGGCAGCCGGACGTTTTGCCCTTACGGAACAGGGGAACATTTATACCCGCATCATGAATCCTACCTGGGACGTGTTCGAACAGCGGATCGCCGCGCTGGAAAAAGGCGCGGCGGCTTTGGCCGCCGCTTCGGGGGCCGCAGCCACGACGTACGCCGTTCAGAATATTACCCGCCGGGGCGATCATATTGTTTCGGACTTTCAGATTTACGGCGGAACATTTAATTTATTTGCCAACACGTTTAAAGACTTTGGCGTTGACACCACCTTTGTGGACGGCGGCAAGGCGGAAAATTTTGAAGCGGCAATCAGGGCCAATACAAAGGCGCTCTTTTTTGAAACCATAGGGAATCCCAACGCGTCGGTGGTGGACATTGAGGCGGTGGCAGAGATCGCCCATAAACACGGCATTCCCCTTATTGTCGACAATACCTTTGCCACGCCCTATCTGCTGCGTCCCATTGAATACGGCGCCGATATTGTGGTTCATTCGGCCACCAAATTTATCGGCGGGCACGGCACGTCCATAGGCGGGGTCATTGTGGACGCGGGAAAATTTGACTGGGCGGCAAACAACAAGTTTCCCGGCCTTTGCAAACCCAACCCCAGTTACCACGGCGTGGTCTTTACCGATGCGGCAAAGAACCTTGCGTACATTATCAAGGCGCGGACTACCCTGCTGCGGGATACCGGCGCGGCGCTTTCGCCCTTTAACGCCTTTTTGTTTCTTCAGGGGCTGGAGACGCTTTCCCTTCGCGTGGAGCGGCATGTAGAAAACGCCCTTAAGGTGGTTGACTTCCTTAAAAATCATCCGCAGGTAGAAAAAGTAAATCATCCCGCCCTGGCGGAACACCGCGACAACGCGCTGTACCGCCGTTACTTTCCCCTTGGCGGCGCTTCGATCTTTACCTTTGAAATTAAAGGCGGCATTGAAGCGGCAAAAAGTTTTATCGCCGGCCTTAAGCTGTTCTCGCTTCTTGCCAATGTGGCTGATGTAAAATCCCTTGTGATTCACCCCGCCTCTACCACTCATTCCCAGGTGGGCGAAAAGGATCTTCTGGAACAGGGAATTAAACCCAACACCATCCGCCTTTCCATAGGCACCGAGCATATTACCGATATTATCAACGATCTGACGTACGGGTTCGAGGGCGCGTTAACGGGCTAAACCCGTCTGCGGATTAAACGGAACGACCAATAGAGTATGTTCAAAAAACAACCGATAAAGATTGTCATTCCCCAGGTGGTAAGATGTTCAAAGGGATTAATAAGGCGGTCGCCGATTTCTGACAGTATTTCCTGGGGTTTGGTAAAAAGATCCCAGGTATTCCAGCGCAGATACCGCCCGACATAGATTCCAAAACTGCCCACAAAAAGCAGTATGGTAGAAATAAACGTAACCAGCGGATACGAAAGTTTTTTTTCCAGGATTGATTCGATATCCCACAGGCTTAAAAACCCGTAGAACAGTCCCGTCCAGGCATACGACATAATAAGCATGGTATCGTACCACACGGGCATGCTTTTGATTACCCGCAGATGAAACAAATCGGTAATAATATACGGCGCATTGGGAAAAAAGAGCAGCCAAAAAAGAAAAATAAGCGCGATGCTCACGGGTTTTTTTTGGAGCGCCGGTTTAATAAACGAAAGGCTGGTAAGCGCCCAGGGAACAAAGGCCAAAAATAAATTCCAGTTAAGCGAGATAAGGGCGTATGTTCCGGAATAAATTACCCGAAACACCGACGCCGCAAAACAAAAAAGCGAAATTAAAATCATGAATACGGTTTGTTTAAGCCTTCCGGCTTCTTTAAGGGCTTTAATCACCGGGAGCTCCCCCGCTGCCGCGTTGCTTCATAAAGCAGTATTCCGGCCGCAACCGACACATTAAGCGAATCAATACGCCCCGATGTGGGCGCGGCGACAAGGCCGTCGCATGTTTCCCGCAGCAGGCGCGAAAGCCCCGCTTCGCCCCCAAGTATAAGCGCGATACGCCCCGCAAGGTCTACGCGGTAAACCGCTTCGCCCCGCGCGTCCGCGCCGTAAATCCAAAAGCCGCTTTCTTTAAGCGCTTCTACCGCGCGGACAAGGTTGGGTTCTTCCAGATGGGGAACCCAGGCCGCCGCCCCCGACGAAGTCTGCATAATTACGGCGGCATGCGCGGCGCTGCGCCGTTTGCGGCTTACTACCAAATCAACGCCGAACTGATCACAGGAACGCAAAATTGCCCCGTAGTTATGGGGATCGGTTACTTCATCAAGCAGCAGCACAAGCGCGTTTTGTTTTTCGCCCAGCGAGGCGGCAAATTCTTTTGTAGAAGCATACTCCGGCGCGGCGGACGGACCTTCGTTGACGGCAAGCGCCACGCCCCGGTTGCCGGGCGCAAGGCGGTCCAGTTCCGCGCTGCCTACGCGGTCTACCCGTATCCTGCGGGCGGCGGCAAGTTTTACCAGCCCGCCGGCGCGGGGCCCCGGCTTGGCCGACAGAACCGCTATTCCCGTACCGCTTTTAAGCGCTTCTTCTATCGCATGAAACCCGGTTAGATAAATCATGTATAATTCCTGCCCGCCTGTTCCCGATTACCCAATGCCATATGTTTCACCATATTTTACAATAACTGATTCGGGAAATCCCCCGCCGTCAAGGTACTTCTTAAAGGCCGCCTGGGCCTTTTTTTCGCCGTGTACCATAAAAATTTTTTTAAGAGCCGAAGTGTCAAGTTCGCCAAGCCAGTCGCCCGCTTCGACATAATCGGCGTGGGCGCTAAAGGCGTTAATTTCTTCTACCTGCGCGCGCCGTTTAAACCACATGCCGTGAATTTTTACCTCTTCGTCCCTGTTGCGGATTCTTCTGCCCAGCGTGTTTTCCGCCATGTAGCCGACAATAAGTATGGTCGTGGCGGGATCGCCGATATTGTGAATTAAATGATGCTGGATTCTTCCCGCTTCGCACATGCCGTCGGCAGAAATTATAATAACGGGGCCCTTTACCTCATTTAGCGCTTTTGATTCTTCCACACTGGCTGTAAAATGCAGGGCGTTAAATCCAAACGGATTTTTGTGATGCTTAAAGAACGCCTCGTGTATTGTCTCGTCATAACATTCAGGGTGCACCTGAAAAATCGTGGTGGCGTTTGTCGCCATGGGAGAATCAACATAAATTGGAATCGGCGGAATGGTTCCCGCATCCGTTAAAAGGTGAAAGAAATATACCAATTCCTGGGTGCGTTCAATGGCAAAAGAAGGGATAAGAATTTTCCCCCTGTTTTTTACCGCGCGCATCGACAGTTCCGCAAGTTTTTCTGTCGCGCTGGCTGTCTTGTCGTGCCGCCTGTCGCCGTAGGTGCTTTCGAGTATAAGATAATCGGGAGCGGGCGGCAGATCGGGATCGCGTATTATGGGTTTATTTTTGCGGCCCAAATCGCCGGAAAACAGTATACGCGTTTCTTTTTTTGTTTGCTTGTCTTTTACCGTAAGCTGCGCCATTGCCGAACCCAGAATATGTCCCGCGTCAAAAAATTCGCCTTCAAGTTCAAAATCGGCGTTGTTCTCGATAATAAAGGGCCGCCGGTACGACACCCCCATGATCGCGCCTGTCGCCTCGACCGCGTCTTTTTCGGTATAGATTGGCTCCCATTCAAACTTTTCGCCCTTTTTGCGGGCCTGTTTGCGCAGGTACTCCGCGTCGCGGGCCTGTATATTGGCCGAGTCCATCATAACCAGACTGGAAATGTCGCGCGTCGCCGGCGTAGCGTATACATTGCCCCTAAAGCCGCTTTTAACAAGCACGGGCAGCATTCCGCAGTGATCAAAATGTCCGTGGGTAATAAGCGCGGCGCTTACTTTTTCGCCAATGCCAAACTCGCGGTTTTTACGATCCGCCTGGGCGCGGGAACCCTGAAAAGCGCCGCAGTCGACCAAAAAACTTTTGCCGTTTACTTCGAGTACATGCTTTGAGCCGGTTACTTCTTCCGCGGCGCCAAGCGAATATAAATTCATTTCCATTTTTTTTCCTTCAACTTTAACCATGCGCGGCATGATTGGTGTAAACGTTTACGCTGCTTTGACCTTTTCGATAATTTCGGCGATTACCCGGTCGGCGTCCGCGCTGCTTACCTGGCAGGTCCCCACCTGGACATGGCCGCCGCCGCCGTAATGCAGCATAAGGCTCCCCACATTAACGGCGGCGGTCCGGTTGATAACGCTGTAACCTACCGTAATGACGACATTCCGGTTATCCCTGCCGGCGACAATCCACACAGAAATATTCTGTTCGGGAAAAAGCGTATAAAGCAAAAAGCGGTTGCCCGCATAAATAACGCTCGTGTTTCTAAGATCCGCGACAATGACATTTTTTTGAACCGCGCATACCTCTACAAGCATTTTTTTAAAAAGATCGTTTTGCTCGTGATATTTTTGAATGCGTTCTTTTACGTCGCTCATTGCAAGGATTTCGTCAATGTTTTTATCAACGCACGATTTTGCCAAAATGGTCATTAACTCGTAATTGCCTACGGTAAAATCGTGAAAACGCCCAAGCCCCGTCCGGGGATCCATAATAAACCCAAGAAGAATCCACCCGCCGGGATTGGTAATTTCGTCAACGGTAAGGGCGGCCGAGTCGACGCGGTCAACAAAACCTATCATTTCCTTAAAACGGCCCAGGGTTTTATCGCCCCCGTAATAGTCGTAGATTACACGCGCGCAGCTGGGCGCTTTGACGGAAACGCCTTCAAAGTGTACGCCCTTTCCGGGCCGCTCGGTTTCGCTGTAGTGGTGATCAAACCAGAGTTTGCAGCCCTGGATAAAAGGCACATTGGCAAGGATATCGCCGGGACCGGCCTGTACAAGACCGTCCTGTATATCTTTGGGGTGGACAAATTTAAACTCGTCAATAATCCCCAGGTGCATAAGCAGGGCGCCGCAGGCAAGGCCGTCAAAGTCGGATCTTGTCAAGAGTCTCATGGCACCTCCCTTCTTTATTATATAACAATTTTTGTTTTTTGAGTATATTCAAGATATGAATTTATTTAAACTGCCAAAATTCCCCGCTTTCTGGCGGAATTTTACCATTTTGGCGCTTTCCTGTCTTGTACTTCTGGCATGCGCCACGTCCGGAGCGTCCGGAGCGTCCGCGCTTCCGCAGATGAAGAATCTGCGCAAGGGGGTTCTTCCCAATGGTTTGACCTATTACCTGCTGGAAAATTCCCTTCCGTCGGAGCGGGCGTACCTTGCCCTGGCGGTAAAGGCGGGCTCGATCCTTGAAACCGACGACGAGCGGGGCCTGGCGCATTTTACCGAGCACATGGCGTTTAACGGCACACGGCGCTTTCCGGAGGCGGACCTTATTAACTTTTTACGTTCGCTGGGAATGCGTTTTGGGCCGGAAGTAAACGCCTACACCAGCTATGATCAAACCGTTTACACCATCGAGGCTCCCACCAGTATGGAAGACGGCGTCAAACGCATACCGCAAAAGGCGCTGGAAATAATTGACGACTGGACCTGGGCGGTAAGCTTTAATCCAAAAGATGTGGATGATGAGCGGGCGGTCATTATGGAAGAATACCGCAGCCACCTTGGCGCCGAAGAGCGCGTCTACCGGCGCATGCTTCCCGTTATTTTTAAGGATTCCCGTTACGCGGAACGCCTTCCTATCGGCCTGCCCGAAATCATTCAAAACGCGAGCGCGGCGACGCTGAAAAATTTTTATAAAAAATGGTACCGGCCCGACAACATGGCGGTAATTATTGTAGGCGATTTTGACGCAGCCGCGCTTGAAAAAGAATTGCCGCTGGTGTTTACCGCGCCTTCAACAGAAAAAACAGAAAGACCCTGGTATGAACTTGACGAACCGGAAGCCGGATCGCTTTACTGCGAAGTAATCACCGATCCCGAGCTTACCGCTTCTTTTGTGTATCTTTATAACAAGCGCTCGCCCAAAGCAAGGGAAGCAACGCTGGAAAGTTACCGCGAGGATATAATCAATTTTTTAATTGAATCGATGATCACTTACCGCAGCGAAGAAGCAGTCTATCAGAACAGCCCCTTTATGGGCGCGAGCGCGTGGAATTCACGCTACGGGCAAAAAAGCCGTTATTATATTTTTGCCGCCCAGTCAAAGGCGGGCAGAACAGAAGAAACGCTGCGTTATCTGCTTACCCAAAAAGAATCCATGATCCGTTACGGCTTTACCCGGGGCGAACTTGCCCTTGCCAAGGCCGCGCTTGTTTCCAGTCTGGAACGCACGGCATCAGAAAAAGATTACCAGCAGTCCGAATCGTTTATTAATCTTTTTGTTGATGACTATTTTGAGGAAGATTACGCGCTGGATATTGAATGGCAAAAAGAAACCGCCGCGCGGCTGCTCCCCCTGATTGATATTGATACCGTAAACGGGGCCGTCCGCGATTACTTTGCCGATGACGACATGATTGTTCTTCTTGCGGCGCCCGAAGCGGAAACCCTGCCCGGCAGGGAGGCAATAACGCTGCTGGCACAGGAAATCAAAACGGCGGAAATCGCGGCGCCCGCTGACGCGGCAGAAGCGGAACCGCTGATACGCGAGGCGCCCCTGCCCGGACGCGTCGTATCGCAGCGTAATGACGGCAGCGCCGAAATATGGGAATTAAGCAACGGCGCGCGGGTTATACTGCGCGAAACGGCAAACCGCAACAATGAACTGGCGCTGTACGCGGCGGCCCGGGGCGGTTATTTGAGCGCCGCCGACGCGGAAGCGGTGTCGGCAAAATTAGCCACCGATGTTCAATCTGTTTCCGCGCTGAACGGCAAAAGCCGCCAGGAATTAATGCAGCTGCTTTCGGACAAACAGCTTTCACTGGGTATTTGGGCAACCAATTACGCGCGGGGCTTTCAGGGCTTGTCCTCGGGCGGCGATCTGGAAGTGTTCTTTCAACTTTTGTACCTTAACTTTATTGGCAGCGCCGCCGACGACAACGGCATGGATTTAACGCGGGAATCCTGGGAGTCAACGCTGCTCTATCAAAATGAATATCCGGACGCGTATTTTTTTCGTGAATTAGGCCGGATAAGCAGCGGAAACCATCCGCGTTTTCTTCCGCTGGAAACAGAAGACCTTGCCAAACTTGACAAGGATACGGTAAACACGTTCCTTAAACACAGCCTTGATCCAGCCGATTTTACCTTTGTCTTTGCCGGAACAATCGGCGACCGGAACCGCTTTCGCACACTGGTCGAAACCTGGCTTGCCTCAATTCCCTCCAGCGCCGAAAACTTTAGCGAATGGGACGATCCCCGCATCGCCTTTCCCCGGGGAACCGAAGAAATTCTTCGCAAGGGACAGGAGGCAAAAAGCATTGTGTACCAGGGCTGGCAGCGGAACGACTTTTGGAGCGAAGCGGGAACCGCCGCCGCCCTTGTCTTGAGCGAATATCTGGAGATCGTTCTAAATGACGCAATTCGCGAAGAAATGGGAGGTGTCTATTCGATTGAGTCGCAGCTGTCGTTTACCCCCGTGCCGACCAGCGAGCTTACGCTGGATATTTACTTTGTATGCGACCCCGGACGCGAAGCGGAATTACGAACGGCGGTCAAGGACAAACTTGCCGCCCTGGGCGCCGGTCTTGACGAGGAAACATTTACGCGGGCCCGCGAAGCGCTTATAAAATCCTTTGAGCAGAATATGCAGCAGAACAACTTTATAGCCCGAAACCTTGCCATCTTTAGCGCGATGATGGATGTTCCCCTTTCCCATCTTGACGAACGGCCCGGACTTTACCGCGAAGTTCTTATCGAGGAAGTACAGGGAATGATTCAGCGCCTTCTTGAAACAGAACCACTGGAAGTGATACTATTACCGGCGAAGAATGATGCAAAAACGGAGAGGTAATGAGTACACTAGGCATTGTTAATTCTGACCCGGATATCCGAAAGATCATAGAAAACGCCTTTGATCAGGAGGCCGGACACCACTATGACGTTATTTTTCTTGCCCAGGAAGACGAAATTCTGGAATTTCTTAACTATGCCCTGCCGGAACTGGTTATTATTAACTTTTCCGATCCTGCCATCGATGTGGAAGGCATTATAAACCACATACAAAACGACAAGTGGATTCTGAATTTTGGAATTATCGGCCTTTTTGATCACAAAAAAGACCAGGAAGAGGCCCTGCTTAAAAAGTATAAATCGATCAATCTGCTTACCCTTTTGGAAAACTACCGGCTTCGTTCACACCTTATCAAGAGCATCCAGATTATCGAACAGAACTACCAGATCATTTTTCAAAGGGAATTTACCAAGAATCTTTTGGACGGAGCCTCGGGGAGCTTTGTCATGGAAAATGATCTGCTTGCCGTGCCGCTGTTCTCTGGTATCGGCGCTACCATCCTTGCCCAGAGGGGACTTATTAACCCCGACTCAAAAATGCACCTTCAACTTGCCCTGGCGGAACTTATGGTCAACGCCATTGAACACGGGAATTGCGGTATCTCGTATGACGAAAAAACCAAATCCCTGGAAGAAGGCGTTTCATCCGTAGACCTTATTGCGGAAAAATGCAAAGATCCCGTCATAAACGCGCGCCGGATAAATTTTCTTTGGGAGATCAAGTCGGATCGTTCTATTTTTGTCATTCATGATCAGGGCAGGGGATTTGACGTTAAAAGCCATCTTAAAAAGATCGCCGAACAGGACCAGTACAGTCTGCACGGGCGTGGAATTATGCTGGCGGCAAACTTTTCGCAGGAACTTAAATACAACGCAAAAGGCAATCAGGTTGCCCTGATCATTCGTCATGACACATCGGTGGAATACGAAGTACCGGTGGGCTTTTCGCAGGAACAAATTGTCAATGTCAAAAAAGGCGACATTGTGCTTAAAGAAGGCCAACCCAGCGATTATTTATACTATATTTCATCGGGTACCTATGATGTATTCCAGGGCGACAAGCCCGTTGGCACGCTTTCTGCCCAGGATATTTTTATGGGCGAAATGGCTTTTTTGCTTAACCAGCGGCGTTCCGCCACTGTTAAAGCGGCGAGCCCGGGAAAACTTATCCTGCTTACCCAAAAAACGTTTATCAACGTAATTCGCGAATATCCGCATTACGGCATATTCCTTTCCAAGCTGCTGGCCAAGCGGCTGGTCAGAAGCAACGAACAAACCGCCCAGCGCCTGAGCGCCAACGAACCGTAATTCCGGCGTCGCGCCCTGCTACGCGAAAAATTGGTTATTCGACCAGGCGCACGCTAAGGGTGTAGTTGTAAAGCGCGAGCGGTTCGCTGTCCAGCGTCGTTACCCTAATGTAGTAGATTCCCGCGTCAAGAAGTATGGTAATGGCGGCATCGTAGTGTTCGCCGCCGTCATCATCGCTGGCGATTTCTTCGCCTTTTTCGTCAAAAATCTCCAGCTGGGTATCCTGTTTTTCGTCAAAGCCCACTGCCTTGATTTCGTACTTTCCCTGTTCGGCGGTAAAACGCACCCAGTCTTCGTCACCCGAAGACGTAAAGGTACGCTGCTGGGACGCGCCGGCTTGAATGGTTTTGGCGAATTCCAGTGAGTCGTCATTTTCGTAAAGATCGGGGGGAATGGGTTTGCGGTGCGCCGTATAAAGATCGTAGCGCCCTGTTTCATTTTCAAAACCAAAAACCTTGACATAGTAGATTCCGGCCTGTACATCGCTTTTAACAAGGGCGTTTTTGCTGCCGCCTTCCGCGTCATCATTTTCGGCCAGAATTGTTTTGTTGTGATCATAGAGCGCAAGGCATACATCCGTGTTGCCCCTGGTATAGACAATCAGC
>JAIRYT010000097.1 GCA_031267675.1 Treponema sp. | reverse complement strand
TTCAGGTATTCGCGCGCGTAATCGGCGAATGATGCAAAGGCCAATACTACAGAGACAGCAAAAAGCACTGTGCAGGCAAGAATGAGATTTTGTATCAGGGCGGGCTCAAAAAGCGAAAGGCGGCGCAGACTGCTGATAAAAAGGGCAAAGGCTGCGGCGGCGATATAGGTTACGGTCTTGATCTTTCCGCCCATGCGCGCGCCCATCGTAATACCCGTGCGGAGTATAAGGTTTCGCAAAAAAAGCATGCTGAATTCGCGGTAAAGAACCGCCAGATAAAGCAGCGGCGGAAGGATACCGTCGACCACAAAGCACAGAAAAAGGCTTAGCTGGGTCAGCGTATCTGCAAACGGGTCAAAAAGCCGTCCAAAGTCGCTGGTCTGACCCAATTTGCGGGCAGCCATACCGTCAAACATGTCGGTAAGCTCTGAAACGATAAAAATTATCCACAAAACGACCGCCCACAGAAGCGGATGCGCCAAAAACGGACCATCCCCGGTGGCCATATAAACACCAAAAAAAACCGGCGCTAAAACAACACGCACTAACGTAAGTAAATTCGCGGGATTCACCAGGCCAGTATGCTGTTTGACAGCCATCCTGTCAAGAGTTATTATGTAAGTATGGAAACTTGTTTGCGAAAATCCATTATTACGACGCTCGCATTTTTCTTTGTGATCGAAATGATCGCTTTTTTTATTATCACTTTGCTCTTTTGGGCTCTGCAGTCCCGTTATTTTTTGGGATTTTTGGTTTTTCACGGATTGTTTTTTACCGGTCTTTGTATTTTTTTGCTCAAATATCAAAAATTTTTTTACCGGATTAAAACCGGAGAACAGGAAACCACAGTTACCGCCGCAAACAAGATTACGCTGTTTAGAATTACCATGCTGCCCTTTCTGGGTTCGTTGACGCTTGCTTCCCACCGTTATGGCACCGGCCCCGTTCTGAGCGCGGCGGCGGCATTAACCTTTATTACCGATTTTTTTGACGGGCGTATTGCCCGCGCGAAAGGCACTGAATCATATATGGGAAAGATTCTTGATTCCGCCAGCGATTATATGCTGCTTGTCTCGATAGCCGCGCTGTTCTGGTATTTCAGGCTTCTTAGACTCTGGCTTTTTTTGCTCATCGCGGTACGGCTTTTTTATAACGTAGTAATTCAGCTTGTCCTTTATTTTATCCGGAAAAAAATCCACCCCCAGACAACTTCTTTTGGAAAGATTTCGGTTGCCGCAATCATGATCCTTCTGGTATTGGAAGCGGCAAAACCTTTGGGACTTCCTGTATGGATACGCTATCTGGAATTTACCGCCGCCATTCTTATTGCCGCGTCAATAATTGACAAGAGCATTTATTTTTTTGGCGCCCTGCGGGAAAGCTCCTCTCCGTGAAAGCCCGCCGGTTTACCGGCAGGCCGCGCCAGCAGCCAAATTCGCAATCCAGCGGGTTGCGCGGATTGACCTTTAGGTCTCGGGTCGAAGTGGTGGATCAAAAAAAAGACTGCTTCCGTCAAAAATAACAGACAGGCTTATTCCCGGCCGCAGTGAAGCCGGCAAATCAAGCGTAAACACCTGCGAATTCATTGCCGGCTTTGACGATGACAGCGAGCGGGCGGCGCCCGGTGAAACAAAAAATAGTGTTTCACTGCCGCGCTTTACCCCGGTAATACGCCCGCGCCTTTCTCCTCCCAAAAGCGGGAAAAGCCGGTGCAGGCTGAGCGCCGCCGCTTCAAATACCAGGGTTTCGCCCTGCCCAAGTATCCAGCGTTCGTCTTCTTCGGCGCCGTTACGCGCCAGAAGTATACCGTTCCCGGCGGATCGCACACTAATTTTTTCAACATACGCCTGTTTCTTTTCAAAACGATTTTCGCGTAATACGGAAAGACCCTGCGAATTAAAATTAAATTGGGGAAACCGCGCAAAAACAATCACCGTCCAGATAGTGATTAGTCCGCCCGTAAAAACAAGGGCGCAGCCCGCAACGGGAAAAATTATCCCCAGAGCGCCGGCGGCAAAAAACAGCGTGCACAAAATATAAATCGCCGGAATGGTAAAAACGGCGCCCTGCGAAAAAATCGTCGCCAGCGACAAAAACGCCGTACTACAGGCGATAAAACAATAAAGCGCGGTAAACCATGCGCCGTGTCCGTGTCCGTGTCTGCGGCTGCGGAACAGCGCGCCGGCGCTTAATCCCAAAAAGAGAAAGCTTAAATAGAAAAGATCGCGGGCAAGGGCAAATTTTTCTGCGTCCATGTTAAATTCCATAGAGTAAAGTATACTTTTTTTCCAAATAATTATAAAAAGGCTTTTCGGATAATTTTTCGCCGCAGACGTTAAAAAGCAAATCCGCCGGATCAAGCCGTTTGCCCCAGCGGTGAATTTTTTCCCGCAGCCAGGCGTTTATTTCTTTATAGTTCCGCCGCGATAAATCGCTTTCGATATGGGGAAGATCCGCGCTGCAGTGTTCCCAAAAATGCAGGGCATACAGATTGCCCAGCGCGTAACTCGGAAAATATCCAAAAGATCCCATAGACCAGTGCGCATCCTGCAAAACACCGTCGGCGTCATTTGCGCCCGGTTCAACGCCAAGATAATCGGACATTGCCCTGTTCCACGCGGCGGGCAGCGCTTCCACCGAAAGGCTGTTGTCAAAAAGCCGCTGTTCCATTTCAAAACGCAGTATAATATGGAGTGAATAGCTTAGTTCGTCGGCTTCGGTTCTAATCAAACCCGGCGACACGGTGTTCACCGCGCGGTAAAAATCATCTATCGTTACGCCACCAAGCTGCGATGAAAAATACGACTGTAAACGGGGGAGCCATCCCTGCCAAAACGCGCGGCTGCGGCCAATCACATTTTCCCAAAGACGCGACTGGCTTTCGTGAACGCCCATACTGGTTCCTTCGCCCAAACAGGAAGCGCCAAGGGACGAATCGACATTAAGCTCGTAGAACGCGTGGCCGGTTTCATGGATAACTGACAATATTCCCTGCAGCGGATCGCGCGGGGAATACCGCGTCGTAATCCGTACATCATGCGGTCCCAGCGTGGTGGTAAAAGGGTGGGCGCTTGTATCAAGCCTTCCCCTGCCAAAATCAAAACCCAATCCTGTCATTAGTTCGGCGTTAAATTGCTTTTGGGTTTCAACATCATAGTGTTCGTAAAGAAAGGCAGACGCCGGTTTTGGCTGTGCGGAAATACGGCGAAGAAGCGCGGTAATTTTTTCGCGCAGCGGAGTAAATATCCGCTCAATACCGGCGGCAAAAAATCCCCTTTCGTAAATGTCAAGCAGACCGTCGTAGACATGACCGGTAAAGCCCCAATATTCCGATTTTACGCGGGCGTTGTTGATCATTTTTTGCAGATGAGGGGCAAAAGCGGCAAAATTATTGCTTTTACGGGCGGCGATCCAGGCCGCCTGTGAAAGCGCTTCCTCGCGGGCGCAGCTTCGAACAAAGTCAGAGGGAAGTTTAACGGCCCGCTCGTAATCACGCCGCATTATACGCAAAAAATCGGCGGCTGTTTCGGCGGGCCAGGCGGCATCAGCAGAAGCCGCCGCGCCGTCGAGCAAGTCGCCGGTTTCATTTCGCACAAGCAGATCATGGGCAAGCCCTTCGATCTGGGCAATCTGTTCAGCGCGATATTCCACCGCTTTTTCGGGAAGGCCTACTTCCTGATCCCACTGAAGGACCGCCGCGGACCGCGCAAGAAGCATCCGCTCATTGTCAATTTGACGCAGACGCGCTGTTTTATTTTTATCCATGGGCCTGTTCCGTTACCACATCTGTTCCCTTTATCATCTATTCTCTTTACCATCTATTCTCGTTATCACCATGCTAAATCATTTATGGCGCCAGGCTGTATTCCTGCACAATCTGAATTTCGGAGTGTACGCTGCTTACCGCGGGAACTTCTTTTGCGCCGGCAATGGCGCATTCAATTAACGACTGGGAATTGGCCACTCCGTACAGAACAACTTCTCCGGCGGTGACAGACGCTTCCAAAAAATGCACCGGAATATTTTTTTCAAAAAGGATATGCTGAATAATCTGCTGGCCCAAAATACGATCCTTGATTATCAGCGCAAGCGATGATTCATCTTCGCCGTTTACCAGAAGTCCGCGCAAATTTTTTATAATACCGGCGCAAAGTTCGGGCGCCAGAAAACCGGTGTTAAGGGTAAGGTGGTAATTTTCGGGGGTACGCCAGGCCGTGTCAAAAAAGTAATGGTAAAAGCCTTCGCGGTTGCGGTCGCTTTGATCCAGAATCTGCTTTGCCCGCTTGTCGTCGCAGTGAAAATAGCTTTTTACCCGTTCAAGCCGTACCTCGGAAGGCGCCGCCAAAAAAACCGACACAACACCGGGAAAGCCCCGCATGATGGCGGCGCAGCCACGGCCAATAAAGATACAGTTTCCCTGACCCGCTTCGGTATAGATCACCGTTTTAAGATAATGCAGGTAATCGTCTTTATCCTGCGAAAGAGACGCAAGAAACGAGGGCTTTTTTTCATCGTAGCGGGAGATTTTGCTTTCCTCCACGCCAAGGTTTTTCATTCCCGCTTCAAGGCTTCTTTTGTCCACCAGACGGTAACCAAGCTGTTCCGCCAATTCATGCGCTGTTTCGTCGCCCAGAGCCGCAAGCTCCCGCGCAATGGTTATGACTGCCATTTTCTTAATCCTCCTTCCCGCATCCGCCAGATTTTAGTCCCCAGATTGATCATAAGTCTAATTTACTATAAAACCAATAGTATGGATACAAGTCATTTAACCTGGAAAGAAATTGAGCATAAAGAGGTTTACCGCTCGCGGATTTTTTCGGTCCGTGATACCAAAAGCCGGTCGCCCGGCGGCGAGGTGCGTGAATTTACGATTATTGACGCGCCGGACTGGGTAATTGTGGCGCCGCTTATCACCACCGCCGCAGGGGAAGACGCCTTTGTAATGGTGAATCAATGGCGGCACGGCAGCGGCAGCCTGAGCATGGAATTCCCCGGCGGCGTGCTGGAACCCGGGGAAACTCCGGAGGAAGGGGCGCTGCGCGAATTATCCGAAGAAACAGCCATGAAGGCGGGAACTATCGTGCATCTGGGAACGATGGGGCCAAACCCCGCGATTATGAGCAATCACACCCATTTTTTCTGCGCCTACGATCTTATGCCGCTTCCTTCGCAAAAGCTGGACGATGACGAATATGTAGACAGCGTGATAATAAACGCCGGGGAAGTTGCGCGGAATATGGGAAAGCCTCCGTATATCCATGCGCTTACCGCCGCCGCTCTGGCCCTGTTTATAACACAGGCCCCGCGCTCTATGGCGTTTTAAAGCTTTCACCGGCGCGAAACCCCGCCGTAGCGGCCCTGTTGTATATGACGCAAAACTCCGCCTTAAAAGCTTGAAAGGAGTTTAAGGTTACCGGCGAAGGCCCCGCCGCAGCGGGGTCATTCGTACGCTTATTCTTCTGATTGGGCGGGGTCCCACATTCCGGAACGCGTCTCGCCCCTCAGACTGGGGATGTCGAGCACCAGTCCCGGTTGGATAAGGTTTGGATTACCCGGCACGGGGAGCTTGTCTTTGTTGGCGTCGTAGAGTACGCGCCACTCGTGGCTGTCGCCGTAAACCCAGGACCAGCCGGCAATATTCCAAAAACAATCGCGGGTACTGCTCCACTGGCGCACCGTATACTGGGCGGGCAGGGCTCCTTCGGCCGGACGCGGCGGTTCGCTTTCAGGCGCGGGACTCGCCGGCCCCGCAGCTTGTCCTGCCGCAGCCTGTCCTGTCGAAGCCTGTGCGGCGCTTACGTTTACCAGGGCCGCGACTACCCTGTCCGCCGCCTCGACAACGCCGTCCCATTCCTCGTTACTGCGCAAATCAAGCGCTTCGTTGTAGGCATCCGTCGCCGCTTGATATTCGTCGGGGTAACGGGTTGCCGCGCCCACGGAGCCGGCCCAGGTATAGCGGCTGTGGGCCTTGAACAGGGCGTTTTCGGCCAGGCGCATTGATACATAGTTATCGGAAAGCCTTGCCATGTCGACAGCCTGTTCGGCATAACGGGCCGAAGTATCGTAGTCGCCGTTTTCAAACGCGTCGCGCGCCTGTTGGGTAAGGCGGACACTCTGCTGGTAGTAGGTATTATTGATCAGCGGCGTGGAAGGATCGGGCATCCCGTCCTCCTGAGTCTGGGCAAACGCCGCGGCAGCCAGCAGGCAAAATAGTGATATGCCTATAAATTTTTTCATTTAATTGCCTCCCCCGATGATTTCATCGGCAGCCTTTGCTCTTTCATCGCTGCCGGCCAAACTTTCCTCGGCATCCAGCAGGGCGTCTTCTGCCCTTTGCCGCTTGACGGCTGCGTTATCGCTGCTTTTTTTAAACAACTCCGCCGATTCATCAAAAAGCTCTGAAGCGCCCGCGTAGTCCTCCTGCCGAAACGCGGCATGGGCTTCATTGTATACTTTGTCGGCGGCCTCAAATTCGGCGCGGACGGCGACATGGGCCTTTTGATCCTGGGCAGCCTGCCTCAAGTCACCGGCGATTTTTGCCTTGGCTTCGGTCTGGCCCACATACCCGTTTTTTAACACCAGATTATAGCGCAGCAGTGATTCATCGGCTGCATCCCGGGCATCGATCAAATTCCCCTGGTCATACAGATCCACCGCCGTGTTTCCCTTATTTGTGGCAAGCTCGTAGTTTTCCGGATCGTAATGGAAGAAATCAAGGTCATCCACTTCTTTTTGCCTGGCGCTTGCCTCGGCAAGGGTCTGCAAAATCCGGTAACGATCCCGGGCCGCTTTGCCGTCGACCACCGATCCGGCATAATCCTTTTTATCGGCTTTTGCCTGTGCGGAGGCGGCTAATTCATCGGCCTGCTTAAGGCGATCGGGAACCAGTTCTTCCGCTCCGGCGTTTACCGCATCCTCGCGGGCCTGGGCCAAAACCTGTGCCTGTACGGCGCAGAATTGTTCCATGGAATCCCGGTATATCTTGTAATAGGCGATATTAACATTGTTCCATTCGCCTACACGGGCTATGGCCTCGCCCTGGGTTTCGGGGGCTTCCTTGCCCGCTGCCTGGGAATACAGTTCCCCGGCGGCTTCCCATTCAATGGGAAAGTATTCGTCTCCCTTTACATATTCCGCCTTGTCGCGGGATTCATCGGCGGCGGCGCGGGCCCTTGCCACCGCGGAAAGCGCGTCGCCCGAAGGCGGACCCAAGGGATCGCCTGTCAGCGCCGATGTATCCACCAGCGAATCCGGCCCCGAGGCAGTCTTGCACGATAATAGAATAAACGGAACCAGAAGCGCCAAAAGAACGGCATATCTTAGCTTTTTCATATTTTACCTCCCCATTTGACTGGTTACTTATAGGATAACCCAAAGGGGAGTCTAGATCAACAGCCGTATCGATACCGGATAAGTTAGTTTTGGGGAGCGTTCAGCAGTTTTTCGGGAGCTGTCAGGGCAATGAGTTTCCGCGCGGTGATCAGCCCCGGATCAAGAATGGGCAGGGAAAAGTCCCGCGCTTCTACCGCCAGGGGAAGTTCGGTACAGCCAAGGATAACCGCCTCCGCTCCCCGTTCCGCCAGCCGGTATATTTCATAGATGATGCTGTTTTTTGCCTGGGGTTTTACCGGCTGATGGACTTTAATGCCAAATTGGCCGCTGTAGACGGCCTCGTGTATTTTTCCCTGTCCCTGTTCTTCGGGCTCGATAAGCACAAAGCCGTCTTCTTTTTTGAAGTATTCATGGTACACCCGGCTTTTATAGGTTCCCCTGGTGGCCAAAAGACCAATATGGGTAATGTCGAGGTTTTCTTTTACAAAGGCGGCGCAGGTTTCAAGCATATTTACCACCGTAAAACCCGGCAGGGATTCCCGCACCATACGGGAAAAGGGATCGAATATCGGGTGCGAATGGGCGGTATTACAGGCGACGACCGCGTATTCCACCCCCGCCTTATGCAGCCGCCGGGCGCTCTCAAACATACCCCCGGCCGGATTCTCTCCTCCGTTTAGCAGAAATTCCGTCCGGTCGTTTATAACGGACGGACATGAGGCCAGCATACAGTCAAGATGATCCTGATCTTTACTTGCCTGGGTATTGCCGAATATTTTCTGCATAAAATCAAGGCCCGCATAGGGGCCCACGCCGCCGATTACACCAATTAAAGATTTTTTCATTTCCGTTTCGTTTCCACTGATACACTCCGTCATTTATGGGACTGGATAAACACCCCGTTCCATTCTTTTGGAGGAGGGTTCTGTCTATACGTCAAACACCGCTCACGCATTACCTTGCTCGGCGAGTCAGAAGGCCGGTATTTCAAAACCGCAAGAAAATATTTAAGCGCCTGATCCCAGTTCCGGTCAAGGTAGCACTGCAGGCCGGTTTCATAGAACTGGTAAATCTTTTTGAGCGATTTATCGATATCATCCCTGATGGCGATCAATTCGTAAATATCGAACGCTTCCTGCCTGCCCACTACCGAGACACGGTCAAGGCGGCGGAATTCAAACGCGTCACGGCATTGATCCCGGGTAAACTCGCTTACAATAATTTCGGTTCCGTAGACTTTGTTTATCCCCTCAAGCCGGCTCGCGACATTCACGGAATCGCCGATAACGGTATAATTGAGCCGTTCCTCGTATCCCATGTTTCCTACGATAACTTCACCGGTGTGTATTCCTATACGGGTATTAAAGGCGGCCTTCCCCTGGTTGTCCCACTGTCTAAAGAGCGTGCGCAGGTTGGAGTGGATAAATATCGCGCTTTCGCAGGCTTTTTGCGCGTGATCCTGCATCCGCACCGGCGCGCCCCAAAAGGCCATTACCGAATCGCCTATGTATTTATCAATTGTACCTTTATGGCTAAGAATGGTTTTTGAGATCAGTTCAAAATACAAACAGAGATCCGCTACCAGATTTTCCGGCATTGTCTTTTCGGAAATAGAGGTAAAGCGGGCTATGTCGCTAAAGAACATGGTAAGTTCCCGCTTTTCGCCGCCGATTCCCGCGTCGACCTTGTCGTTAATAAGCTGCGCCACCAGATCCGAGGGAACATAGCGTTTAAAATTTTTAAGCCCGCTGCGCATACTTTCAAAAGATTCCCGCATGTCAAGAATTTCCAGAAGGCCGGTATTGATATCGACTTCCGAATCCAGCTCGAACGTCTTTATTTTGGCCATTTCCTCGGAGAGTACCCGCATGGGCTTCGCGATTGCCTGGGAGAGCATGGAACTGACAACAAGGATAAGGACAAGGATGACTATGGAGAATAACGTAACATGAATAAGATTTCTTCGTACGTTGCCCACGATGTCATCTTCCGGTACGATAATACCGATGCTCAGTTCCAGTCCGTTGCCTACGGTGATGGGGGTAAGGCTTGATACGTACCGGCTCCCCTGATAGGCGATCGTCCGCATTCCTCCCTGATCCTGAAGGGTCTCCTGTACAATATAACGCACGGCCTCGTCAGGATAGTTCCCGATACCGGACACGTTGTAAAGGGTATAGCCGCCCGCGTCCAGGGTTTTTTCAAAGAGCTTTTCCAGGTCATCGTCATTTTGCGCCTGGAGCGCGACCAGATTGTTTTGTTTATCCAGGATCAAAATAGTGGTTCCCGGCGTCGGGTGGATTGTACCCAGAAAACGTGAAAGCTCATCCACGGCAATATCAACGGAACTTATTCCCGTTACCGCTCCGTACTCGTCAAAAACAGGGATCGCGCAGGTAAATCCGGGAAGATGATCCGTGGCAAAAAGATACACCGGCGTCCAGATCATGGACTTTTGTTCCACCGCCATCTGGTACCAGGAGCGCTTGCGGGGATCGTAACCGGTCTCTACCGGTTCGTTTATGTCGGGATATGCCCCATAATAATTTTGACTGGCGTGGCTCCACCGTATCTGAATCGCCTCTTCGGTGTTATACACATATCTTCTTGAAAACGAACCGTCGTTCATCCGGTTCAACATAACCAGATTGCCTTCGGTATCGGAATAGTACAACATTTTAAACTGGGGGTTGATTTTTAGAATTTCCGCGTAATATTCAAATGTTTTTTCCGTATCAGCCGCGTTTTTGATGGGATCTTCAAAATAGTGGTACAAAAGAAAGGCTAGGCTTTGATTGGTATTTTCCGCAGGCTCAAAATAATTGAGGGTCCGGTTGCTTAGCGAACTCCGTATTTCCTCGATAAGGGCCGCAGAAAGTTCCCTGGCGTTTTTTTCTGAATTTATCCACATGGAAGAAAGAATAATGGAAGCCGAGACAATAATAAAAAAGGCGTTGATAAATATGATTCCGTAGAGAACACGGAAGCGGAAAAACTTCTTTTTCATGTTGCCGCCCCTTTTACCCGCCGCCGTATAAAATTGTCCGCGTTAAGGGAACCGATGATTCCGTTAATATGAACCGCGTTGGAACTTCCGGAGGGATAGAGAAAACAAACCGGCTTTTTAACGTTGTTTTCGGTAATGGTTGCCCAGGCCCGCGAAAAGGAAAAGCCCAGCGGGGCGTCTTCGCTCCGCGTAACAGCGCCGGCGATAATATCCGCCTTTCTTTTTATCCCCGCTCCTTCTTCGTAACCCAGAACCGCCGTATCCATGATCCGTATTTTCTTGTGCAGGTCCGCGGCTATTTTATTAAGCAGCTCTATTTCCAGCCCCATAAGCACGCCGTCCCGGCGGTACAGGAGCGGCTTTCGGTCGTGGGGCTCCTGGATATATACCAAAAGCTGGTTTTTATCGTTCTCTGTTTGTTCTTCTTCTACTGCGGGTTCATTGCCCTGATTCCGTTTCGCGATCAGGGTTGCGGCCGCCATATTGATATAAACGATGATAAAGGTCCTAAAGGGATCGATGATGGGATCGATAGCCATAAAAATAACCAGGACGGCTTCTCCCGGCAGGTTTAAGGGCCCCAGAATAATGCTGATCACCGAAAGGGTAACAATCCCCGACGCCCCGGCTGTGGCGGTACCCGCAAACACTACCCCCAGAAATATTATCACATAGTGCATAAATCCCAGGGCCATACCGTAGATCTGCACGACAAAAAAGACGGCCAGTCCAAAATAAAAAATATTCCCAAAGCGGCCCAGCGTCATTCCCAACGGAAGGGTCAGATTAACGGCGGTACTGTCAAAACCCAGCTTTTTGTCAAGGCAGGTAATGGCGCTGGGAAGAGTCGCCATGGAATTACGGGTCGCAAAAGCGAGCAGTACCGGCTCAAACAATATGGAAAGCACGCGAAAAGGATTCGCTATTCCCGAACGTATCCATATCACTGCGGTCGCGATTAGAAAGATCAGCCCCGTACCTATCCCGTAAAGGGTAATGAACTTCGACATTGCCATAAATATCTGGGGGCCGACCTTGGCAATCTGCCCCGCCATAAGGCAGATAAGCCCAAAGGGAAGCAGATAGAGGGACCAGCTGATAAGTTTTTGAAACGCCTCAAATACCGCGGTAAGCAGGCTGATAAGCATTGAGGCCGATTCGTTCTTGAGAAACCCGATGGCGATCCCAAAGATGATCGAAAAAAACACAATGGCCATGGTGCTTCCCGACGCAAGGGCCATAAATATATTTGCGGGGATCAAATCCCTAAAGAAATTTCCCAAATTGGGCTGCGGGGTCGTGTTGACCACATCCTCCGCCGTACCAAGGCTCAGTTCCAGAACGCCGCTGATGCCCTCTGTATCGGACGTGGAGATAAGTTTTGACAAAAGGGAACGGGTGTGGTTGTCCAGTCCCGCGCCGGGCCTGCCAAAAATACCAAAGATAACGCCGACAAGGGCAACGACGACAATACAGGCAATAAAAACAAAAACTATACGCCGGATTAAACCGGAGCCGCCCTTGTTGCGCATCAGCCTTCCCAGATTTGAAGAAATTGCCGCAATAATAATGGGAATAACCGTCATCTGCAGGTAAAAGAGATAGAGCTGCCCCGGTATCGCGATAAACGAGGCAAAATCGGCAATTCCGGTAGCGCGGGATATGGGGATATTAAACAGGCCAATAAGAACCCCGATCGCGACGGCGAACAAAACCGTCGCCGGATGTTTCAAAAATGAACTCTTCACGATGCCTCCTTGTATATCAACTGCCGAATCAGCCGTCGCCAAAATGCCGTTCAACGATTTGGGCCGGTGTTAACTCCCGTTTATTTTGCAGCAGATATTCCTCAAGAAACACATTAAGCCATTCCTGCAGCAGCGGCGCGTCGGAGGCGACCGCCATGGCGATAGGATCACGCTTGTCATTGATAAACACGGGCTTCATCAAAATGGACGCGTCCTCTCGTAACGTGTTGATGATTAGTATCTCGCCTTCGTCCCGGTACGCCGCGAGTACCGTTCCCCCAAAAAGCGCGTCAATGGTCTGCTCCCAGGTATCGTAGGTTTCTATATGGGCTCCGGGAAAATTCATCTCCGCGTAGCCGACATACGAAGAATTCTTTACAACGCCAATGCGTCCGTCAAAATGTTTGATAAAATAGGGGAGTTTATCCTCCAGGGTTATTTTGGTAAGCTCCAGACGGTTCACCAGAAGGGCCTGTCTAAACACAATGTAGGGATCGGTATACCGTACCAGTTCCGCCCGCCTCGTGGTACGGCTAAGTTTGCTTAAAGCGATGTCCGCCTCTTTATTGACTATCTTTGTTACTACACCGTCAAAACTTGCCGCATCGCGGTTAAATACCGCCCGCACCCCCAAAAGATTCGCGATTTCATAACCAAGTTCAACATCCACCCCGATAAGTTCCCCGGTATATTCTTCACGGTAAAAGAACGGTTTCTGGTCCGCCGCCGTCATGGCAAAAACAATATATCCCTTGTCAAGGATAGCCCGTATCTCGCCGGGATACTGCCCGTTATCCGCCTGCGCGGAGGAGGATACGCGCCCGTTTTCCGCCGCCAGATACCGTACCGTTTCAAGGGGAGAAAGGGGAACGTCTGTCGGAAGATCTTCCGGCACTCCACAGGAAAGGAACAGAACCGTTAGAAGACCCGGTATAACATGATATATCTTCATTCTACGCCCCCTGTGGTACAGTAGAATAATACCCCTTGTTTCAAGAATTCGCAATGGCCCGCACCCGAACTGGTATTAGCTGGCTCGAAGCATTTCTTCCTGCGCGGAAAGTTTAAGGGCGTCAAAAAGTTCGCCGACATCGCCCTGCATGACAAGGTCCAGTTTATAAAGGGTAAGATTGATACGGTGATCGGTAAGGCGGTTTTGGGGGAAGTTATAGGTGCGTATACGCTCGGAACGGTCGCCGCTCCCTACCTGGTTTTTTCGCGCCTCGGCCCGCTCGCTGGCCGCTTTTGCCGCCTCCGCCTCGTAGATACGCGCGCGCAGAATGCGCATTCCCTTTGCCTTGTTTTTTATCTGGCTTTTTTCGTCCTGACAATGCACGGTAATGCCGGTGGGCAGATGGGTAATCCGCACGGCGGAGTCGGTTGTATTGACGCACTGGCCGCCCGGACCGCCGGCGCGCATTACGTCAATGCGAAGGTCTTCGGCCTTTATGTCGATTTCGGTTTCATCGGCCTCGGGCAGAACGGCGACCGTAACCGCCGAAGTATGAATGCGCCCCGAAGCTTCTGTCGCGGGAACCCGCTGTACGCGGTGAACACCGGATTCGTAGCGCAGGTTTTCGTATACATTGTTACCGTTGATTGAAAAAACAATTTCTTTAAAGCCGCCCAGTTCTGTTTCGTTGCTGCTCATTATTTCGAACTTCCAGCCTTTTGTTTCGGCAAAACGCGAATACATGCGGTACAGATCCGCGGCAAAAAGCGCCGCCTCGTCCCCTCCCGTTCCGGCGCGAATCTCCATAATGATATTTTTTTCGTCCAGCGGGTCTCTGGGTATAAGCAAAAATTTAAGCCGGTCGCCGGAATCGGCAAGGCGTGTTTCAAGTTCCTTAAGTTCTTCGCGGGCAAGTTCCTTAAGCTCGTCTTTTTCTTCCTGTATCATGGACCGCGTAGCGGCAATCTGGGCGTTAAGCGCATCGGTTTCCCTGGAAGTTTCCCAAACTGCGGAAAGCTGTGAATATTCGCGCATGACCTCGCGGTACCGTTTTTGATCTTTTACCAGAGCGGGATCTTCGACAAGTTTTGAAACTTCGTCATAACGCTTTAACAGGGAAGCAAGGCGCTCGTTCATACGATATACAATATCAAAAAATACTGATATACTCAAGTTATGGGAATTGGGAGCTTTCCTGCCAAAATAACAAAAACGTGTAAAGCGGCTTTTGTCCGGATGATTGGGGGGATCAAATCACACCGTATTGCCGTTCTGGCGTTATGTATGGCGCTTGCCGCGCTGCTTTTGATCTACACAATGGTAAAACCGGGGAACCGGGAAGCGGCTGGTGATACCGGATCGGAAGCGCGTTTTGTGCAGGAAGATTTTTTTCTTCCCGACGAGCCCGATTTTGTTCCCGAAGTGCTGCTGGAAAAAGATCCAAAAAATACCTGGACCGAAGAAGACACGCGGCCGTTCTGGACCGATCCCATGGAAGGAAACGCCGAAGCCTGGCGCAGGCGGATTGACGAAGAAATTGACAAAATGCTGGAGCCCGTTCCGTGAAAAAGCTGGCGCTCCTTTTTGCGGGCGCGGTCCTGCTGGCGGCCTGTACGCATAACAGCGCCGTTACCGGGCCGGTTCCCGTTCCGGAAAAGGTATTCCCCGAATCAAATCCGGTTGATCAAACAGGCGAAGCGGATTCCGAAAATACCAAAACTGACGATACCGTTACAGACGAAACAGAGGCGCTGGTTACCCTGCCGCAGGAACCGGAAATTCCCGCCGAAGCGGCGCTGGCCGAACCGATTCCCCGGCCGCCTGTACCGTCGCCGCCTCCTCCTCCCGCGCCCGCGCCCTCGCCCTCGCCTGTTCCGCCTGTTGCAGCGCCTCCTCCCCCCACGCCGCCGCCTCCCGCGCCTCCGGTTACCGCGCCACCGCCTGCGCCGCCTGCGCCGCCGGTTGCAGCGCCTCCTACGCCTGAATTTATACGTCCGATAGAGACGCCGCCGGAAAAAAGCGAAGCGCCTCAAGCGCCGCCGGACATTCCCGGCGCGCCCTTTATGGGGCCGGAACGTATGGGAATTACGCCCGATCCCGATGCGGATGAAAACATTACGTATTCGCGCAGCGTTAAAGCCTACGTAGGCCAGTACATTGAAATTCCGTTCCGCTATTCCGGCTGGGTCTATTTGGGGGAATTGGGATCGCGGCGCGGGGTATTTTTTGACAACCGCCAAACCGATCGCGAGGGAATGGTTTTTGTATTCCGCGCCGATGAAACCGGAACCTACCGTTTAAAATTTAACCGCCAGGATTTTATCCGCGATGTAGTGCTTACCGATTATGTCCGGGTGATTGTCGAAGAAGCGCCGTCAACAAGCTCGACCTGGTCCGGCCGCGGAGCGCCGGAGCGTGTTTACGCGAGCCCCCGCTGGCCGGCGGCGGACGCGGCGGATACCGCGCGGGAGCCGGAGCCGCCGCTGGGCGGCGCTTTACTTCCGGCCAGCGCGCCGGCCGGATCATCCGGCGGGCCGTCGACAGAAGCGGACGCGGCATACTCGAACGCGGCGCTTCAAAACCCGGCGGATGCCGCCGATGAACGCGTAACCGATCTGCTTGCGCTGGCAAAAACTGAATATGACGCGGGGCGAATTTCCGCCGCGCTTTCCGCGCTGGAACAGTACCGCGCAAACAGCGGCGGCGGCGACGAGCTTTACTGGCTTTACGGACAGACCCTGGAAGCAAACAGCCCCGCCAAAGACATCAAGGCGGCGCTGGAATATTACCGCCGCCTTGTGGACGAGTATCCGCAAAGCGACCGCTACGAGGAAGCCCGCAGGCGAATCGCGTATCTGCAGCGTTTTTATTTTAACATTCAGTAGGAAAAAGTCCGGGCAAATCCCATTCGGGCGGAATCTTTGACGGCATACCCTTTGAATCCACAAAAGCCCAGGTAACTTTTGCCTGAGCGATAAGGTCGGCACCGCGTTTAATTTCCTGTGCGATAACGCCGCTTACCGCGCCTTTTTTTACCGGCCATGACTGGATGATCAAAACATCATCGGGCAGGGCGGGCTTTTTATAATCAATTTCTACCCGCGCGACATATACACCGTAGCCCGCCTTGACAACCGTTTGATAATCAAAACCAATATCACGCAAAAATTCATAACGGGCGTATTCCAGATAATTAAGATAATTGGCATTGTTGACATGTCCGTAACTGTCGCATTCGTAGGTACGAACCACAAGAGTACATTCACAAATCATGGTTTTTATGGTAATGTAGGGGCCTTAAAATGGCAAGGTCCAACAAAGGTTGTACTATGTTTACCTATTGTCCTTCGTGCGCCTCAAAAAAAATCGTCTTTGAAAAGGGCAGGGTTTTTCGCTGCGCCTGCGGCTTTACCTATTATCACAATGTCGCCTCGGCTACCGCGGGCATTATCGAGACCGGCGCGGGGCTGCTCTTTACCATACGGGGCAAAGATCCCCGCAGGGGAAAGCTCGATCTTCCCGGCGGATTTGTCGATCCCGGCGAAGGCGCCATTGACGGGCTTAGGCGCGAGTGTATTGAAGAACTTGGCTGGGACCCGGGAGACCTTGCCGCCATGACGCGCGCTAAAGCGGACGGCTGCCGCCTTTTTGGATCGTTCCCCAATGTATATCCCTACCGGGGAATTACCTACAATACCTGTGATCTGTTTTTTATTATTGACGCGCCGGATTTAACCAAAGCGGATCTGCATCCCGATCCTGTCGAGGTTGCGGACATACGCTTTATAAAACGCGGGGAACTTGATTTTAACGATCTTGCGTTTGGATCGGTAAAAGCGGCTCTTGGCCTGCTGGATTGATCCGGTATTATTCAAAGGCAAGATCAATGAGCCGGTTGATCAGACCGGTATAGGGAATGCCGCTTGCCACCCATAATTTTGGATACATGCTGATTCTGGTAAATCCCGGAATCGTGTTAATCTCGTTTACCAGGGCTTCGCCGTTTTCTTTTACAAAAAGATCCACCCGCGAAAAGCCCCGGCATTCCAGCGTCTGAAACGTACGTATCGCCAAATCCTGCACCCGCGACACTGTTTCCGGCGGAAGCTGCGCGGGAATGATCAGCTCCGCCCCGTCAGCATCAATGTATTTTGCTTCGTAGGAATAAAACGCGCGCGCGGCCCGGACTTCGCCGGGGAGCGACGCCCGGGGATTTTCGTTTCCCAAAACGGAACATTCAATTTCCCTGCCGTTAATAAATTCTTCTACAATTATTTTTGTATCATATTTACGCGCTTCCGCAAGCGCCGCGTTATATTCGGTTTCATTGCTTACCTTGCTTATACCGACACTGGAACCCATGTTTGCCGGTTTTATAAAAAGAACTTGACCCAGCCGCGAAGCCGCTTCGTCAAAACTCAAAGCCGTGCCGCGCAGTACCAGAAATCTGCCAATGGGAATGCCCGCGTCACGGAGCAGGCGTTTCATAATATCCTTGTCCATACCCGCCGCCGATCCCATAACGCCCGAGCCTACAAACGGAATGTCAACCAGTTTTAAAAGGCCCTGTACCGTGCCGTCTTCGCCAAAGGGACCGTGAAGCACCGGAAAAACAACATCAAGCTTTACGGATTTTTGCCCCTTGACGGCGAGCATTCCCCTGCTGTCGGGAAGCAGCGCGACAGGCGTAAGCGGCAGGTTTAACGCGATGTTTTTTGGATCGCCGGCGTTACGGACAAGATCACCGGAAAGATTTACCCCCCAGGAACCTTTTTTATCTATGCCGATTAACAGGGGGTTAAAACGCGCGCGGTCAACCGCGTCAAACACATTAAGCGCCGACTGCAAAGAAACCTCGTGTTCCGCAGAGCGGCCCCCGCACAGGATACCAATGTTTTGCTTTGTCACCTTGTCCCCCTTGTTTAATTTGCCTGCTTTTTTAATTCCGCCGCAATATCACTAAAATTCATCGCCTGCGGCCAGCACCGGAATGTCAGGTCCGCGCGGTCGCGCAAATCCACTTTACAGGCAAACGGCCGCGTTTTATCATTCGGGCGGAAATCACAGCGGCCGCCGGGAATATGCAGTTCAATGCGTCCACGGTTTAGTATAAGATCGACAAAGTCTTTTAGGGAAGTCCATTTTTTTTCAACTTCGATTCCGTACGGTTCGTCATCATCAAGTTCCCAGGCGCGGTGAATGTCGGAACCCGCTACTTGTGGAAGGCCCAGTATGGACGCGTACTCCGCCGCCATGGCGTCGTACCACGGATCATGGTTCCCCCGGTTCGCTGTTTCAACGCCGTCTACGAAATACGGCGCAAGATGTACCGTGTCGATGTAGTGATGCTGCCTAAACGGATGCGCCTGAATTATACAAGCGCCGTGGTTATGCGCCTGGGCAAATTGTTCTTCGCGGCTCCAGCGTATTATTTCGGGATGATCCAAAAGCCATGTTTTATCAAGGCCGTACACCATATAGTCATCGCCGTCAAATGTTTCTTCCCAGCCAAAAAATACGTCAAGGCCGAGCCTTTCGCCCTCATCAAGAGCGTCTTCGTATCCCTCGCAGAAACGTTTAACCCATTCCGCCCAGGGAAGCGTCCGGCCGGCGCTGCAGTTGCTGTTAAAAAAATGGTCCGTTACGATAATGCCCGAAAAGCCGCGGTCAATATACCGTTTGATATACTCGCGGCCCCGGGATTCCCCGCATTCGGATGACTGGCTGGTATGAAGATGTGTTTCGTAAAGAAAACTCATTTTTCTTTTTTGGTTTCGTTTTCTGCGCCGGTTTTGGTTTTGTCATTCCCCAGCAAATCATGCAGCCGCGCTTTGTTGTCCGGACTTTCCGAGGCAAGGCTAAACGCCCTTCGTAAAAGTCCTATTTTTCCAAAGAAAAGCCAGAATGCAAGCAGAACGGCGACAATCACGGGCACGCCGTACATAATAACGCCCAGTATCACCACCAGAAATCCCGAGGCAAAGCCGCCAAAATTATCCAAAAGCGCGCGCAGCTTTGATCCCAGCGTATCCCGGTTTTGAAGTCCGGGGCCGTACATACTTGCCTGAATAGTCGCGTAATCGGTCAGGTTTGAAAGCCCCTTAAGCTGGGCTCCCAGCCGGTCAATTTCGTTTTGTATTTCCGAGATTCTTGTTTCTACCGTCATGATGTCTTCTATGCTCTGGGCCCGGCCAAGATAGCCCTGAAGGGTTTGGAGCAAAGTCTCTCTGGTAGCAAGCCTTCCGGCAAGATCATAGTATTTAAGGGTTACATCCTCGGCGGTTTCGTTGCGCGAAACAATTTCACCCAAAACAGAAAACCCCGTAAGCATGGCTTCGTAAGAACGCTGCGGAACCTTGATGGTGTAAAGAAGGGAGCTTTCGTACATGGCGCTCTGTTCGACATAGGCGTCGTACTGTTTAATAAGTTTATCCACCTCATTTACCGCGCCCCAGATTTTTCCGTCTTTGTCAACAAAGGCCGCGTCTACCGTTATTTCGACAGTGGCTGTTTTAATCAGCTTGCGGCTTTTTTCGGCGGCTTGAACGAATTCGGCATCGCCAATATCTTCCGCAATGGCATCCGGAGCCGGGGTTTCGGCGGGAGCGGCGCCGTTAAATCCGCTTTCCTCATATTCGGAAGATGTTTCGCCATAAGCCTTCGCCCGGGCAGAGCTGAATCCGCTTTCCCCTGTATAGGCCCCGGAAGAATCGGCTTCTTCGTAGCTGGATCCCCCTCCGCAGCTGTAAAGCAGGAACAGAATAAGCGGCAAAACCAAAACTTGCCGGCGGCGCTTGTTTTGCGGAAAATTAAAAAGACAGCTTTTCATTTTTTTCTCCTATACGTTACAGCGTCCGGTAACATTCATCAATAACCGGTTCGAGTGAAGGAAGATCAAATCCCATGACGAGCAGGTTTTTCCGGTCGGGGCTTTTTTCCCAATCCATATAGGGATCGGAGTAATGGTCGCGCAAAAAATTAAAAACAAGATCTTCCGCTTCTTCGGGCAGATTAAAGAAAAGGCCCTTTCCGGCGCCAAGCACCTTGCGTATCGCGTTTCGGGATTTTGCGTGAAAGCGATCCTGGTATACATCGTAGGAACGGCCCGCAAGTTTTTTAAGCCGGTCCGAAACAGAACCCCTGGCTTTTTCCAGATTGGTGGTGAATGTCTTCTGCGGACGCGGGGGAGGCGGCGGCCCCCTGGTAAGCAGCGGCGCGGGCCGGTACCCCTGATTAACAGACGGTTTCGGTTGGACGGGGATTTGCGCCGCCGAAGGCGCGGATTGCGCCGCTGGTCTCGGTGATTGCGCCGGAGGCGCTGATTGCACCGCCGGTCTTGGTGGTTGCATCGGCTGCCGGGGCGCTGATCCGGGAGGAACGACCGGACGCGGCGTTTCCGGCTGTATGGGGCGCGGCTGTGCCGCCGGCGTGGGCCGGGCTGTTGGCGATTGCGGTTGCTGCTGCGGGCGCGGTGTGGACTGGATCGCAGGGCGCGGCGCTGGCTGCTGTGCGGAGCGCGGCTGCGCTGTCGGCGCGGGCCGGGCCGGTTTTGGCGACGGTTGCTGCGCCGGACGCGGTGCGGACTGGATCGCCGGCCTCGGCGGTGGTTGCTGTTCGGGGCGCGGCTGTGCAGACGGCGCGGGCCGGGCCGGGGTAGTCGACGGTTGCTGCTGCGGACGCGGCGCGGACTGGATCGCCGGCCTCGGCGGTGGTTGCTGTGCGGGGCACGGCTGTGCCGCCGGCGCGGGCCGGACCGGTTTTGGCGACGGTTGCTGCTGCGGACGCGGGGCGGACTGGATCGCCGGCCTCGGCGGTGGTTGCTGTACGGGGCGCGGCTGTGCCGCCGGCGCGGGCGTCACAATGGTCGTTTTTGTTTCTTCGGCGGGCTTTAGTTTGCGGGGAACGGTAACCTTGCCCGCCGGAACAATGGTTCGGGGGACTGACGCGGGGCGGGCAATAACCGCCGGCGGTTTTTTTCGGCTCTCCGAGGCCGGCGCAATTTTGGCCCCGGATTTTGGTTTAGGTGCAAGAAATTTTTTTGCCCCCGAACGCTTTGTTTTTGCCTTTTTTGCGGGTTTTTGTTCCGGCGCGGGCAACGCTTTGTACTTCGCCGGCTGCAGACTTTGATTGGCCAGCGCGTACTTTATCGCGTTCCAGTTTCGCTGAAGGTACAAATCACCCTGTACGGAATAGTAATACCCGGTAACCAAAATCCCCATGATGGAAGCAAGTATCTCATCATCCCTTTGTTTGCCCATCTTTCCCCGTCGAATCGCCGCAAAAACATCATAGTTTTTACGGCCGTATTTGCGCGAATACAGAAAAAGTATGCGCTCAAAGGCGGGATCATTCACCATATTCCAGTACTTGATACAGTAGCCAAGTATCTGATCTTCAACGCGCCTAAAAGGGGGAATTTCGATGCGGGCCAAATCGTCCTGCGAAAAAACCACCGACGAAAGGTCAATAAGCGGTATATGAACGCCGTATTTTTTTTGATAATAGTAGCTGTCCCAGTCTGCCTGAACAAGGCGCTTTCGCTCCGCTTCTTCCATGCGGCGCTGTTCGTCGGTACGGCGGCGGCGTTCCTTTTCTACAATGGCAAGGGTGTCGGTCAGATACGCGCGGACCAGTTCGGCGGCCCTGGCGATGGAACCTACCCTTACATTAAGGACGGTCGCATAGCGCAAAAAACGCTCCATTCCGGCAATGGCCTCAAAACGCTCGCGGGGCAGAAAGCGAATAATATCCTCGGCGGTTTTAATCGTTGAGTATACGTCTTTTTCGTTAAACGATTCGGACAGGTCGGCTATAAAATCAATTATCTTTCTGACCCGCTCCAGCGAGCGGGAAGCAAGCATGCGGTATCCCTTGGCAAGAAGGCTGCGAAACGAAGGATTATGCTGGCGATACGAACGCAGCAGCCAGGTCCTAAAAAAATCATCGGGATAGCGGACGCGCAGGCGGTTATTATAGATGTTTAGGGCGTCCATGGACTGGCCGGTTGAACGCAGATAATAGTACCGTTCGATATCAGGATCGTGATCCGGCAAAAGATTTGGATATTCCAGGCGAAGTAATTCATCCTGAATCTCGGCAATGTCCATCGGATCGATTATAGATTGTATCGATAAAGCTGTCTATGGTAGCATGTGGTTATGAAAAGCATAAACAATACACACGGTAACAGAAGTCGCTGCATCGGTCGCTGCGGCCCCTGGGCGCCGGTGATTATTTCGGTTATTTTTGCCGCCTGTTCCGGGGAATGGCCCAAAATCAATCTGCCAGGGGCGGCGGCCCAGGAGCCCCGGGGCGTTTCCGCTTTGGGCGAGGGGCTTTATGCCAAAATTGAAACCGATCGCGGCGAAATCCTTCTTCGTCTTGAATTTGAAAAAACGCCCCTCGCCGTATGTAATTTTGCCGCCCTGGCCGAAGGCAAGATGGATGTCTGCGCGGGAAAGCCCTTTTATAACGGCCTTACCTTTTGGCGCGTTGTTCCCAATTTTATGATACAGGGCGGCGACCCGCTGGGGAACGGGGCGGGCGGGCCCGGCTATCAGTTCCCCGATGAATTTGATCCTTCACTGCGCCACGGGGGTCCGGGGGTGCTTTCAATGGCAAACGCCGGGCCGGGAACCAACGGCAGCCAATTCTTTATTACCCACACCGAAACCCCCTGGCTGGACGATCATCATACGGTTTTTGGGAATGTTGTCGAAGGACAGGATGTGGTAAATGCGATCAGGCAGGGCGATCATATACGGTCGGTTTCGATTATACGGAACGGGGCGGCTGCGGCGGCGTTCAAGGCCGATCAGAATGCTTTTAACGCTTTATTGGCGCAGGCAAAAGAGGCGGCGGCGACCAGAGAAAAGCAGCGCCGCGAAAACGACCTTGCGCAGATCAATCAAAAATACCCTGACCTTCAAAATCTTGACGGCGTCAGGTACCAAATCATACGGGCGGGAAGCGGCCCCAAACCAACGGCGGGCAGCGTCGTACAGGTAAATTACCGGGGTGAATTTCTTTCGGGCGAAGTTTTTGACGCCTCCGAAACCCACGGCGGCCCCCTGGAATTCAGCGCCGGCGCCGGTCAGGTTATCCCCGGCTGGGACAGGTCGGTTATGGACATGCGGGTCGGCGAACAGCGGCTTGTGGTTATTCCCCCCGAGCTGGCCTACGGTGAACGCGGCGCGGGCAACGGCGCGATACCTCCAAACAGCTATTTGGTATTTACCATGGAACTGGCCGGAATAAAGTAGCTTTCATCGATCAGGGAAAAGCGCGCGCCGTCTGTCATGCGTATGCTTTTATCGGCAAACACAAAAACCGCTTCCGCGTTATGTTCGCGGACAAGCCGGCTGCCTTCTTCGTAGCCCAGCACAAGGGCGGTCGTGGAAAGCGCGTCCGCGTCCATTGAAGATTCGGCGATAATGGTAACCGAAAGCAGATCGGTGGCGGCCGGATAGCCGGAGGCGGTATCAAAAATGTGATGATAACGTACGCCGTCTTCTTCAAAATACCGCTCGTAAATGCCGCTGGTAACCACAGAGGCGTTCTCTACCAGAAGCACCCCCAGAGCGGAACCCCGGATGTCAAACGGATTTTGAATGCCGATCTTTCGTGGTTTTTCCGGGGTTTTGTCATAGACATAAATGTTTCCGCCTAAATCGATCAGGGCGCGGGGTACTTCGTTTTGCAGGAGCGCGACAAGGCGGTCGGCGGCGTATCCCTTGGCGATGGCTCCCAAATCAAGCGCCATGCCCGGATTCAAAAAGCACTCCCCGTCTGTTACCAGAACATTCTGCCATTGTATCAAAGGCAGAACGGCGTTAATTTCCTCCTGGGCGGGAACACGTTCCTGAGCGGAGCCAATGCCCCACAGTTTAACAAGGGGGCCGACTGTCGGATCAAAAGCTGCTTTGGACAGCGGGCCGGATGTCGAAATTTTTGCAAAATAAAGGGCGCGCTCAAGAACCGCCTGCAGATCGCCGGAAACGCCCACTGCCTTAACCCCGGCGTTTTGATTGATCAACGTCAGTTCGGAATCGGCGCGGGACGCGTTCATGATTTTGTCAAGCCTAAAAAGCTCGTCAAAGAGCATATCGTAGCGTGCTTTTGTACCGTGCTCAAAAAGGTCGATGCGGCAAAATGTTCCCAGAACCCATTCTTCACGGGAATGTTCCGGCGCGCTGCAGGATAAAAAAACGCCGGCAAAAAATAACGGAATAAGTTTTACGTTCATTGTTTGCACCATTGTTGACGCATAAGCAGCACGACGGCGCTTACGCAGGCAGTTTCTGTACGAAGGGTCCGGGGGCCCATGGAAAGGCGCGCGAATCCCGCCGCGTCGAACAGATCCCGTTCGTGATCACTCCAGCCGCGCTCGGAGCCGATTGCCAGAACGGCGCGTTCCGGCGTTTCGACAGCGCCCAAAAAACCCTGAGGGCGGACATTGTCGGCGGCAATAAGACGGACAGCCGAAGTATCGCCCGGAACAGACCAGGGCCGCGCGGCAAGCCATGAACGTACATCGGGATACTGGCTTAACAGGGGAATACGGGTGTCGCGGGCCTGGATGGAACCTTCGATCATCGCGCGGCGGGCGCCGCCGGATTCCAGCAGTTTTGTATCGCGATAACTTTGTTCGCCCAGTTCCGTTCCGGCAAGGTCCACCGCCTGGAGCCCCAGGCTGCCTAAATCGCGCAGCAGACGGCGCAGTTGTATGGGCCGGGGAAACCCGACCATAAGGCGTACCGGCGTCCGCGGCGGCGGTTCGGCGTCCAGCGTCAGGGTAAACAAAAGCTCGTCGTTTTTAATTTGGGTAATGACGCCTTTACCCAAAGCGCCGCCTTCAACCCCGGCGTCAAAGCTGTCACCCGCTTTTTTATGAAGCACCTTGAGCAAATGCAGGGCGCGTTCATCGGTCCTGGCAAGGGCTTTGCCGGTCTCGCCGGGGCCAAAAAGGATCATGTTCATGACCGCGCGGCAGCGTAACCTGTTTTGATCGCCTCGACATTCATCGGAATAAACTTGTGTTTTTCGGGCGAAAAAAAGTGCGCGAGTATATCTTCTATTTCGGAGAGCGCGAGCGCTCCGGTTAATTTTGCCATTGCGCCCAAGGCAACCATGTTGGCAAAACGTATGTTGCCCGCTTTTTCCGCAAGCGCCGTTGCTTCTATTGCGGCTACCGTAATATCTTTGCGGCGCGGCTGTTCTTTTACCAGCGTTGAATTAACAAGGAGCAGCCCCTGCGGCTTAAGGATGTCCGCGCACACAGAAAGTGAATCGCCGTTCATTACCAGCGCGGAATCGGGCGTGGTAACAAGCGGGCTCGCGATTTCTTCGTCACTTACAATTACTCCGGCGCGGGCAATGCCGCCGCGTTTTTCCGCCCCGTAGAAAGGAAAAAACGTAACGTTTTTTCCTTCTTTCATGGCGCAGTACACCCAGATTTGTCCCAGCGAAATAATTCCCTGCCCGCCGAATCCGGCAAAAAAAGATTTTTCTGTCATGTTCAGGCGGCTCCCTTTTTATCAATATTTATATTTGCTGCAAGCGTGTTTTTAATTTCGCCCAGCGGAAAAACAGGGATCATATTTTCTTCGAGCCAGTTTACGGATTGTTCGGGGTTCATGCCCCAGTTCGTGGGACAGGGCGAAAGCACTTCGACCATGCAAAAACCTTCGCCCGCCATCTGCGCCTCAAACGCTTTTTTAATATAGCCGCGTGTTTTGCGTACATTGGCGGGAGTATTTACCGCGCCCCGCGCAAGATAGCGGCTTCCTTCAAGCTGGGCGAGTACTTCACAAACGCGGATGGGATAGCCCATACCGGCTGTTACCGGATCGCGGCCACGGGGCGCCGTGGTCGCCTTTTGGCCTACCAGCGTCGTCGGCGCCATTTGCCCGCCGGTCATTCCGTAAATGGCGTTGTTTACAAATATCGTGGTAAACCGCTCGCCCCGGTTGGCGGCGTGAATCATTTCGGCGGTGCCAATGGCGGCTATATCGCCGTCGCCCTGATAACAAACAACAAGATGATCGTTCAGTATACGTTTAATTCCTGTCGCCGCCGCCGGAGTACGTCCGTGCGCCGGCTGTACGGTATCGGTATTAAAATAAAGATCCGCCCAAATTGCGCATCCTACGGGGTTGGTAATAACCGCCTTTTCCTGCAGGCCCATTTCGTCAATAAGGCCCGTTATGATCCGGTGGATCACCCCGTGGCCGCAGCCCCCGCAGTATTTTGTCTGCACCTTGTAAAGACTGTCGGGATATCCGTAAAGTTTCTTCATAATTATCGTTTCCTTAAGGCTATTGGATTGGGTTTTACTTCCCCAGGACCGCTTTGATTTTTGCGAACACTTCTTCTTCGGTGGGAATTACCCCGCCCGAATGCCCCAAAAGATGAACCAGGCGCTTGTCCGCCGCCGGGGTTTCAAGCAGCGAAAGTTTTACATCTTCAACAAGCTGGCCCAGGCTCATCTCTACCGTTAAAAGCGGCTTTCCCGATCCGGCGATTTTCCCGAGCGCCGCATAGGGGAAGGGCCACAGTGTCACCGGCCTAAAGAGGCCGGCCGAAATTCCTGCGGCATGGGCGAGCTGTTTTGCGCCCAGACACACCCGTGCGCTGGTTCCGTACGCAACCAGGGTAATTTCATCCTCGCCGCTCCCGGGGACATATTCATAACGGGTTTCGCGGAGCTTGATTTCTTCGTAGCGTTTATACCGCGCAAGGGTAATCGCTTCAAGTTCTTCGGGAACAAGGTGAATTGAAGTAATGTGCCGCGATTCACGCTGCCGCCTAAAACCGACGGCCCAATCCCGCGCGGGAAGCGACGCAAGATCCCTTTCGGGGGGAAGCTCGACCGCTTCCATCATTTGACCGATCATGCCGTCCGCCTGAATAATTACCGGAATGCGGTATTTGTCGGCAAGGTCAAACGCTTCGCTGGTAAAATCGGCGCATTCCTGCACGCTTTTGGGCGCAAGCACAAGACAGTAATAATCGCCGTGCCCGCCGCCGCGCGTTGACTGAAAGTAATCCGCCTGGGAAGGCGCAATGGAACCAAGGCCGGGACCGCCCCTGACCACATTTACCAGCACCAGCGGAATATCCGCGCCGGCGGCATAACTCATTCCTTCCTGTTTAAGGCTAATGCCCGGACTGGACGATGACGTCATTGCGCGGGCGCCGGCGCTGGACGCGCCAAAAACCATATTTATTGCCGCCACTTCGCTTTCTGCCTGAATAAACACACGATCCCCGTCGAGCATGCGAGAAGCCATGTATGCGGCAATTTCGTTCTGCGGCGTAATCGGGTACCCAAAGTACGCGCGGCAGCCCGCGCGAAAGGCCGCTTCGCCAATCGCTTCGTTCCCTTTCATCAATACCTTTTCGCTCATGCTGTTTCTGCTCCTTCCAGTTCATACACTTCTATGCACACATCGGGACAGACTTCGTAACAGCCGCCGCAGGCAATACACTTTTCCATAAACGCCGCCCTGGCCGGATACACTCCCAGAGAATTCGCCTCGCGATCCCTGTCGATCACCTTGAGCGGACAGGCGCGGATACACAGGTAACAACCCTTGCAGTTTTCGCGATCAATACTAATTTTTCCCCTTCTGGCCATGAGTACCCCTATAAATATCGTATACAGCACTGTGATATAAATTGGCGTAAATGACAAGGGGGCGTTTCCGGATCCTGCTGTGTTGAATGACTACAGTTTGTTTTGGCAGGGCAAAAAATTTTTCCTTACAACTCCTCGATCTGCTGTTCCGTTAACCCGGTATATTTCTCAATCAGGCGGACGGGGGCGTTATCGGCCTTCATCTTTCGGGCCGTTTCCCGCAGGCTTTCCTCTTTGCCTTCACGCCGTGCTGCCCGCTCTGCTTCCACACGTCTGTTTTGCTGGTCAAGCTCGTACTTTTCTTCGCCCAGAATACGGAAGAGTTCCGCGTCATCCTTGCTGATACCCATTACTACCTGTCCGGCCATGGCTATGCCCTCCTCGAATTTTGCTATTTCATTTATTTTCCACCGTTTATCCCTGTCTGTCAAATACTGGAAAAACACCGCCCACAGTTCCGCCGCAGTCATTTCTCCCGCGGGTTTTTCCACCACGGTGTCAGCTTTACAAAGTTCCAGCGTGATGATCCGGCTCCGTCCGCCGAGCGGCATACGACGTTCGGGATCATAATACTCAAACCAGTGTAAAAAATCACTGTCGGCGAAAAAAGTTTCTCTTGCCAGAAACGTAATCTGATACGTCTCTTTAAGATCGCCGAAGCTTTTGTTCTTTCCCCGGATTCCCTGGGTAGCAAAGAGTTTTGCCGCGTGGTACTCAAGGCGTACCGGTTCAAACGGATTCGGAAAAAAGGACATTTCCACATTAATAAGTGAGCCGTCTTCCGCCCTGCAGTTTATGTCAAAGCGGATTTGGCGGTCACGGGTATCGCCGACGGGCGGTTCGTTGATATATAACGTGATGACCGAAAGATCCCTTCCGATGATACCGGAAAGCAGTCTGGCGAGCGCCCCCTGCGATTCAGGGCTGTCTTTGGTAAACACCGCCTTGAACACGTTGTCAAAACGGATATCGAGCGGATCGTCATTTTCCGCCAAAAGTTCGTTTACGCCGGAACCATCATTTTTATTGTACTTCATGTTGTCCTCCAGAGAAATTTAATGCAGGGAAAACCCTTTTAAACTTCCGAGGGTACTTATCGGCTGTTGATGACCCGGCGGGAGCTGTACCGGGACGCGCAAGAGGCCGCTTTACGGAAAAAGGGAGCTTTAGTCTTTTGGTAAAAAAGTGAAGGATTTTTGACGGAAGGCATCATTCAGGAATCGGCATTCTTTCGCCGTTACTTAGAACCCCAGCACCCGCTGACGGTAGGCAACGCCCATGCGTTCAAGGCACGGGGCAAGGTCTTCTTTTGGGCGGCGCTGTTTGTGTAAATCGATGGTAAACTGATTCATCGAAAAATGACGGTAGAAAAAGAGCCGTTCGCGCAGCGCGCCTGCGGTATAAAGTGATTTAAGGGTTTCGGTATATACCTCAAAAATGCCGCCCTTCTTCATTTCTGAATAGCCTGTGATCCACACGGGAATCACCTTGTCAAGCGACAGCGCCTGCTGGAACGCGGCGAGCAGTTCCGCCATAACGCGCTGCGATTCTTCCATCATGCCGGTAATTGCTTCGTCCAGGCCGCAGAGTTCGCGCAGCAAGGCGGTGCGCGGCGTATGCACCGGCGTTTTATTTAGAATGATCACATCGGCGCGAAAATCAATGCCAAGCTGTTCGCCAAAAAAACGCTCGGCGATTTTACCCGACGGCCCCACCAGATAGCGCCGGTTTTCCGCGGCCTGTTCACGGCGGCCCGGATTATCGGCGACCAAAATAAGGCGGGGGCTGCTTTCGCGGGTTATGTCGTCAAGCGCGTAATTGTAAAGGACCGGCGTCTGCACCGTATATGCGGGACCCTCCCGCCCGTCCACCAGCTGTTGAATACGCTCCGCGCCGCCCGGGCCAAAGCGTTTTGTTAAATCTTCGCAGTAATCGCGGTAGCGCGTACGCGCGGCGCGGAACGCGTCCCAGGTTTTTTCGGTCACTGTTCGACGTTTTGCTTATATTTCCGCGATTGCTTCAATTTCACAAAGGACATTCCGCGGCAGTGTTTTTACCGCGATACAGGACCGCGCCGGTTTTCCGGTAAAATGCCGCGCGTACACTTCGTTAAAGGCTGCAAAGTCGTCCATGCTGGCAAGAAAACAGGTTGTTTTAATCACCTTTGCCAAAGAAGAATTACCGGCTTCAAGCACCGCTTTAAGATTGGCAATAGCCTGCTGCGCCTGTTCGGCTACGCCTGCGCCTTTTACACTGCCCGTTTCCGGATCAAGGGGAATTTGGCCCGAGGTAAAAATAAAACCGCCCGCCAAAAAGCCCTGGGAATACGGCCCGATTGCCGCCGGCGAATCTTTTGTTTGTATAACTGTCATAACTGCCTTCCATAACGAATATTTTTTGGCGGATTTACCGCACTACTGTTTGTTAACACCCTTTTCCATGATGTCTTTTACGCGCTTTAATATATCGCCTTTTTCGTACGGTTTTGCAATATAATCGGCGGCGCCCATTTCAAACGCATGCGTTTCGGCAACGATCTCGTTTATCGATGTTAAAAAGGCTACCGGAACTTCGTGCAAAAAACTCATTGCCCGTATCCGGTTGAATGTTTCCCAGCCGTCCATTTCCGGCATGAGGATGTCCAGCAAGACCAGGTGGGGAACCAAACCGTCCCGCAGGTATTCCACCGCCCGTCTTCCCGATTTTGCGACAAAAATTTCATAGTCGTCCTCCAGCATGGACCTGGCAATGGTCAGCTGGATTTCTTCATCATCGACAAGAAGAATTTTTTGTTTTTGTATTTCATCCTTCATGCGCCGCCTCCTGTTTCATCCAGCTTCACTAGATTAATAACAAATATGCCGTAATGTCAAGAACGGTAACTTTGTTTTGCCCGCAGGCCCAAATGCATTTTTTTTTACTTTTTCCAAAGCGCCGTCAAAATATGATCCCTCTGGAAGATGGAGGCTTTTATGAAAAATACTGATGTAAATTTGTCTGGAAAATTGTTCAAAAAGAGCCGGGGGTTCTTTCCGGCGGGGTTTCTTGCGCTTGCGCTGCTAATCCCGGCGGGCTGTTCAACCGAAACAGCTCTGCAAAAATTGCTGGGAACAAGCGCTGAATCGCCGGTTTTTTTGGGCAGCCGCGCGCTGGAAAACGGCGAGCTGGAATTCCGCTTTTCTGTTCCCGTGGCGGTCAAATCGGCCTATTTTGATCCGCCGGCGGAAATTGAATTGAGCGGCGAGGGCGAAACAATACGCTTTCGTCTGACCGGCAGTTATGAGCCCGGACAGCTTGTCAACATGGACATGCTTGTCGCGGACAAACGGGGAAACACCCTTAATGTGCTTATTCCTTTCCGGACGCGGAATAACCGGCTGCCCGCCCTGCTTCTTAACGAGATAAGGCTGAACTACTCTAAACCCAAGGTAGAGTATGTCGAGCTTAAAACCGCCGGCGCGGGAAACCTTGGGGCGCTGCGGCTTTTTGCCGCATATAACGGCGGCAAACTGCCCGTCTTTGAATTCCCGCCTGTCGAAGTTTCCGCGAACGAATACATTGTTTTGCACATGCGGGACCTTGCCGACGAAGCCGGCCACAAAAATGAAACAGGAAGAAACCTTGCGGAATCGGGGGGAACAGAGGCTTCCTCCAGCGCCCGCGATTTTTGGGCGCCCGGGGCCGTTAAACTGCTTCAGAACACCGACGTGATTTATCTCTGCGATCAGGATGACCGGGTGCTGGACGCGATTGTTTTACGCGGAACCTCAAAGTCAAACGCCAATGTCACCCAGGCGGCCGCCATGCTTTTTGAACAGGATGCCTGGCAAAGCGGGGACGAACCGCTTGAATCCTACGCGTTTGACAGTACCGGGCATACCGCTACGCGGACCGTAAACCGCCGTCCGGGAAACGACACCAACAGCGCCGCCGACTGGTTTATCGGGGCAACAAGCACCGCGACGCCGGGGGCGGCAAACACTGCCAAAAAGTATTCGCCGTAGCTTTACAGGTATTGCTTTACAAGCGCCTCTATGCCGGCTTTGGGAAGCGCGCCAGGCTGGGAAAATACACACTGGCCTCCCTTATAGACCGCCAGGGTTGGTATAGAGGTGACGCTGTGCTTTTGCGCAAGGGGGCCCTGTTCGTCTACATTGATCTTTCCCACTTTAAGCGTGCCGTCATATTCGTCTGAAATTTGTTCAATAATGGGAGCTATCGCCAGGCAGGGATTACACCAGGGCGCCCAAAAATCAAGCAGCACCGGCACTGCCGATTGCAGCACTTCGCCGTCAAAGTTGTCATTGGTAATGGTTACTTCTTTGCTCATGTCTTTACTGTACAATAGATTGCCTAAAAAGCCTAGCTCGCATAGACTAACACCATGCCGCGCTCTTCAAATCCAGCATCCATGCTCCGCTCGGGCGGCGCGCTTTCGCTGCTTACCCTTTTGTCGCGGGTTTTGGGGCTGTTACGCGAAATAACCAAAGCGGCCTTTTTGGGAACAAGCGCCCTTTCCGACGCGTTTTCGGTCGCGTTTCTTGTTCCCAATTTATTCCGCCGCCTTTTTGCGGAAGGCTCCATCGCGGTCGCGTTTATTCCAACGCTTAAACAATATTTGGTCGAAGACGACCGCGCAAAAATCCGCGAATTTGTTTCGTGCGTTTTTACCTTCCTTACTTTTTTTGTAAGCCTGGTGGTAGTCGCGGGGATCGTTTTATGCCCCCTGCTTATACGTCTTTTTGGCATGGAAATTGACAAAACCCCGCTTTTTGACGTTACAAGTGTTTTTGACGAAACGGTATTTCTTACCCGGATAATGTTCCCGTTTTTGGCCTTTATTTCGGTGGCGGCGCTCTTTCAGGGGATTCTTAACTCCATTCATATTTTTGCGCCCTCTGGCCTGGCGCCGATTTTGCTTAATATTGTTACCATTGGCTGCGCGTATGTATTGTCGCCGTTTACCCAAAATCCCGCCCGCGCCATGGCGATTGGAATTGTCATTGGCGGATTTTTGGAAGCGGCGATACAGTTTCCCTTTGTGTGGAAGCACGGGTTCCGTTTTTGCGCGGTGGGCATACGGCGGGCAATCACCAATCCGGGAACCGGGGCCGTGCTTCGCCTTATCGGGCCTACGATCATTGGCATGGCGGCGTATCAGCTTAACGATTTGACATGTACGGCGCTTGCCGGACAGGCGGGAGAGGGCATTGTTTCCAGTCTGCAATATTCCCTGCGCCTTCAGGAATTGATTTTGGGTGTTTTTGCCGTTTCCATTGGTACGGTGCTGCTTCCAAATCTTGCCGAATACGCAAAGTCGCTGCGCTGGAAGGAATATAACGAGCGGCTTTCCCAGGCAATGGATATTGTCGCGCTTATCGCCATTCCCGTTACCTTTTTCTTTTTGGCCCAGGGCGATAAAATAATTCGGCTGCTTTTTCAGACGCGCAGCTTTGACGAAAATTCGGTGGCGCTTACCTACGCGGCGTTTTTGTTTCACGTTCCCGGACTTTTTTTTATCGCGCTTAACCGCGTACTGGCCCCGGCTTTTTACGCAAAAAGCGATTCAAAATCGCCCACCCTTGCGGGGGTTCTTTCGTTTGGCATAAATATTGTTTTGGCGCTTGTCCTTGCGCGGACAATGAAAGGCTCCGGCATTGCGCTGGCCTTAACCATTTCGAGCGCGGTCAATACGGCGCTGCTGCTGTTTTTCCCCGGCAGACAGCCCATTGCCGCCGGCCGCTCGCTGCTGGCACGAGCGGGTTACGCGGTAAAGCTGCTTGTTTTTTCTGTTATTGCCGCGCTGCCGGTGCTGTTTACCAATACGTTTTTTAATTCCTGGAACCTGTCCGGCGGCCGGATAATCCGTGTCGGACTTCCCCTGGCGCTGCAGGCGCTTCTTTTTGCCGCAACGGGCATCTGTCTGCTGCTTGTTACCGGCGACAAACACCTTAAAGCGCTGCGGCGTATGGTTGCGAAAAAGCGTTAGTTTACAGACCCAGAACCGCGCCCGCTACTCCGGCGGCGGCAATATAGGTAACGGGGTGTTTTTTAAATTTCCGGATAAGCGCAAAAAATACAACAAAAACCGCAAATTCTTTCCAGCGTATGCCGGATTCGACCGCAAACAGGGAAATCCTCCATACGCCAAAACCCGCGGCGGCAAGCAGTCCCGCGGCGGCGGGGCGAAGGCCTGAAAAAAGCGCCGCGACAATTTTGTTTTTCTTAAACTTGTCGAGCATACGGGCAACAATGGTAATTACGATGATTGAAGGAGCAATTAAACCCAGCGCGGCGGCACAGGCGCCCAAAGGCCCCGCCCACAAAAAGCCCGTCTGCGCGGCCATATTAACGCCGACCGCTCCCGGCGACGCCTGGGCAATCGCCAAAAAATCGCCGATTTTTTCTTCGGCAAGCCAGGAATATTTTTTTGCCAGTTCAAACAAAAAGGGAAGCGTCGCCAGCCCGCCTCCTATGCTAAAAATTCCGATATAAAAAAACACCGCGAATATATAAAGACTTGTCATGATCTGCCGCGCCAGTGGTTTGAAAAACGAAAACCGCCTGGCCTGAAACACAAAAAGCCCGCCCAGGCGGCGGCAAGCACAATGAGCGCGGCGCTTAGCTTAAAAAACGCGGACAGCACAAACGCGGCGGCAAACGCGGTAACGGAAAAAACAATCTGCACGCGCCGCGCTTCGGTTGCGGCTGTAGCAGCGGCGGACATAACATTATCGCCGGATGTAACGCCATTGCCGGTGAGCGTGTCAGTCGTGACAGCGGATACGGCAGAAACTGCATCATCGGCTGTAGCGCCAAGGCCGGGCGCGTCAGCGGATGCGCCGGATACGGCAGTTGTGTCAGAAGCTGCAGCGTCACCAGATGCCGCGGTCACATCAGCGGCTGCAGCAGGCGCAACCAGATTGCGGAGCAGTTTTAGTATGGTATCAAGGATTAACGCGCCCACCGCAATCCGTATTCCCGCAAAGACATGGCGCACCGGCGGGTATTCCGCAAAGCGTTTTAAAAACAGCGAAACCAGCGTCATAAGCAGAATACCCGGAAGTACAAAACCAACTGTCGCAAGTATGCCGCCGGCAACACCTTTGCGGCGGTACCCTACAAACGTCGAAATATTAACGGCGATAATTCCCGGCGTAACCTGGGCGATAGTATAGTAATCAAGAACCTCGTCCATATTGATCCACGCTTTTCTGTTGATAAGCTCCCGTTCAATAACCGGCACCATCGCGTAACCGCCGCCAAAGGTAAAAAGGCCGATTTTAACAAATGTCCAGAATAAATCAACAAAGGCTGTCACGGGTTTGCCTCCTCCTTTGGCTCTTTTATCACAAGATGGAGTTCTTCAAGCTGCCGCCCGTCAACCGCCGCGGGGCAGTCATCCATGGGGCTTACCGCAAAAGAATTTTTGGGAAAGGCAATAACTTCTTTTATGGAAGTTTCCCCGGCCATAAGCATAACAAGGCGGTCAAGTCCGGGAGCTATGCCGCCGTGGGGCGGCGCGCCATATTTAAGCGCCTCGAGCAAAAAACCGAATTTTGCCTGGGCTTCTTCTTCTCCTATTCCCGTAATCGAAAAAATCCGTTTTTGCAAAACAGGATCATGTATTCTGATCGAACCCGAAGCAAGCTCGTAGCCGTTAAGTACAAGATCGTACAGATCGCCCTTAACGCCGCCGGGGCAGCTTTCCAGCGTATCGTGGTACTGTTCCTGCGGATATGAAAACAGATGGTGGGCCGCTTCCCAGCGTTCTTCGTCTTCGTTGTATTCAAAGAGGGGAAAATCGACAATCCATACAAATTCAAAGCGTTTTGCCGCTTCGCTGTCTTCGCTTAAAAAAAGTTCCTTTCCCAATCTGGAACGGACGGCCCCCAGCGCCGTGTTGGCGGTTTTTCGCTTTGCGTCCGCGACAAGCAGGATAAGGTCGCCCGGTTTTGCCCCCAGCCGGTCAATAATCTTTGCCGCCGCCCGCGCGAAAAATTTTGAAACCCCTCCTTCAAGCGCGCCCTCCGCAACCTTCATCCAGGCCAGACCCTTTGCCCGGTAAATTTTTGCGTGGTTTTCAAGTTCTTCGATCTGTTTTCGCGAATACGGCGTTTTCATCGCCCCGGACGGAACAACCAGGGCCTTGACCGCTCCTCCTGCCGCAAGCGCCCCATTAAAAGCCGCAAATTCACCTTCTTTGGCGCAGGGGGCAAAATCATGCAGGGGCAGATCAAAACGCAGATCCGGTTTGTCGGTTCCGTACAATTCCATTGCTTCGTCATAACCAAGGCGTTTAAAGTGAACCGGCAGCGTTATACCCAGGGTCTTTTGGAACACATGGGACATAAGCCCCTCGGTCATGGAAAGCACCTCGTCGCGGCTTACAAAACTCATCTCGATATCAATTTGCGTAAATTCCGGCTGGCGGTCGCCGCGCGCGTCCTCGTCGCGGTAACAGCGGGCAATTTGAAAATATTTGTCAAACCCCGCCGCCATAAGCAATTGTTTGTACAACTGCGGCGACTGGGGCAGGGCGTAGAATTTTCCCGCGTAAAGCCGCGAGGGCACCAGATAATCGCGCGCGCCCTCGGGCGTGGAGCGGATAAATGTGGGCGTTTCAATTTCATAAAATCCCTGCGACGTCATCCATTCGCGCACGGCAAAAGCGGTTTCGTGGCGCAGACGCAGACGCTTCTGCATTCCCGCTGAACGAAGATCAAGATAGCGGTGCTTAAGGCGCAGATCTTCGCCGGCCCGGCTTTCGTCTTCTATCTGGAATGGAAGTACTTCACATTTGTTAAGTATTACAAGCTCGTGGACAAGAACCTCGATTTCGCCGGTCGGCATATCGCTGTTGACCATATCGGGCGGCCTTCTGCGCACCGTTCCCCTGACGGCAACGCAGTATTCGTTACGCAGCTGCGCGGCGGTTTCCGCCAGCAGCGCGGAAGGGTTTTCGCCGATTACCGTCTGGGTAACGCCGTAGCGATCGCGCAGATTGATAAAACTAATGCCGCCGTGATCGCGCTTTCGGTTTACCCAGCCGTTAAGCGTTACCGGCGCTCCTTCGTGTCTGGCGCAAAGTTCGCCGCAGTGATGAGTCCGTTTGTAGTGTTCCATGCAAACCATCATAATGTGCGCGGTCCTGTTTTGCTATAGCAAAGCAGGATATTCTGTGTTATACTGGGCGGATGAGTGCAAAAGTCGCGGTTTTGGGCGCGGGCGCCTGGGGAACGACGGTAGCCAAAGTTATCGCCGAAAAGGGCGGCGATGTGGTCATCTGGTGCTACGAAGGCGAAACGGCCCTTGAAATCGGCACGAAACATACCAATTCCCGTTTTTTGCCCGGAATAAATCTGCCCAAAAATATTACGGCGGTAACCGATCCGGCGGAAGCCGCCGCCGACAGGGAATTTATCATACTTGCCCTGCCCTCGCTTTTTTTGCTTGACACGGTAAAAAAACTTTTAACGGTAGCTTCGATACGAGAGGGAAAAAGCGCCATTGGCGTAATTACCAAGGGTTTTCTTGAAACCGAAAAAGGGCCCCGGACCATTCTGGAAACACTGGAAGATTATCTTCCCGGATTTTACCGCCAGTCGCTTGTGTATATTGCCGGCCCCAGCCACGCCGAAGAAGTATCGCGGGGAAAGATCACCGGGCTTATCGCCGCAAGCGAAAGCGCGCGGAATTCAATACGCTTTCGCTATCTGTTAAAAAGCAGCCGCCTTTTGGTTTTTGCCTCGCTTGATGTACGCGGCGTTCAGGTTGCCGCCGCGGTAAAAAACGTAATCGCCATCGCCTTTGGAATTATGGACGCGCTCAAAACAGAAGGAAGCGCCGAAGTCGAAGACATGTTTGGAGACGGCACCGAATCGCTGCTTCTTGCGGCGGGTCTTAACGAAATACAGGCCCTGGGCATGGCAATGGGCGCGACACATCCTGAAACATTCACTTCGATTTCCGGCGTAGGCGATCTGGATGTAACCTGCCGTTCGGTGTTTGGACGCAACCGCCGTTTTGGCCGCGAAATTATCGAAAAAAATATTCTGGAATCCTTTAAGGATATGGAAGATCTGCTTGCGCGGATTGGCGAACTTGGCTACCTTCCCGAAGGCGTCGCCGCGGCAAAGTACACAAAAGCCCTGTCAGAAAAACATAAACTGCGCATGCCCATATCGACCGGACTGTATCACATTTTAAACAAGGAATTAAAACCTGTTGGATTTTTGTACAGCTTTTTAAAAGAGCTCGGATAATGACTTATATTCTGGAAGGAAGACCGTGTTTGATAAACTAACCCAAAAAGTACAGGATGCCCTGCGGACTATTTCGGGCAGGGCGGCAATAAGCGAAAAAAATATCGAAGACGCCGTTGACGCGATTAAAATGGCGCTGCTTGAAGCCGACGTCAATCTGCGGGTTGTGCGCCGCTTTGTTAATTCCACCATAGAAGAAGCCAAAGGCGAAAATGTGCTGCGTTCGGTAAATCCCGGACAAATGTTTGTAAAGATTGTTCACGACAAACTTGTTTCATTTTTGGGCGGCGAAAAACAGGACCTTGCCCTTAAAGGGCCCGACACCCTTTCTGTTATATTGATGCTGGGATTGCAGGGTTCGGGTAAAACAACCAGTTCCGCAAAACTTGCGCTTTTTCTAAAAAAGGCCGGACGCAGACCGCTGCTTGCCGCCTGCGATCTTGTGCGGCCTGCCGCCGCCGAACAGCTTTCCATACTGGGGGAGCAGATCGGCGTGCCGGTATACCGCGAAGACGGCGCAAAAGATGCGGTCGCCGTGTACCGGGGCGCGCTTTCTGCCGCGAAAAAAAGTCTTGCCGATGTTTTGATTGTCGACACTACCGGCCGGCTTCAAATTGACGAAGTAATGATGGGCGAATTGCAGCGCCTTAAAGCCGCCGCCAAACCGGACGAACTTTTACTCGTCGCCGACGCAATGACCGGACAATCCGCCGTTGACATTGCAAAAACATTTGACGAAAAGATAGGCCTTTCGGGGGTAATTCTTACCAAGTTTGATTCGGATACGCGGGGCGGCGCGGCGCTTTCACTAAAAACAATAAGCGGAAAGGCGCTTAAATTTACCGGCACCGGCGAAAAACCCGAAGACTTTGAAGTTTTTAGGCCGGAGCGCATCGCCGGACGCATTTTGGGCATGGGCGACGTGGTAAGCCTTGTCGAAAAAGCCCAGGAAGTAATTGATCAAAAAGAAGCGGAAGCGCTCCAGAAAAAAATGGAAAAAGAAAACTTTACCCTTGAAGATTGGCTTGCCCAGCTTCGTTCGGTAAAGAAAATGGGGTCGCTGCAAAAAATGATCGAAATGATCCCCGGCATGGCGGGACAGGTAAGCGAAGAAGACATTGACAGGGAAAATTTTTCCGGTCAGGAGGCGATCCTTTCTTCCATGACGCGCAAGGAACGGGCCAATCACCTGATTATTGGGCCTTCGCGCCGGGGGCGGATTGCGCGGGGTTCGGGCACATCGGTAGCCGAAGTCGCGCGGCTTATAAAAAAATTCGAAAAGATGCGGACCATGATGAAAAAAATGGCAAAAATGGGCAGAAACCCCGCCGCGATGCAGCAGATGATGAGCGGCGGAATGGAGGGAATGCGGCGTTTCCGCTAACGATATGATTGGTATTATTGGCGCGATGGAAAAAGAAATTGAACTGCTCCGCTCCCTTATGCAGGGGACAACACAGAGCGAATGCGGCGTTTTTTCGTTTATAACCGGAAAACTCGACAACCGTGATGTTGTGCTGCTCCGCTGCGGAATTGGCAAGGTAAACGCCGCCGCGGGATGCGTCCTGCTTATCGACCGTTTTAAACCCGGTCTGGTAATTCACACCGGGTCTGCGGGCGGCATTGGAGAGGATCTGCATTTTGGCGATGTGGTAATTGGCGACGGTCTTTTTTACCACGATGTTGATGTAACCGCGTTTAACTATGCGCCCGGCCAGGTTCCCGGAATGCCGGCGGTATACGCCGCGCCGGAACATTTGATGGCGCTGGCCGAAACGGCAATAGATGAGTTAAAGGCAGAAGGCGTTTTACCCGCCGCGTTTAACCACACGCGCGGCCTTATCGGCTCCGCCGATTCGTTTATGCACGATGAACAAAAAATCGCCCAGGTGGTAAAGCGCTTTGCGGGCATACGGGCGGTAGAAATGGAAGGCGCGGCCGTCGCCCAGGCATGCTTTCTTTTTGGCGTTCCCTGCCTGGTAATCCGCGCTATTTCCGATGTGGCCGGAAAGGAATCGCCCATGACCCACGATGAGTTTCTTCCCATTGCGTCAAAACATTCCTGCGAAATTGTCCGCCGGATTATTTTACATACAGAAGTAAAGGAGAGTTAGACCATGGAAAAAATTGCCAGTTTTCAAATCAATCACTTAAAGCTCAAGCCCGGAATCTATGTTTCGCGCAAAGATACCTTTAACGGCGCCACGATTACCACGTTCGACCTTCGCTTTAAGGCGCCCAATATTGAACCGGTTATGGATATGGGCGCGCTGCACTCGTTTGAACATTTGGGCGCGACCTTTTTGCGCGCGCATCTGGTATGGGGAAAGGACATTGTCTACTTTGGGCCCATGGGCTGCCGTACCGGCTGTTATCTGCTTATGAACGGCGATTTAAATTCCGCAGACATACTTGCCCTGATCCGCGAAATGGTTGACTGGATCATCGCGTATGACGGCGAAGAACCCGGCGTGGACCCCGCCGAATGCGGCAACTGGCGCGAGCATAACCAGGATATGTGCCGGTACGAAGCAGGCCTTTACGCAAAAGTCCTTGCCGGCGCGGGACCGGAAAACTTTACGTATCCGTAAACCTGTAAACCTCCAAATTTACTTGACATTTTTACTGATCTGTTGTATAGTCATAGTTGGATGGGGTTATGATTCAGTTCAGCCTTGTCCAGCCGCCCTGCCTCACGGCAGGGTTTTTTTACCTAAAGTTTTTGGTATCCCAAAAATAGACTATCGAATCCCTGATAATCCCAAGTTTCTCCGCCCTGCTAAAAGAAACGATAATCTTTCCGGTATAGTCTGGATGGCGGCCAAGAACCAACGCTATTCTGCGCCGTGCTTCAGATTTTGGGATACCTGAGTCGATGTTTATAAAAACATTTACATCGCCGCCCTTACCCTTGGCGTTTCTAAATTCATCTTCAACCGCACGGGCGTTTCCGGTGATGTTCCTGAATTCATAAAGGAGACCATTTATAACAGCATCGACAAGCCGTTCCTTATAGGCGCCATGCTCCGGTATAAGAAAAACGGAATTATTACATCCGGTCAATATTGCGGCCTGGCGCAGTTCCTTCCGTAAAATGTCTCGCTGGTCGGAGTTTACAGGTATTCTTGACCGCGCTACTTTTACGCCCTTGGGGAGAGCAAGACCTTTGGTAAATTTGTTTACTTTTTCAAACTTCACTGGCGATGAAATAAATACCTCATGGGGATATTTATCAGCGACATAAGTTTCGTTAGCCGCAACCCTGCCGCTAAGTATGCGCCGGTTTATTTCGCGCTGGTCTCGTGTCATTGCCTTACGGGTTGGTAAGCGTACCGTTGGGATGCAGGGTACGGCCCGCGGCGGCGGCAAATCTGCCTGCCACGGCGGGGTAACCAAACGATGAGGTCGAAATTACCTGTACCTGTGTTGATGTGACAAGGTGTGAATCAATGGTTGCCGCCGGCGAATAGGCAAGGTTTCCGATTATCGTAATAACGCAGTCATTGGAGGAAGGAGCGCCATAAAGATATACATCGTTATTCGGGGCGATATAGGCGGACCCGCTCATGTAGAAATTAGCCGAACCTCCATAACCCAAACGGTCCACCGCGATGCCGTTCCCATTGCCATTGGCGCTTATATTGCCGCTGATCGTTCCACCGCTCATGTTGAATGTGTTGGCGGTAGCCGGACCGGGAATAAATACCCCGCCGCCGCAGCCAAAGCCCGAAGTGACCAAGCCGCCATCTGTACCGGACGCGCGGTTGCCGCTGATCATCCCGCCGCTCATGGTAAGTGTGACCTTGCCGTCCAAATCCATCATTATGCCGCCGCCCGAAAGTGCCGCGTCATTATTGGTAATACTCCCCCCGCTGATGGTTCGCGAAACATATGTATTACCCACATAATATATGCCTCCGCCCGATCCGGCCGCCCGGTTACGGGTAATTTGACCACCCCTCATGATAAAGACGCCCTGTGCATGAACAGCGCCGCCGTTGTTTGAGGAGGTATTATCATTATTTTGCAGTACCGCCCCCTGACTCAGGGTAAAATATCCCTGAATACCCGATCCCTGTACATAAACAAGAGCTTGATCAGATGTTACCCCTGTATTCGAAGCGCCTGCGGCGGGATTCCCCGAGCCGTTCCATACCGCACCGCCATCAATAGTAATCGATCCGTATGGAGCGGAAAGCTCAAGACTTGCACTGGGGTCTATGACAAGCATGTTGGATGTTGTCGATGCTGTTCGCTTTAACATATAGTGATGTCCCGGTGGAACGATCAGGCGTATATAATTTCCGGTTTGCACCGTATATGATGCGGACGCATCCAGATCAATATTTGAAACAAAATACAAATCCTTTGGAGCACCCAGTGAGCCGCCCGCAATATCAAAGGCATCCTTCAGTTTGGTATAAGTTACCAGTCCTTCGCCAATGCCATAAATACCGTTCTGTCCTCCGGAGTGCGCCGCCACATAGTGTTCCAGACTGCCGGTAGTATCTACCCCCCAATAACGCGGCGACGCCCAGCCTGCGGGATACTCGGGGCTTACCCTAAAACGAAAACGGCAGGCGGCTATATCGGCGGCTGTACCGTCAAGTACCTGTCTGGTAGACGCGTATTCGCTCTGGTCAATACCAATGCGCGCGATGGCATCGATTGATCCGCTAAAGCCGCCCCCAACGGTAATCTTTGCCTTGTCCGCGGGCAGCGGTCCGCTTGATTCCAGAAATACCTGCGAATCCAGCGCGATCCGCGCGCCGCCGTCCAGGGTAAAAACGCCCAGGTTTGGCGCGGCGCTTTTAACCCGTACCGCGGTTCCGCCGCCGCCAATGATAACAGATCCCTTTATGAGCAGGGAAGCATCTGTGTCAACTACAAATAAATCGCTGCCGTTGCCGGCCCAGCGGCCAATGTACACAGAAAAAACTTCGGCGGTATGGGGGGCAAGTTCTATGTGCTTGCCGGACAGCGTTATGCCGGACGCGCCCAGCGTATGGGGTTTTTGTACATTCCGCCGCAGTTCGATTAATTCGGGGCTTGCCGGGGTTCCGGCGGGAGCGGCGGCTACGGCGTCATTAAGGGAATAAAACCATTCACCGGTACTTACCAGCAGGGCTACCACGGAATAATCTTCGGTATCTATTTCTCCAAGGTAATAAATCACCATGGGATTTTTACAGGAAAAAACAAGCAGAAGCAAAACAGGCAAAAAAAGAATGCGCCGGCGAATCTTTTTCATTTTTGCTCCAGCCGTTCCAGATAGAATAAAACACGGCGGTTTTGCCAGCCGCTGTGACTCTGCGCTTCGCCGCCGCCCCTGCCAACAGTGGTAATTCTGGCGGAATCAACGCCCAGCAGCAGCAGTTCCTGTTTGATAAATTCAGCCCTGGCGCGCGAAAGCGGCAGCAGCAGATCTTCATGCTCCCGCTGTGTTCCCAGAACGGGATTGGCGTGTCCTTCTATACGAACAGTATAGGCGGGATTATTTTGCATAAAATCGGCAAGCAGCTGCAGGGCGGCGTTGTTGCTGGCTATGGTTTGTTCATCAAGGCCCCGCACCGGATCAATATCCCTGCCGATAAAATCGGCGTTGTTCGCCCTAAAGAAAATGACCGGTACATAAACAATGCCGTGTTCTGTTTCTTCAACATCGTCAGATGCAAGAATAGTTGTACCATCATCGGGCGCAGTGTTCACGCGGCGTTTAATTTGAAAGCGGTAGCCCGCCACTATACCCATGCCAAATCCTGCCGGCCAGGCGCCGCGAATAAAGGGTTCAATATAAAATTTTTCTTTTAGGGAAAAGCGAATACCCGCGGAAACGTCTCCCAGCGGCGCAGGTACGCGGCGATCATCTTCCATAAGCAGGGCAATACCGCCGCCAAGCTGGACAAAAAGGGGCTTTCCAAAAGGAGTGTTTAAAAAATAATAGCGGCCAAAGGCAAAAGCTTCAAAAACAGAAACATCATAAAATTCTGTTCCGTATCCGGCGCGTAATCCGGCGGCAACACGATCGGTAAAACCATAATCCGCGACCGCGCCGGCCATAAGGGGGATCATGCCTTTTCTTATATCGCGGGTATAGGTATTGGCCTCGCCAAAGATTCCCGCCGAAATTGTTTCTTTTTGCTGCGCGTAAAGCTGCCCCAAAGAAAAAAATACAAGCAGCGGCATAAGTACGCCTGTTTTCGGCACGCCTGAAGGAGCCATCAATAACGCCAGAACAGGCCTATTGAAGGACTAAAAGTCCAGTTGGTCATAAGATTGCCAAATTCAACGCCAAAGCAGTAGCTAAATTGGTCAAACGAACAGGTCAGTTTGGGAGTTACCGTAATCTCTTTAAACGCTTCAAGGGAATCGAGCGTAAGGGCCGCCTTAAAACTGTTCCAGGAATAGGTTAATTCAAATTCGGTTCCCGCATATTTTACATCGGGCATAAAACTCATTTTTGGCGTTGCCTCAAAGGTAATTCCCTTGAGGGCAAAATCATCGCCGGCGCTATACCCCAGCGTAAGTTCAAGGCCAAGTCCCAAGTCGCCGCTAAAGCGGCTTAGGTAGTCAAGGGGAACTCCCAGTTTTGTGTAAAACTCGCCCGCAGTAAGATTATTGCTATATTTGGGCCCTGCTGTCAGCCGTCCGTCAAATTTTTTGCCGTCAATGGCGCGGTACGCATCCTCGCCTTCCACGCCCCTGGCGGGAAACGCGGGCGTTGCGTATACATTGTTCCGGTGATTTAAAAATATGCCAAGCGTTCCCTGCATCGCAAGCGGCAGACGGTATGTAAATTCCTCTTCAAAGTAAAGAAAGAACCAGTGTTTGCGGTCGGCGTCTTTTGCGTTAAGGGCCTGCGCCCCCAGTGAGGGATCCGCCGCCCATAAATCGGCGGTAAGATTTGCCTCAAAGTAAATATCAAGATTCGCAATGGAATGTTCCCAGAATAACTGCGGTTTTGCGTAGACCGAACGAATGCTGTAGCCGTCTTCGCTTTGCGCCGGATACCACACAGCCAGCGGATATTCGTGAGTACCCAATTCAAGCCCAATGGAAAAACCTTTGAGCATTTCGCGCATTGTTGCTCCCCCCGGGGCAACTTCACCGGAGTTTTGCGCGTTCTGCGCAAAAAGCGCGGACGTAACATATAAAATCAGTATGGCGTTTATGAGCCTTTTCAAAGCATACCTCTTGCTTACGGAATGTAACTATGGCCTACCGAAAGGCCTACGGCAAAACGGAACGGATATCCGTAACGAAAAATCATTTCGGCAAACCAGCCTTTATAATGAGCCCGCAGCCCCAGCGCGGCTTCGCCCAAAAAATCGGTGTACTTGTATTCTTCTTCCCGGGCTACGCTTACGCCAATGCCGGTATGAACAAACGGCCTAATCCAGCCAAAATCGTACAGGTACGCGCGCTGATAAAAAACGCCTTCCATTACCGAAACAAGGCGGTCGGTGGGCTGGCGGGAAGCAAAGGTAAGTCCGCCGCGTACTCCCATACCAAAATAGCGGGACAATTCATAATCAGAATAAATAATTATTTCCGGCAGCATGTCTTCGCGGTCGTTTTGGGTTAATTCAAGACCCGCCCCCACCGAAAAAGGCCGGTGCGGCTGGGGCGAAAAAAGATTTTCTTTAAAATTACCAAAAAATTGTTTAACCCTGCCTGTTTTTTTGGCGTCTGCCTCTTGCGCAAAGAGCGCAGAACACGCAAGCAGCAGCACCACCAGTAATGTTACGCGTTTCATGTTACTCCTAATATTCATATGCGCCAATATCAAGGCTTGCGCCCGGCCGCGTCTTTCGAATCGGGCTTTCCGCATAGGACGGGCGCAGATCGCCTTTGTTAAAATCAAGATCATGGGCAAGATAATGTTCAATGGAACGGTACTCGGGCAGGCTTCCCAGAAAGATCGGGAACTGCGACATTCGTGGAACAAGGCTGCCGTCATTGCCAATAATCCAGAACAGCTGGTCCAAAATATCGTTATCCGCCGGAAGGGTAGGAGCTGTCGGATAAAGGGAGGCGTTACCTGCGTTCCGTAACACACTGCCCGGTATAAGGCGGTAGTTAAAGTTTTCGCTTGTGACCAGCGGCGAAGAAGGATTTTGCGGGCCTTCAAAAAGATCTGTTGTCGTTTTTCCGGTCGCGTTCAGATTACTACCCGAAAGCGCCTTACCTTCTACCATTGAGTACGCGTAACTTTCCTGGACAGGAGTAGGCAAAGTTGGATCGAATACACTGGGGCCGTCCCAATCGATTACATGGTTTGTTGACGTTCCGGAATTTTTGTTCCCCATAATGACGCTGTTCCGCAGCCGTATATATACCGGAAAATACTTTTTGGTAAGTTCGGTACCGTTATAGAACCCGTCCGTCAAAAGAGAACCTGGCTGGTTTATGCCGTCTTTCCAGGAAAAAATACCCGCGCCGCCTTTTTCTCCCAGGCCGCCTGAATAATTATTGTCCGCAATCGTGGTATTGTTAAGGGTTAGAAAGATTCCCCTGCCCGAATACCTAAAGTAGCGGTTATAAATTGCGCCGCCGTTGTTTCCGGTAATGCGCACATTGGCGGTAACAAGATTTAAAGAACCGTTCCGTATCTGACCATGTTCCGGCACGCCTTCGTACTCGTTATAGATGCCGCCGCCATAAAGGCCTCCGTCATTGCCTGCTATGGTAACATTTGTCAAGATAACATTTGTTACCCCATTTTCAAGGCATCGGTTGTAAATACCGCCGCCGGAAGATGCCGCGTTTTTGGTGACCATGGTATTGGCAAGGATAAGGGTTCCGGTATTGGCAATACCGCCGCCCGCGCCGGCACTATTGTCGTTGACCGTTACATTGGCCAATGTCGCTGTTCCCGCGTTATATAATCCGCCGCCATAGGGGCTGGATGCATTCTTGCTGTTCCCGCTGATGGCGGCATTGGTAACGCGAATGAGTCCCGCGTTATAAATGCCGATTCCGTTACCGCCCTTGGAAACATTGCCGCTGACATCAAGGTTGTAAAAAAGCGCCTCCGCGCTGTTATATATGCCCGATCCGTTGCCCGAAGTCCAGTTGCCGGTAACGGTAATATACGAATAGGCCGAATTACCGCCGGCATTATAGATGCCCCCGCCTGTTTCCGACGAATTTGAAGTAAAAGAGGTGCGGCTTACATTTGTCGCGCAGTTTGCGCCGGCATTATAAAGGCCCCCGCCGGCATCAACCGCCTTGTTTTCCCTAAAAACACTTTCGCTGATGGAAGGATTACAAATCGAAGAAGTCGCCACATTGAACATTCCGCCGCCCGATTCTTTTGCGGTATTATTAAAAAATTCCACCTTGTGCAGAGAGGGGTAGGTATTGGAACCCAAAGATTCAACATACATGCCGCCGCCCCTGCTGCTGGTATTATTGGCGATATATACATTTTCAAGGGTCATACTGCTGTTTACCGCATAAATACCGCCGCCATACTGACGGTTTACACTGCGCGCCGGAACGGCCGGCGCGGTTGCCCGCTTAACACTGATTGCGCTTGAAACTTCCGGGCCTACGGCGCCGCTTACGGTAAGCGTATCCAGTAAAACGCCGTCCGCGTCAACGGCAATAAGCACATGGTGCACCTGGGTTCCGTCGCTGGCAAAAGTTCCGCTTAATATGGTCTTTCTTTGCGCGTCGATACTTCTTGCGTCTTTTGTATCATCGGTTTCTTCAAAACCGCCGCAAAGCTTTAGGCCCGGACGTAAAATAAAGGATATATCTTCCCTGGTACCAAGGCCGCTCAATTCGTATGCCGCGGTATTAACCCGGTAGTTGGCGGCTGTCCAGGGCGGCGCTCCGGTGCCAAAATGGTCATTGCTGGGGTCGCCGTCGCTGATCATGCCGCTGTTATAGACGGCGGGATCGGGCGGGGTATAGGTTCCGCGCATTATCCAGATTTCGTTAAAGTTTGATCCGGTCCAGCTGTTTATGACCGCCTGCAGATCGCCGCTGGCTTTGCCCCAGCTTGTCGCCGTCTCACTGTCGCTCCCGCTTCCGTATCCGCCGCCGCGCCGCGCTTCTTCGGCGACATAGGCGGTTTTAACTTTTCCCTCTACCGTAAGGCGGTAGGCAACCTCAAACCTGATGTTGTTGTCGGGCATAACGAATTCATAAATTCGCTCCTTCCAGTTGGCGGGGTTGCTTTTGAGCGTAAGTTCGCTCATTGAAAAAGTACCGCCGGAAACTTTAACGCCGTTTACAAAACCGTTTGTGTTAAACGATCCGTTTACATAATAGCCAAGATACGGCCTAACGGTGAGCCTAATAAGCTCGCCCGGAAGCACCGATGTGGCGTTTAGTCCCGCATCGTCTCCTGTGGCAAAAACCGCCCGCACCTGCCCGTCGTTTTCGCCGTCCAGCGGTAAAATAATGTCGTTGCGGTTTTTGCTTAAAATATTGACAATATATTCGTTGTCCGCGTACTGCGGTATGTCGGACACGGCAATTTTAACCACCGTGTTTCTTCCGTTTAACGCCACATCAACAAAGGGCGACGTACCAAAAGCAACGGCGGCGTCATCTTTCCATATTCCGCCTTCCAGATGAAAGGAATTAATTACCGCGCCGCCAACCGAAATGCTTATCCGGCGGTTTTGCGTTCCGGATATAAGGGAATTATCAAGGGTAACGCGCGCGTGGGTTCTGCCCGCCTCGGCGCTGGCCGTATAGCTTTGCACAAAACGGTCAAAGGCGCTTAATGTATTCGCGTCCATTGCCGGAAGGGCAAGCACATTGTACGGATTGACAGTAATTCCCGTAAGGGACGCCTTGTCTTTTTCGCGCCGTATTCTGACACGGTAAATTTTATCGATAACGCCGCTGGCGCTTGCCTTTATAACAACTTCCATGCTTGTATAGTTCTGGAAACTGACATTGCCTATATTAAAGGGAATTTTTAAAATATCCTCAGGCGGGTTTGAAAGAGTCGTCTTTTTCCAGTAAGAAGCAGGCGTTAATGAGGGTAGCAAGCTGCCGTCCTTTAATTGTGATATGAGCGCCGAATCAAAACCCGGCTCATCCGGCAGAATATATTCATGATGCGCGTTATCAGTTCCTATGTAGTACCGTTTGCCGTCTCCGGTAAAATAATACGCGGCGTATTCCAGGCTGACAAACGTATAGTTTGCGTCGGGCTGGGGAACAACGGTGACCGATACCACGTCATCGGGAAGCCCCGCGGTATAGTTGAGCACGGTTCGCGAATAATTGCCGTCAATGCGGTTTGGCGATGTTTCGTCATTTTTATACACCTTTAACCCGTCCAGGTACGCGGAAGCCTCTTCGCGGGTAATTTCGATCACATAGGTTTTGGGATCAAGGTTGGCCGCCTGTGCGGTAACATGAATCGCGGCAAGTCTGCCCCAGCGCTTGGGATTGGCGGGGTTTTCGGAAACGCCGTCGGGTCTGCCCTGCAGGATAACGTCTTTTCCAAACCAGGTGGAACCAGGCGGCAACGGATACACTCCCGATCCGCCCGCATAAATTTGAATATCGCCTACGGGTATTTCGGACGGATAACCGGACCAGTCCGGAATGGGCGGGCTTGAACCCGCGTTTACCAGATGGGTGGTTTGGGTAACGGTCCAGGGGGCGATGTTTCTTCCGTCAGAAGAAATAGTCCGCCACACGCCGCCCGCGCCGCCGTCGCTTTCCCACATTTTGAATTCATAACTGAGCCGCAAAACTTTGCTGGTTTCCGCGACAGGCGACTTTGAGACCAGGGCGATATTATTGGCATACGCGGGAACAGAAATATGATACATCCCCCTCTCGGGAACAAAGCTAAGCACATAATCTTCGTGTTGATATTTGCTCCAGTCCGCCGCGTCCGGGTCGCTGCTAATGTACAGCTCAAGGCCCGCCAGCTGGGCTTCCGGTTTACCGCGTATCAGTGTAAGCGTATACACCGTATCAATGCGGTATTCTTTTTTTACGGTAATGGTTACGAATTTTTCGTTCTGTTCGCGGGGAAAGTTTCTTCCGGCGGAAAATTCCAGGCCGCTTATCAGCACCGCCGCGCCCTCTTCGGGAATGGCGTTAATGCTGATTACCTCGGCATTGTAGGGTACCACAGCCGAATACGAAGTAACCGATCCCATAAACACCTTGTCAAGTCCGTGCGAGGGATCATCGGCGCTTAATACTTCGGAACGGATATCCAACCCGGCAAGATAGACCGGACGCAGCAGATTATGGGTAATATAGGGGTTTTTACAGCCAAAAAGGAAAAATAGCGCAAGCGCAAGACAAATTTGCGGCCACCGGCGCGTTATATTAGTTTTCATAGGCACCCACATCTATTGTTTCGTTTTTGCGGTTATTGGACGGACCATCAGTCCACGGAGAAGGCACAGGCCAGGTTCCGCCTGTCCTTTGATCGCCCTTGTTAAAACCGTTATCTTTGCCAAGGAGGTACGGAATTGTTCGTTTTTCAAGGTAGCCGCTTTCGGGCGTTCCCGCCCAGGTGTACAAATAATCGGTAAACAGGGTGGTCATCACACTCCGTAAAGCTGCTGTGGCGCCCGAATTTTTGCCATCATACACTTCAAAACATTGGTTTACCAAATCGGAAACACTTGCCGGATATGCCGAATTATTCCCCGCGTTTTGCAGCGTGCCTAACGGCCGGTACGTTGAAGTAAGCACCGTGCCAAGTGTTTTTCCCGCGCTGGGAATTAACGCGCCGCTATTTGCCCCGTCCGCCAAACCGACAAGGCTGTTTGACCAGCCGCTGTCGCCGGCCAGGTTTATCCACATGTACGGATCGGCTGGAACCATAAAGTCCCGCGCATTATAGGAAAGCGCCGCGTTGGCGCTAAAGGTAATCGTGGTAATCGTGGTTCCCGAAACCGCCGTTACCTGGCACTCAACCGGTTTTAGATTGCCGTCCGGTCCGCCCAGCGCAATTTTAAATTTTGTCCCAACCGTCAGCAGGCCGGCCTGATAAGCGCTCGTTACCCTTACCGTATTCCCTGTTGGCGCAAGCGTTCCCGTTTTATTCATAGCGCCTATGCCGCTTCGGGAACCGTTAAGCATAATGTATTTACCCGCGACACTGCCGCCCTCGTTCATGCTGGCGGTATATTTAACGCGGTACTCCCGGGGATCAGCCGACCCTGTCCAGCCCGGCAGTGCGGAAGAATATTCCCGCTTTCTCTGCGGCGGCGGTGCAGCTCTATTGATGAACCAGTCTCCATCTTCAAACGGACGACCAGGGTTCGCTAACGAATACCATGAGTTAAATGCCGCTAAATTATCATATTCACCCAAATACTTGGACTGGCCGGGAATATAATACTCTTTACCCGTTACCTGATTTAACGAAGATCCCAATGCCCCCGGCGTTGGACCCGCTGCCGCTGTTTTAAAATACATTCCCGAATCAAAAAGATTGTATTCATCGGCGGTTCTGACAACGAGGTATTTGTCCGGACCTGTTTGAATTGTGCCGGTGGCGCCCATGGTAAAACGGCCCAGCACGCTGTTATAGCCGCTCGTCACCACAAGATCCCCGGCGGAATAAGTTTCGGCAGTAGTTGACGAAAAAACAATTTGTTTAAGCGGCGTCGTATTGTTCACCGCCGTTACGGTACAAACCGTGTTTTTTAAGGCCTGTGAATACCGGTCCGCTATCTTAAAGGTGCTGCCAACGGCAAAAGCGCCTTCGCGGTCCGGCGTTACATACAGGGTATTGCTGCCTGTCGCGGCAAGAGTTCCCGAAACGCCGATGGCGCCGATTATCTGCCGCTCGCTTACTTCGGTATTTTTTTCGTTTACACCGTTGTTTCCGATAAACACGCTGTTGCGCGCCCGCAGATTAAGCGTGTCAAAGATTCCCGAAGCATCGGTGAGCGCAATATTCCCCAGGCCGCCCTCAAGGATACTTGTCGTATCAAGACCGGGACCGGTATTTTCCGCCGCCGTTACATTGTTAAGCGTAACATAAAGCCCGCGCCACAGCTGGGTAGAAACAACGCGGGACCCCGCGTTTTGGGTTAATCTAATCCCGGCGCCATTGCCGCTTAAGCGGACGCTGTTAAGCAGCAGATTTGCCGAAGGATGATTAAAGTTATAGGTGGAATACGCCGAGGCGGCAAGACCGGCGCCATTGTGGTGAATGGTAACATTGGTAAGCACCGCTCCGGCGGCGATAACGCCGGCTTCTGTCTTGCGTCCGTCCCATACGCCAAAGTCAACGCCCGTAGTATTATTGTCGATTACCACATTGGTCAAGAGGGAAACGCCGCCCTCCAAACGCGCGCCGGTGCCGTTATTGCTTAGGCGCGTGTTCACCAGCGACATATTCCCGTTGTTGCTTACGCCGCCCGAGCTGTTTACCCACAGGTTTGTCGCGGCAAGAGTGCCGTTATTAACATTAACAATACCGCCGTCGTTATTTTGCAGGGTAACATTTACCAGATGGGCTGTCCCCGACTGCTGTATCGCGCTCCCCGTGCTGCCCTTTTGGTCATGGAAGTAACTGTCAAAAATCCAGGCGTCGCCGGTATTGGTTATACAACTCCCGCTGTTTGCCGTATTGTGCAAAAATTCATTTTTGCGGATAAGGGCTTTTCCGCTCATGATGTACGCGCCCGCGCCGCCGCCGCCTACGCTGGTATTGTTGCGGAATGTACAGGTAAGCAGGGTTGGCAGAGACAGGCCGCCGTTCTGTTGGCTGGCAAAGCCGCCGCCGTCACCGCCGGTATTCCCATATCCGGTTACGCCGTTATTGTTAAAGGTAACGCGGTAAAGCACCGGCGCGCTCGTACCGGCGCCGTTCGTCACACTGTACATTCCGCCGCCCCGCGCCGCCGTGTTGTCGCCAATGCGTACATTCCGCAAATACGGACTGGCGTTAACACAGTACAGACCCGCGCCATAGGCGTTTACCACCGCGTTATTGTTCACCGTAATGCTGGAAATATCCGGAGTACGAATTCCCCCGGTAATGTTAAGCGTATCCAGGTACGTAATGCCGGTTGTAGTAAAGGTGGTTTTAAAGTACGAAGGCTTGCTGTCGTCAAAGGGATTAAAATCATAGTTTGAAGCAGAACCCAGGTCCTGCCGCACGGCGGGATTACTGTCGCCGGAAGGCGGCGTAATACCAGAGGCGATGACCACATGGCGTACATTCGCGTCGCGCGTTTTGTTGTTGTCGCTGTCGATAAGGCCGCTTAGTATGGTCCGGCGGGCCGCGTTTTCCTGGGCCGCGATGGAGGGATCCGGAAAGCGCAGGGCACGCGCTATTTCCAAATTCGTCCCGCCTTCTGTTCCCTTAAATCCGCCGTAGAGTTTAACGCCCTGTTTAAGCACAAAAGCCCTGTTGCGTTCATCGGAACGATCGGTAATTTCATCCGCCCAGCTTGCAGCCTTGTCAAGCACATTGTTGCGGTCAAGGTAATAGGTACCTTCGAGTATCCAGACCTCGGTAAAAGAGCCGCCGTCAAACTTGTTGATAACACCCTGCAAATCGCTTGTCGCGTATGCCCAGTTGGAACCAACCGTTCCTGCGGCGCTGGCGCCATTGGCAAGCTTAACAGGATCCCCGTACGGCGCGGCGTAAGCCGCCCTTGTTTCGGGCGCGACATAGGCGACACCGGGCAGTTTTACGGCGGCGAAATCATACTTAAGCACCAGGCGTACATTGGCGTCGGGCATTTTAAAGCGCCACAGCGTTACTGCGGGATTGTCGGGATCAGCCTGCGGACCACGGGAAGGAGACAGGGGTACAGATGGCTCTTCCAGTCCGCTAATGGGCCCAAAGGTTCCGTCCGCCTTTAACACCTGGAGCGAAGAAGGAACCCAGCCAAGCTTTGGCGTTACCCGCAGGGTAACATCCTGCCCGGGAAGGGCGTTATTGACACCGGTCTTGCTTCCAACCTGCGCCTGGAAACCGCCCCGCTCCGTATTGTTTGCCACTATTTGCTTGTCCGTATAAACAGTGCTGGGGTCGCCGGAATACAACGCTGATTCGGGATCGCGCATATCGGTTAAAAGTTCTATGGACATGGCGCCCGCGCGGATTATCGTAAAACTGTAAAAGCGGTCCTGACGGCCCGGCAAAGAGGCAATAATATTGGAACTTGTTCCGCCGTTAAATTCAAAACTTATGGGAGCGCCATACCAGTTGTTGTTATCGCCCTGGTTATAGGTGACAGAACCGCCCGCTTCCGGCCAGCCGGTAAATTTTAGTTCGGTAACCACGCCGTCAATTTCCATGGTGTAATTTGTGTCAGCATTGGCGGCGGGGGCGGGATTAAAGGCGGCGGGACTTTTGAGCACAAGCAGCGGATCTGTTACCGTTGTATTGGAGTCACTGTTAAACCAGTACAGCGTCTTCCACGCGTAAATTGACGAGCCTGAGCTTATGGGGGCGTTGCCTTCTACCTTAATGTTTGTTAAGTATGTCGGCACTTCGCCGCGCCGTATCACAAGCCAGTATTCCCAGCGCCCGTTGTTTGTTTCCGCATCATTAAGGCTTGGGTCTTCGACCCTAATCTTGACAACTATTTGATCCTTTCCCCCAAAGGAAGGATAACTTATGGAAAAATTCCTTGAAGCGGGATCGGAATCAAAGGCAACGGGCAGATCGCCCACTTTTGTACCGGAAGCGGCGGCGGTCCATTCCTCGGCCCATACCGAGATGCTCCCGCCCGACGTATACGGCGGAGCAGAATACCGCGAGCCAAGGGTCCGAACCGCCCCGTGTATCGTAACGGCAGCCGCGCCGGGAGCGCTTACCGCTTCAAAGTTGCTGAGCGTCATGATAAAGTTGCCAACCAGGCGCTTTTCGTTTATGTTTACATCGTCGCGTACGTCCAGACTGGTCAAATAGGCATAGGTTTTTTCCCATTCGATTTTAAGCGTATACTCTTTGGGATAAAGATATTCACCCAGATCGTTTCGTACCGCGGTACTTGCCACAATATACGTCGTCTTAAGGCCGCTTATGCTGTCCCGCCCCGCTTCGCAAAGCAAAAGTTGTTTATTAACGGCGTCGTAATTAGAATAGTGGTCAGGATCGGGGTCGCTCGTGGTAAAGTCAAAGTATTGCGGGGTTCCCGATTCTTCGTACCCGATTGTCGTAATAAGCGATTCGGGATAATACAGGGGATTTTTGCGGTATACTTTATACGATGTCGAAACATCGGAATCAACCGAGGGCGTAATAAGCAGCTTTTGCGCGTAAAACGGAACACTTACCCGGTAATCCAGGCCAAGCGCGTCAAAGCTCTTTATATAATTGGCGTTTTCGTAAATCCATGAAGGAGCGTCGGGACTGGTATTTAGCGGCCCGCTCCCTTCCCAATATGCCGCAGTAAGACTTAAATTATTGATCCGTCCGGGCGCGGGTTTTCTAATTACCTTTACGGAATAACCGCTGTCAATGCGGTACTCTTTAACCACCGTAAAGTCAATTACCATTTCGCTCACCGTGCCGGGAAACGCGTACCCTCCGCCCTCCTGCGCGGCGCTTACTTCCGCGCCATTCAGCATATAACGGCTGTTAAGGTACTCGACAGAGGCGCCTTCTTCGGGGTAGCCGGTTGGATAAACTTTTTCGGCCAATTCGTGAACGACGACGGTATATTCCCTGATCTGCGGATTAAAAACAGGCCTAAGGGGATACGCGGGGGCGGACGGTTCATCTTTATCGGTACGAAACGCCATTGCTTCCATGAGCACGGGGCGCTTAAGATTGTGGACGATATAGGGATTTTTACAGGTATTGAGCGCTGCGGTCATAAAAAGGACCGCGCAGATAGTGCTGAATTTCTTGCACAGCAAGAATCGGGGGGGATTTTTAGTTCCTTCTTTTTTCATCGCCGTAAAACCGTTGGCCTCTATATCGGTACTATATACCTGTTTCTGTAATATTTCCATTTTTTCGCCATTTTTTCATTGTTGTCATTCCTTATCTTTTCAGCTATTGTTCTTTCGTGGGCAAAACGGTTGTATCTTACGGTATCGCCAAAAACTTGCTGTGCTGGAATATTTTTCTTGCCTAGAAGGAATTATGCAGGTTATGCGGATACGGTCATTCGCTATTTCCACATCCTCTGCTCAAAACATCACCAAAAAGGATTAGCGGCATAAATGGCGACAAAGATACAAATACTATCAAATACGAACTATCCGCTTTCCGATGTCCTAAAAAGCGAACTCATTGAAAGCACTAAAGCGCAAATCGCCGTGGCATTCCTGCGGCGGACAGGGATAGATGCGATTTACAAATCACTTGATTATGCGTTGCGTGAAAATAACGCAAAAATTGAAATAATAGTAGGACTTGATTTCAAGACAACCGATTCAAACGCGCTGTTTGCGTTAAAAGATATTGAGAGCAGCCAAAAGAATTTTAAGTTTTATTGTTTCGGTGACAAGCGAGACAACCATAACGATTTAGTATTTCATCCAAAGGTGTATCTGTTTGAAACCGCATTGTCCCGCAACACTAAATATACTTCGATAATTGGTTCGTCAAATCTTACCGGCGGAGGGCTTACCTCCAATTTTGAAGTTAACAGCATTTTTCGCGAAGATACGCCCAAGTACTATTCGCAGTTGGAGGCAATCTATAACGAAATAAAATACACCGACAGCGTTTTTAACCCAAGCAAAGATTATATACTCCGCTACGGTGATATTAAAAAAGAAATTGAAAAATCGGACGGTTTAACCGACAAATCCATTCAAACTGAATTGCAATTTCTAAAAGATGAAGAGGCAAAGCTGCCGGGAGCAGCCCCGTCATTAAAGAAAATGATTATCGAATTCATAAAGGAGCAAAATAAAAAAGGCGAACAGGAAGTTTCTCTTGATTCAATCTATGAAGAAATTCCCAGACGATTGATCGATAGAAATATTCCAATGAAGATGGATACTATAAAAAATTCCATACGCGGAGAATTAAATAAACATGAATGCAAGAGTAAGCATAAAGACAGCATGAGCCTGTTCGAAAGAACGGGCAGAGGACTTTATACATTAACAGGAAAGGCAAAAAGCTATGAAGGGCGTTGAAAAGACAGTCGGCTATTACAACGAAACTACCCGAGAGCCCGTAAAAGATTTTTCAGGTCAGGGCTGGTACTATAAAGACGCGCGGAAAAAAGGAGAATCGGCATGTTAATGAGTGACCATAATGTAAAGAAATATTTTTTATTTGGAACATTATTTTTCTTTTTCTTGTGTTTTCCATACCGTTTGTTTTCTGATGAATCTGCTGTAGAATGGGAATTTATTTCTCCCAACGGAGAAAATAAACTTTGCCGCAGGGATTTAGCCGTAATTGACAGGCATGTATTCTATGCCAATGGTTTTGAAGAAAACGAACTTTTTTCTTTAGAAATTGATGTAAGGGGATCCAGAAGTAAAATGGTATGGAAACTCTGTTGTAGAGATAAAAACCATGGATGGCCCCTATGTGCACTCTTATATTTATCTTTTCGAAAAAGCAATTTTACGTGATCTCGATTATGTTATTGAAATTTTTCCCGATGAAGAGATAGTTGTTTACATCGAAAATTTGGCAAAAATAAATTTTAGAACATTTTATTCGAGTAAAGTATTGCAAACCATTCGTATCGATGGTTTTTCTGGAGTAGCATTAGTTTTGGGCGGTGTTCGAGTTAAGATTCAAGGTAATGATATTATTTGCAGTTTAGTAACGGAACCATTTACCTATAAAGACTTATGGGCGCCAATGTATTTTGTTTTTGAAAAAGAGTTTTAGCATCGTAGTTCCCCTCAATTCTTTTTTATTTGGAGTGTCCGCACCTTCAAATATGCCGTATATTGTGTCTTTTAGAAAAAGCATGGGCAAAATCCACGACATTGGAATCTAAACTTAGAGTCAATTTTCTATTCACAATATCCTCCATGCGTATAATATATGTAATCTATGCGTATTTGTCAACCAGTTTTTATTAAAATTTCAATAAATATTTTAAGTGTATAAAATAGCGGTGTTAGTCGGAAGAAGGGTTGATTAACCATCCAACCGCCTAAATATCGAGCAAACCCCGGCCTGGACAGCCCTAATTGTCAGGTAACCGTTCCCTCCGCCGTTCATTATTATTATTTTGCATTTTCATTCACTTCAAATATTCCAAATGCATTTTGATCAGGATCTAAAAAATAACCTTCCCAACACCTGCCTGGTATTGGCATTTTTGGTACGGCGACTATTCCCCCATTGGATAAAATTATTTTTGCCGTTTCATCAAAGTTTACAACCTCTATTGAGCAAGTAAACGCATTTGTTCCACTCATTGGGACTACATCTGCGGGCCGTTCTAATAATGCGCCTTGAATACCGTCTGTCTCTATCCTATAATATTTGATAGGCATTGAATCGTCTTTGGTGATTTTCCAGCCAAAAACTGTACGATAAAAGTTTGCTTCCCGCTCTAAATTTGAAGATTGAATTTCAAAATATGCGATAGAGTTCATTGTGATTTCTCCCTGATTTTACTATACACAATTCATGTGTAATTCCATAAAATAATATAATCCATTTAAAAATTTTTGTCAACCTGGTCTTTGCGCAGCAAAGACCAGGGCCGGCAAAATGTGCCGGAGCAACGGCGTGGGAATGGAGCGTTCCCCCAGCGGAGCCGGGGCGCGACTGACCCAGCCGAGTGGAGGCCGAGCCGTCCATGGCGGCGAAGCGTAAACAGACCTGTTATGCGCAGTACGATTTTTATATAATTAACCGTCTAATATATTTTCATAATATTTTATTACATATATACTCATCATGATATTTTGCATCAAGTCAATATTTTCCATTATTTCAATTGAATCTATTTCAGGAATACTATCTTTAATACCATTTTCTATTTTTTCTATTTCAAAAATAATTATTTTTAATAATTCATTTATAGATTGCCTTTCCTTATAAGTATTTATATAATTCAATATTTCGTCCTTTGTACCTAATAAATAATTTTCATATTCTTCAACAATTAAATTATGATCATTCCCTGTGTATACACCGGTTTCATCCATAATGCATAATTCTCTTGCATATTGCAATTTTTCCATTACACCATTAGAAAAATTGTAGAAATGTTCTTCTTCGGGAAAAATTTGATTTTGAATTATAAATAAGGACAAAATAATTATGCATCTTTTCATAGTGAAAATTATATGGTATTAGTTAAATATTGTCAATACCAGTGTTGATATAATGTTTAATGAAATATTCAAAAATATATAATCATCATACCAGTTTTATCGCCATTGCGCCTAACGTTCCTGCTGTTTACGCTTCGCCGGCAGGCGGCTCGGCCTCCGTTCGCCTGGGTCAGTCGCGCCGCTTCGCTGGGGAACGCTCCTTCCTCGGTTCATTGCGGTGCATTTCTTCACTTCTTGTATTGTTGTCATTCCTTATCTTTTCCGCTATTGTTCTTTCGTAAGCAAAACGATGATTCCGTATGGTATCGTTAAAAACTTGCAGTGCTGGAATAAATTTATTGCACAGAAGGAGTAACAGGTGGAAAAGCTTTTTAAACTGCGTGAGCGGCAAAGTACGGTTTCGCGCGAACTGGCGGCGGGTATAACGACCTTCCTTACCATGGCCTACATTTTGGCCGTAAACCCCGAGATGCTTGGTAAAACGGGCATGGACGCGGGAGGTGTTTTTACCGCTACCGCGCTTGCATCGGCAATTGCCACGCTGGCCATGGCTTTGCTGGCAAATTTGCCGGTAGCGCTTGCGCCCGGAATGGGTCTTAACGCGTTTTTTACCTACACTGTGGTGTTGGGAATGGGATACAGCTGGCAGCTTGCGCTTACGGCGGTATTCCTTGAAGGCATTCTTTTTATAGTGATTTCGCTGTTTAATGTGCGGGAACTAATTATAAAGGCAATTCCGCCAAATCTAAAACGGGCTGTCGCCGTGGGCATAGGGCTTTTTATCTGCCTTATTGGTTTTTCCAACGCGGGTATTGTGGTAAATAATACCGGCACCATAGTAGGACTTGCAAAAATTACCTCGGGTCCGCCGCTGCTGGCGCTTGTTGGCGTGGTGATCACCATTGTACTGTATTCCAACCGGGTGCCTGGTTCCATTTTGCTTGGAATTTTTATAACCACGCTTTTGGGTATTCCCATGGGCATTACCAGTCTGCCGGAGCATTTTACCTTTTTTAGTCTTCCCTCCGCGCCGCTTTTTGCCAAATTTGAATTTTCCAACATTATTACATTTGAATTTTTTGCGGTATTTTTTACGTTTCTTTTTGTTGATATTTTTGACACGGTGGGAACGCTGGTGGGAGTGGCTACCGAGGCCGGCCTTATTAACCGCGAAGGCGATATTCCCCGCGTCAAACAGGCGCTGCTTGCCGACGCCATCGGCACGGTAGCCGGAGCCGCGCTGGGCACCTCAACGGTAACAAGTTATGTAGAAAGCTCTGCCGGTGTCGCCGCCGGCGGACGTACCGGGTTAGCCTCTATTTTTACCGGGCTGCTTTTTATTGCCGCGTTATTCATGTGGCCGGTTTTTTCCATTGTTCCCGGTGCGGCAACCGCGCCCGCGTTAATTCTGGTAGGCTTTTTAATGATGCAGTCGGTTACCGAAATTGATTTTCGTGACCCCACAGAAGGCATACCCGCTTTTCTTACCATTGTCATGATGCCTTTTTCCTACAGCATTGCCCAGGGCATTGTTATTGGTATTGTTTCGTATGTGCTTCTTAAAGCGCTCACCCTGCGCCTTAAAGATATTTCGCCCATCGCCCTGGTGCTTTTTCTATTCTTTGTGTTTTGGTTTTTTATTAAACTGGTGTAAACATAACTGTCTAAAAAAACTGTCCGGCATTCACCGGACAGTTTTTTACAAAGGCTGCTGCTTTAAAAACGATGATTTATATGTGCTTCTTTCATAATCTGGTTTGCCATGTGGCGGGATTTTATTTTACCATCCACCGTCACTTTAATATTGACACCGGCATTAAACCATACGTCATGATCGCCTCTGCCGTGGTGGTGAAAAATAAAGCCGTACTGTTTCAGGACTTCCCTGACTTTCTTTTCATATTCCGCCATTACACATGAATCTCGGTCAAGCATTCTGCCCTAAAGTCGATTTTAATATCCGTGTTTTTAAGACCAAGTAAATCAGGAACCGCATACTTTACGCGTTCCATAAGAACATCAAGAGAACCTGCTTCCAGGGCAAGTCCCGGTACATCCCTGCTGGATGCAAGCCATACATAGGCATCTTTATCCCAGGCTAACAAAACTTTATATGCGGCCATATTACGCTCCTACGGCTTAAGTATAGCATATCCAGCGGGTTTTGGCAGTTATCCCCACAGGCCGCGTTTTGCTTCGCGGGCTTCGCGTTCAATGGCGCGGAATTCTTCCATAAAATAAAAACTAAAGCGGGTATACGCGTGGCCGTAACCGGCGCGGATAATTTCGGCGTTGTGGCAAAGACCGCCGCCGGTATAGATATAGGCAAGCAGGCGGTTATACTTATCGCGAAGATCCCAATCAAACGCCAGATAGGCCGTCGTTCCCAAAAGGCGGCTTTTGGTAAAATTACTTGCCTCTACGCCAAACGCTTCTACCGTGCGGCGCGGATGTACCGTTTCCGGCGTATCAACGCCAATAAGGCGTATTGTTTCCACCACCTTTAAGCCGTCCGGCGGATTGTCAATGCGCACCCGTACGGTATCACCGTCCACATGATCGATTACGCTGACCGGCAAAAGCCGCGTTATTTCGACACGGGCAAACGAAACAGGTTCTTCCACATTGACGCGATAGAACTCCGCCGGATTACGCGCTTTTACCGTCGCGGGAACAGGCGGTTTACAGATTGAACACGCGGTATACCCAGCGGCGGCATCGGATAACGAAACGAGAATGCGCGAGGAACGAAGCGAACTACAACCGTCCCGGTGATAGCGCCCGCCGGACGCGGTAACATATACGGTTATGTCTTCATTCGGCAGGGAACCGGCGTCCGGCATCTGCGCTTTTACCCTGCCGCATCCGCACACAACGAACGCGGCAATTATCACGCCAAAAACTGGCAAACGTACGTTCTTCATGACAGTAAAAATTCCCGCAGCGCGTCCAGGCTGTTTGGTATATTTTTTACGCTGGCCCGGCGCGACATGGCGTTTTTAATTGATTCGGGCACGGGAACGGTTCCGGTAAGCGGCTCTACCACTGCGGAGAATTTTGCCGGATGAGCGGTAGCAAGCACAGCCTGCGGCCCGCTGGGCCGTAATTTTTCCAGCGCGGCCCAACCGACGGCGCTGTGGGGATCAAGAAAGTAGCCGTGGGCTTTGTGTACCGCGCCAATAACCGCGCGCGTCTGGTCATCATCTATTGATATGCCCCGGATTAACGAGCGCAGCTCGCTCAAATTCCAGTGGGCGTTCATCCGCTCAAAATTACTGGGAGCGCCTACATCCATCGCGTTGGAAATAGTCGCCTTTGAAACCTGTGCTTTGTATTCGCCGTTTTCCAGATACGCGGGAATTGTTTTGTTTATGTTTGTCGCCGCAATAAAACCGGAAATGGGTGCTCCCATCGCGCGCGCGTACAGTCCTGCGGTAAGATTGCCAAAGTTTCCGCTGGGAACAGCCAGAGTTATTTTTTTTCCCGCTTCAAGGCCGGCGTTTCCGCCGGGCAAAAAAGACCGTGGCGTGGCTTCTTCGTCGGGATCGGTTTTACCGGAAAGCGCGCGTCCGGCGGCGGCCGAATAATACACCGCCTGGGGAATAAGCCGCGCGATATTTATGGAATTGGCCGACGATAGTTCTTTTTCTTTTAACGCGGAATCCCTAAAGGCCGCTTTAACCAGCGCCTGGCAGTCGTCAAAGCTCCCGTCAACCTCAAGCGCGGAAACATTCCCCCCAAGGCCCGCGATCTGTTTTTTTTGCAGTTCCGACACGCGGCCGGCGGGATACAGGATGACAACCGAAATACCCTCTACATTAAAAAAGCCGTCGGCGACCGCCCCGCCGGTATCGCCCGAGGTCGCCACCAGTATTGTCAGGGGCCGCTGTTCCCCCCGGCGCAGATACGCAAAGGAGCGGGCCATAAAGCGGGCGCCAAAATCCTTAAAAGCGGCGGTGGGGCCGTGGAACAATTCCACTACGCCGAATTTTCCGCCGTTTACCAGCGGCGCCTTAAACGAAAAGGCATCCTCGACAAGGGTTTCCAGCGCCGCATCCTCAATATCGCCTTCGACAAAGGGTTTTATCGTCTCAAAGGCAATTTCGCGCAGCGACATGTCCGCAAGAGAATTTTTTACCGCGCCGCGATAGCGCGGCAGATCCGCGGGTATATAAAGGCCGCCGTCTTCCGCAAGACCCAAAAGCGCCGCCTGGGCAAACCCGGCAGAAACGGTTCCCCGTGTACTGTAATAGCGCATACTTGCTTTTATTGTATCAATTCGCCTATACTTTTTCTATGGTAGAAGAGCAGGCGGCGGAAGGCGCAAAACGAAAAGTCATTCTGGCGGTAGATGATATGGCGATTAGCCTTACCACGATTAGAACCATTCTGCAGCACGAGTACGATGTGCGTCTTTGCAAGTCGGCCAGCCTTGCCCTGGAGATTCTTGAATCGGTAAAGCCCGATCTTATTCTGATGGATATCGAAATGCCCGAAATTTCCGGCATGGAATTTGTGGGGCTTATTAAAAAGAACGAAGCGTACCGTAATATCCCCATTATTTTTGTCACCTCCCACGCCAGCGGCGATCTTATCGACAAGGCAATGGACTTTTCGGCGGAAGGCTACATCGTAAAGCCGTTTATACCCGAGGCGCTTATCAAGCGGGTCAAGGCAGCCCTGGGCGAAGAGTAGTCCGCATACAAACGCCACATTAGATACCGTTCAGCCGGCATATTGCAAAAGTCCGCGCGATCAGGTACACTGGTTTTACTGCATATTTTTTATATCTCGTAACGTGGAGGAACGCATGGCAGTAAAGCGAACACCGGGCGAGCGGATCATCGAACTTTGCAAAACATATTCAATTTCGAGGGATGATCTTGCGGAACGGTCCGGACTGGACAAAAATTTAATTCAACGTATTGAAGAAGGCTACATTCCCGATCTTGCGCCGCTCCTTAAAATTTCACGCGCTCTGGGGGTGCGCCTGGGAACCCTTCTGGACGATCACGAAGAACTTGGCCCTGTTGTTACCCGCGCAAACGGAGCGGCGGAAGCGGCGCGCTTTATTACCGGAAGAAACGAAGCTGCTTCTTCCCGTTCGGGGCATACGTTTCACGCGCTGGCCGCCGACAAGGGAAGCCGCCACATGGAGCCGTTTATTGTGGATATTGAGGCCGGCGACGATCAGAATAAATCGTCCCACGAGGGCGAAGAATTTATGTACGTGCTTGACGGGACCATTACGGTGGATTACGGAAAAGACCGGTACACCGTTAACGCCGGCGACTCAATCTACTACGATTCAATCGTGCCGCACTGTGTTGATTCACAAGAGGGCGCGCGTATTCTTGCCGTAATTTATACGCCGGCATAGCGGCAGAGGTAACAGGTATGCAATATTTGGAAACAACACTGGGATCGCTCCTTAGGCAGCAGGCGCGCCAGCAGCCTAACCGGGATTTTATTGTGTACGCGGACCGCGACCTTCACTGGACCTATGCCGAATTTGACAAGCGTGTCGACGATTTGGCGCGGGGGCTTTTGGCAATCGGCCTTAAAAAGGGCGATCATGTGGGAATCTGGGCGGCAAATGTGCCCGACTGGAACACGCTGCTCTTTGCGACAGCCCGTACAGGAATGATCCTTGTTACGGTAAATACCGGTTACAAACTCCACGAACTTGAATACCTGATGAAGCAGTCCGACCTTAAATGCCTTTTTCTTGCCGATGGTTTTAAAGATTCCGATTATGTGTCAATGGTGTACGAACTGGTCGGCGAACTTAAAACCGTTCAGCGGGGCTTGCTCAATTCGCCGCGCTTTCCCGCGCTTAAAACAGTGGTATATGTAGGAAGCCAGAAACACCGCGGCATGTACAGCATGAGCGAGATTCTGCTTTTGGGGCAGCATACCCAGGAAATCGAAATCCTTAAAATAGAAGCCGAATGTGATACCAACGACGTGGTAAACATGCAGTATACTTCGGGGACTACCGGTTTTCCCAAAGGCGTTATGCTTACCCACCGCAATATACTTAACAACGGTTTAGGAATCGGCGATAACCAGCGCTTTACCCGGAACGACATTGTCTGCCTGCCCGTTCCGCTCTTTCACTGCTTTGGGCTGGTGCTGGGCGTGATGGCGGTAATTACCCACGGATCAACCGCCGCACTGCTTGAATGGTTCGATCCGCTGCTGGTGCTTGCCACGATACAAAAAGCGCGCTGTACCGCCCTTTACGGCGTTCCGACCATGTTCATTGCCGAACTGAATCATCCCATGTTTAAATTATTTGATCTTTCCACCCTTCGCACGGGAATTATGGCGGGAAGCCCCTGCCCCATCGAAACCATGCGCCAGGTAATTGATCAAATGCACATGAGCGAAGTTACAATCTGTTACGGTTTAACGGAATCTTCGCCGGTAATGACGCAGACCCGCTACGACGACGACCTTGAGTCAAAAGTAGAAACCGTCGGCAGGGCGCTCCCCGGAGTCGAAGTTACCATTCGCGATCCGGAAACGCACGCAGAATGCCCCGACGGCACACACGGCGAATTTTGCTGCCGAGGTTACAACACCATGAAGGGCTATTATAAAATGGCAGAAGAAACCGCGGCGTGCATTGATGAGCAGGGCTGGCTTCATTCAGGCGATCTTGGCGTTAAAGACAAACAGGGCCGCTTTCGCGTTACCGGCCGCATAAAAGACATGATTATCAGGGGCGGCGAAAATATTTATCCCAAAGAAATCGAGGATTTTCTTTACACCATGCCCGGAATAAAAGACGTGCAGATCATCGGCATTCCCAGCGAAAAATACGGCGAAGAAGTCGGCGCGTTTGTGATCCTTCACGATAACATTACCATAACCGAGGAAGATATAAAGGATTTTTGCCGGGGGCAGATTAGCCGTTTCAAGATTCCCCGCTATGTTTTTTTTGTCGGCGAGTTTCCGCTTACCTCGTCGGGAAAGATACAAAAGTATCTGCTCCGCGAACAGGGCGCAAAATTAATACATGACCGGTAAGTTTACGGCTTTTCGCCCAGATAGCTTTCTTTAATATCGCCCAGCGCGGTATTAAAATGTTCGTATAGTTCGTCAAGGTACACATGAAGCCGCTTTGTGCGCCTTCCGTCGGAAGGGTTAAGCAGAAAAAAGCGGTACGGTTCAATGCCAAGTACGATTCCCAATTTGCCGATTGTTTCCGGCGAAACCCATTTTTTTCCCTTTTCAATATCGTTTACAAAATTATGGGCAAGCCCCGCCCTTATGGAAAGCGCCATCTGCGAAAGCTTGTTTTTTTTACGGTAAAACCTAAGATTTCCAGAAAAAATGGAGCGAATGTCATAATCCGGTAAAGTTCCCGCCATGACATATTGTCTAATTTAAAACCAAAACGCTCAAATAACCAACAGCGGTTTCGTTCCGCTATTGGTTCACCCGCCGCTACACCCAGGGTTTTAAATAACTAAACCTGCGGCTTTTTACCAGACTGCGTCCCTCAAAAGCGCCCTCGCCCATAAAAAAATCCTTAAGCCGGTGAGGAATGGTTACATCGGGGGTTTCGCCCGATATGGTCAAGAGCCCGCTTTCCGCTTTTGACGCGCCCAGGTGAAAAATAAAGTTTACCGCGTCAGAAACAAGCGTTCCCGTTTTGCCGGGGGGCCGGTAGGTGATTGCGCCATAATGCAGGGCAAATACAAAGTTTGCCGGCACGGAAAGATTAAGTGTTTCAATCGTGGTAAGCGGCGCCGATATTAACATGCTTAAACAGGAAGTAACCGCCGCGTTGGCATGGCTTTCGCGGGGCGGAATAATAAAAAGGCAGTCCTTTCCGCTGTCAATCCAGGGGAGCGCTTCGGCGCTTTGAAGATTGCGCATAAGGTACGAAATGGTTTTTTTATAAAGCTGATTATACCCCGCCTCGCTTAAACGGGACTGCAGCAATGTCTTGCCGCGCAGCGCGGCGTAGAGCAAATAGACATTAACATTGGAACCGGATTCAACCGCCTTCCAGCCCGCAAAACGGCCCGTGTTTAGTTTGATCTTTTCGCCAAAACTTTTGGACGCTCCTGCTTCGTTCTTTTTGGGAAGCCCGCCAGAGGCAAGCTTCCATTCGGCGGCGGCCTGGAAACGTTTGGCGCCCGCCTGCCCCAGCGCGCCGGGCCCAAGATAATCGGCGGCGCCCTCAAAAAACCAGGGAGCGGGATCTTTACACATTCCTTTTGGGTCGACAATGCCCCAGGGCGCGCCCTTGCAGCGTTTTTTAAGCGCCGTAACCGCCTTTTTTAAGTCCGCCGCCGTAAAGCCCGAAACGTCAAGATAACTTAAATCCCCTGCTTCGGGACTGTGTCTGCCTAACGCGGCGACGGACTTAAATTCCGCAGCCTCCGATTCCTTTTTACCCGGCAGGGACGCTTTGACGGCTGCTTCTTTTTTTGAAAAGATGTAGGTTTTCATGACGCCTCCTGCTTTACCTGATACATGCGGTATTTACCTTCCGGTGAATTTTGTTCTTCGCTAAAAATTCCGACTACCTGTTGATCCAGCGAGACGGCAAGCACGTTGGAAATGACCATTGAATTGGGAACAGCCGCTTTTCCTTCCAGCGCGATTGCCCGCTTTATTGTTTCGTTTTTAAGGCATTGGGCTTCGCTTTCCGAATAGCGGACCGGGCCGGAATGCAGCGCGACACGCAGTTTAATTTCGGAATTAAGCGGATTGGAAAGCCTGTTGTATAAAAAGAGTTCGTTTATTATTTCAATTCCCGCAAAAACAGCCATGTGCGCCGACCGCCCCGCCATAAACGCCGCCAACGCGCCGTCCCCTTCCCAGGACCAAAGACGCCCCAGCCGCGAAACAGCGGCCCTGGTTACAATTGCCCGCAGATCACTGTAGGCACGGGTAATCAAATCGTGCGGATTTTCCTTGACCAGAATTGAATTCCCCGCAATATCAAGACGCAGCACCGTCATGTGCTTTTCATCGCCCTCGGAAAGGCGTCCCCAGCCCCGGCTTATCCGTTCGTTCTGGTTTTCAAAAAACTGGCCGCTGGCCTTGTCAAAGGTATAGCCCGTCCGGGTTATATCGGTAATAACATCATCAAGACCGCGCATATCGTAACTGCGGCCCATATATCCCTCGTGGTTAATCTTGATCAAAAGTTCTACAAAGTCGATAAAATAATCATTCTTGATCATATCGCTTACGATAACATTCGCGGCATCCTGGGTTGCGATGGGCGTTCCTTCGGCGTAACCACTCTGTTTGTTAATATCGTAGTCGGGAAACACCATTCTGGCAAAACGAACCATGTCCGAAACAGGAAGCGTCGAGTGCAGACATTTACGGCAAAATCGTGCGGAAAAGCCCTTACCCTTCATAATGGCTTCGAGTATACTACAAGAGGCGCGTTTTCGCAAGCGTTCAGGTGGAGAGGCAATGAAGAGGGTCTTTTGGGTTTTACCCGTTTTTCTTTTTTTGGCGGTTTTGGTGATGATTTTTTCGGGTTGTTATACCATAAAACAGGGGACCGCCCTGCTAACCTATCTGGGCAGGGCCGTACCGCTTGAAGAATTGGCCGGCGAATCCGGCGGCGGGGAAGCGCAAAAAAACCGCGAATTTGCCGAACGTGTTTTTGACATACGCCGTTTTGCGATGGAAGAACTGGGGCTTAAGGAAAGTAAAAACTATACCAACTATGTGCCCATAGACCGTGATTATCTGGCTGTTGTTGTTTCGGCCTGTGACGCCGATTCGTTCACCACGCATATATGGAAGTACCCGGTTGTGGGGGCGCTTCCCTATAAGGGATTTTTTGATTCTGCCGGCGCCCGTAAAGAAGCCGCCCGCCTTGACAAAAAAGGCCTTGACGTGTGGGTACGGGGCGTGGACGCGTTCAGCACCCTGGGATGGTTCAAGGACCCGCTTTATTCCTATATGCGGGATTATCCGGTACACCGCCTGGCCGATCTGATTATTCACGAACTGCTTCACAGCACCGTTTTTATCAAGAACCAGGCGGCGTTTAACGAACAGCTCGCCGAATATGTGGGAACCGAAGGCGCAAAGCGTTATATCGAAAGCCGTTTTGGGCCGGAATCGCCCGAATACCGCAGCATTCTTTCTTCCAAACATGACGCGGAGGCCTTTAGCGCTTTTCTGCGGCTCTTAAGCGCCGATCTTGACGCGGTATACCAAAACCCCGCCCTTGACCACGATGCCAAACTAGGCGAAAAAGCGCGGATTATTAACGACGCCAAACTGCGCTTTGACGCAGAATATACCAGCCGCTTTACGGGCGATAACTACCGCTTTTTTACCAGTTTGGAGATAAATAACGCCTATCTGGATCTTTACCGCCTGTACGAGGCAGACACCTTCTTTGCCGATCTTGCCCTGGAAAGCGCCGCGTCTTTGGACCGCATGATTTCCGCCGCAAAAAAGATCGCTCCCAAAAGTACAAATCCCCGCCAGGAACTAAAAACGCTTTTGGCCGGCTGAGTAATTGGGCCGTTACCGGCCGGTTTTTTCGCTAAAGCCAATTTTTCAAAAACCGATACTCAAAGTGAACTGGACAAAGTGATATCCGCGCCCGTTGGGCCTCCGGCGGTCATGATGTCCGGGTATCCTCACCCTTCCGGGAACGGGTGGGTCGAGGGTTCCGCGGTTTGTTTATACAGACCGTATAAGGCACAGGGGGAGACCCCAATGTATTACGGCAAGGATGCCGCGGTAGTGCTTCCATCACAGGGATGGCGCAAAACCGAAAATACCAAAAGGAGTATTATATGATAATTAACCACAACCTTAGTGCAATGTTTGCCGACAGATCCCTCAAAGTTACCCAGGTTTCCCTGGACAAAAACATGGAGAAATTGTCGAGCGGCTTGCGAATCAACCGCGCAGGTGATGATGCGTCTGGACTCGCTGTTTCCGAAAAGATGCGCAGCCAGATTCGCGGCCTGAACCAGGCGTCTGTAAACGCCCAGAACGGCATTTCGTTCATTCAGGTAACAGAAGGGTATCTTCAGGAAACCCAGGACATCATGCAGCGCATGCGTGAGCTAGCGGTACAGGCTTCCAACGGAATCTATTCCGCGGAAGACAGAATGTACATCCAGGTCGAAGTGTCACAGCTTGTCGACGAGGTGGACCGCATCGCATCGCACGCACAGTTCAACGGAATGAACCTGTTAACCGGCCGTTTTGGCCGGCTAATTGGTGAAAATGTGGTTACCGCCTCTATGTGGCTCCATATCGGCGCCAACATGGATCAGCGGGAACAGGTTTACATCAACACCATGACCGCGAAGGCCCTTGGGGTCCGCGACGTTGGTGATGAATCGATTATTACGTTGTCCAGCCCGGACAACGCCAACCGTGCCATTGGAACCCTTGATGAAGCGCTTAAAAAGATCAACAAACAACGTGCAGATCTTGGCGCCTACCAGAACCGCCTGGAACACGCTGTCCGGGGCTTGGACATCGGAGCCGAAAATATGCAGGCTTCCGAATCGCGCATCCGCGATACCAACATGGCGAACGAGATGGTGTCCTTTGTGACTCACCAGATCCTTAACCAGGCAGGTACCGCAATGCTTGCCCAGGCCAATCAGAAAGGTCAGACTGTTCTCCAGCTTCTGCAGTAGCGGAAGACGGGCTCGGGAAGGTGCCAGGCGGACCCGGTCGCATTGCGGCCGGGCTGCCTGGCTCTTTTTTTTATCCGCGCTCACGAAAATAGCCGGGAACATCGCGTGCCGTTTTTCTGCTTTATAATACACTATATTTTATCAGAATATGGCAATGCCTTTATATACTGTTCCATAAATACCCAATCAGGCTTACCTGTAGTGGTTGCAGGCAATGATATAAATTGTTCAACATATTTTTCAATAACTACTTTTCTGCCATATGTATATCTATATCGCTCTAAATTAAGGATAGTTTCAAGAAACAAATAAACATAGATATTTTCATTGCCTATTAATTTTAATGCATATACACTATCACCTACATAACTATCTTTATTTTGAATATTTACGCACCCAGACGTTCCACTTCGTGCCAAACTCAGGAATGGAGCAAAAATATATGCATGAAATTTATCATTGATAAATGTCGAATTCATATATCCAATAATACCCCTATTCATGCCTCCGCCCTGCACACACGGAATTAAACCAGCGTCATTCTCTATTTCCTCTTTAGTTATTCCTTTTCCTCTTTTAAAATTAAAAATATCCCCTATTTTAAATTCCTTCCACTTTGAAATATCCAACGGCAATTCTTTCTTCTCAATTTTTGTTTCAATCCTTGCGTAATCTATAGTATAGGTTTCAAGCCAATCGGGCAATTCAGGCAGTTCTATATCTTTCAATGTTTTGTTTGCCTGTCTGCCATACCGGTAACGATATGCGTTCATTTTTATACAATGGCAATAAAACAATTTTTCTTCTAACCGCATATCTTTTTGGGGTGTAAGTACATATAAATCCCGTCCACTATAAAAAGGTTCAGTCTGGACAAATGCCGATAACACACTGCCCCCGCTTGCACATGTCAATACTCCGGCAGGTTGTGGAGTTTTATTGTTAATAGGTTTTACTTTGGCGACAACACCGTTGTTTTCCGCTGTTCTTGCGACAAAATTTATCCCGTCTTTATCCTGAGTTATTTCACAAGCGTTAAGTTCAAGATTAATTCCGTATTTTATATCAAATAAATCCTCTATGGTCTTCATGCTATTGCCTTGATTTAACCAGATACGCCAGATAATTATTCACCGTTTCCTGAAAATCATTCTGTGTCAATACGGAGTAATCCGTTTCCATATACGCCTCGCAAAGCCATTCATCGTCCCACTTGACGGCTTTTTTAACACTCAGGCCCTCTTTGGTTTCACGTTCGCGGTAAAGTCTAAGCCATTCATCTTCTATGTTTTGCCATTTGTTAAACTTGTCGATACGTCCCAGTTTTTTTGCCTTTACAAAACCATCATCCCTGTAATAACCAAAAAAAGTGGTTTTTGTCGCGTCATGTGGTTTATGCGCTTCCCATACCATAACACAGACATTCACGCTTGCGTTATTGGAATAGAATATGTCGTCCGGCATGGAGAAAACCGCTTTTAGTGTATGCTTTTTGAAAAGCCGCTCCCGAACTTCTTT
>JAIRYT010000072.1 GCA_031267675.1 Treponema sp. | reverse complement strand
GCTAGGGATGGGGTGGGAACCATCGCAGTCCAATATAATAGTCTTACAATTTTTGAAATAAAAAAACCAATCAGACGCATATATCATTTATTAATATATGACAAAAATAATAGTCTATTTTCCATCCGGCTCGGGTTCAGGATTGGATTCGGATTCAAACTCTGGCTCTAGCTCTAGCTCCGGTTCCGGTTCAGGGTCGTAATAATCAACACGGCAGATTAGGTTGGTTTTACTCTTTTCCCGGTACAGGTTTTGATACGCCCTGTCCAAGCCTTTGAAATAGGCGGTGGCGAATTCGTCTTGTGCGAACATGGCTTCCGTTAATTCATCAGCCGTTACGCTGACAACAGGAAAATTATTTTTATACTCTTTGTGATACAGGGCGATTATGTATCTTGCGAATGTATTTTTGGTGTGCATTTTTTGCAATACGTTTCCGGCAGGGTTCCGTTTTGATTTGTTTTCATAATACCAGTCGGCCAATGGTAAATAATTTTCTTTCGTATCAATGACATGGCCCGCTTGGATGGTTACTCCTTGTTTCATGGTTTTCCCTCTTGATATATAAGTAAGGGAAAAAACAGAGGACAAAAAAGTTAAATATATTATTGAATTACTCAGGTTTTTGGGTTATACCGTTTTGCTGGATTTTACATAGTTCCTTTGCTTGGAGAATGAGATAGTCTTGGAGCGGTTCGGCCAGTTCGTCAAATAATTCGAGCAACTGTTCAAGCCGTACATCGGGCGGGTCATCGTCAAACATTTCCCCATCGCCGGTTTTAATCCAGTTTTTATTGACTTTGAATTGCATGGCGATCAGGTGGATTATGCGATTGTTAATGTTCCGGTTTCCAATTTCAAGTTCGGCGTACAGGCTTTGGCTGATATATATTCGTTTGGCAAAATCACGCTGTGAAATTCCTATTTCGGCTCTCAGGGTTTTTAATCGGGCGGGAATCGCCGGATTTTGGGTCGGCACCGGCTTTGGCCTTGACATTGGCTTTGGCGTCTTTTTCGTGGTCATAATCATAAGGTATCAGAAAATTTAGACATAATCAAGATTACAAGGTGATTTTTTATATAATTTTCTATAAATCGGGGCAAAAAAATATCAGGAAAAGGTAAAAACCGCTTATATTTTCAATAGGCTATTGACAGATTACTTTGCTATCGGTACGATACTTACATACAGGTTGACAGGGAGGGGATGAGGCAGGACATGACGGCAGAGCATGATAAACGCAAGGATTTATGTAAATTATACGCAAAACTCTCGGATAAAGAGCGTATGACGCTTCTAAAATCGGCGGAGCGTTTGGTGAAAACACAGGCGGCTATTGACAAGGACAAAGCAACTTTACAGGAAGCACATAAAGTGGAAGAAAAAAATGGAAAGCAGGAAATCGTTTGATTAAGCAATTATGCTCCGTATGGAGTGTAAATATATTTGAAGGAGTGAACATAAATGAACAGTAAAAAGATTAGTTTGGGAATGCTTGGAATGGTTGTGTTGTTTTTCGGAATTATTGTACCACTGGAAGCACAGTCGGCACCTTGGGAAGACGGTATGCAGTGGATCATGCAGGACAGGCGAACATCATGGAAATTCGAAAGCAACACTGTTGAATACAACAACAGAAATCTAGACCCAGTTATTCGGCGTGGTGTCATAAAATTGGTGTCCAACACCCAGTTTGAGGTCGAATTTACAGAGGGAATCTATCTCTCAGGTGGAAGCTGGAGAACCTATGGCCCAGTTACAGAAAAGTACAGTTTTCAAGTGAACGGCAATGACATCATTTTAAAAATGCTTGATGATGCCGGACAGCCAACTGGAAATGAAATGCGAGGGAGCATGCATGCTAGACCAAGACGGGATGCCAGAACAGGCTTGAATAATATGGAAACTTTCTGAAATTACCAGAATGTGGTATTTTTCAAAATTTTCACTATGCCACCTGTGGTGTGGTGATTCTTTTATGAGGAGTAAATTGTGATGAAAAAGAATTATGTACTGACAGCGGTACTGCTTTTAGCTTCTGTTCTGGCATTTGCCCAGAGTGAGGATGACTTTACTGTCCACCAGCTTCCCGATAATACGCTGCGGATTAGCGGATACAGGGGAACAGTTAAGGATGTCGTTATTCCTGAAACGATCTACGGTCTCCAGGTAACAAAAATTGTCGATAATGATGGACTGCATGATGGACTTTTTGACAACAAAGGGCTTACCAGCGTGGTTATCCCTGATACCGTTACCGAAATAGGTTTTGGGGCTTTTCAGCGCAATAGACTGTCCAGTGTCGTTATTGGAAAAAGCGTAAAAAGCATAGACCGCTATGCCTTTGCGGGAAATGCGGAGTTGACCGAAATAGTTATCCCCGATTCGGTAACACAAATGGGGGATAGTGTTTTTCAAGGATGTGGATTAACAAGCTTTACCTGGGGAAAAGAACTTAAAGCGATACCCAATTCCTGTTTTTCAGGGAATAAGCTCTCTTCTCTCCTTGATATGCCTGCATGGGTTACGAGGATAGGGTCTGGTGCTTTTTCCGGTAACCAGATGACTTCAATAACTATTCCCAGCACGGTTACATTTATTGGCGAGCGGGCTTTTCAGAATAATCCAGTAACCGAAGTTGTTATACCGGAAAGTCTGCGTGCCCAGAGGCAAATCGGCGAATTTGCTTTTTCGCCACGCGGAACTGTTTCCTTGACCCGCATTACCCTGCCGGACAATATGCCCGAAGGCAATGTGAAGAATATTGTCCATTACAGTGATTGGGAAGCTTTCTCAAATTTCTGGAGCAGCCAGAATAAAGCCGGGGGAACCTATGTCAAACGGGGTCCTATTTGGACAAAGGAGTAAAGGTAAACACATGCGGTTATTATTTCTTTTCGGTATGCTGACAGCGTTGTTAATCGTCTCTGGCTGTAACAAAAAATCCCCTGACGTGGCAAGTTCCGTACCCGTTGAACTATCCTCACCTATTGAAGTAGTAACCGTAGAGCCGGTAAAGGAAACCCTGAAAAGTATTGAAACAGTAACACTATCGGGAATTTATTCACTTGCCGATGGCGAGGCGATGAAAATACTGGTCAATGACTATGGGCTTGAGGACAACATCATAAGCGTTGAATTTCTCAAGGCGGGTGTTTGCAGTATCACCTATGCCAGTAATTACAACGAAGCCGGAAGATATACAGTTGTGGATGATCAAGTTACGGTGGGTAATCCATACGTGGACTATATATTTTCACTTAAAGGCAAAACCCTTACAGGAATAACCGGGCCAGTGAGAAATATTGTTTATGTAAAAGAATAGTATCTGCCGCAAACAGAAATGGACGTATTGTTCAGGAGGATGAAATTAAAAGTATAAATATCCATTGCAACTTTCTGTTGCGGTGGATATTTATATTGATAAAACCATGTTTTGAAACATGGAAAACAGGGGAGGTGAAGATGTATTCGCAAGAAAACTATGATATGGTTATCAATAAAATGAATGAATTAACAAATGGGTCATCGAACACATATCTGACAATTGAGCAATTAATAGAATCATTATCTGATATTTCAGGTGAAGAAATCAATAATATATTGCTTGACCTTGAAAAAAGGTTGATAATAAAAGTAGCTAACAGGATAAGCTATCTGGGAGAAACTGTAATTAAACGTTTCAATATTATTTAAATTAACGCATAACTTTATTTTCACATAAAAAAGTAAAGCGTTTATCGAGTAAAAATCACCCACATATTCATTAAAAAATGGCGTAGTAACAGCCTCGTATTACAGCCTTTGTAATTCATTGCTAGATAACGAATTACATAGGCCGAAAACGTTCATAATAAACGTTTTACGGCGTTTTTTAACGTAAAACGTATTGATGTTTACGATGATACATGATATAATGAATTATAATCATGTTTTGATAATATGCACCCATACTATACAGCCAATACGTTATACGAAATGACGGCTAAAATTTTCTGAAAATATATGGAATAAGATATGACATTTGTGAAACTGGCATATATATATTGTGGACAGTGTGATCACAAAAGCTCAAAACAGAACTGATATTTCCCTGGCTGTCTCTTCCGGCGTTTTACTTTCAACCGGAACGGTTATATCGGCAAAAGCTTTATAGTCTTTGGCCCGCCTTTCATGGAGGACACGGTGGGATTCTTTGGGATTTTCCCGGTCAAGGAAAGCCGGAAGCGGGCCGGATGAGATTCTCTTCCAGGCGGTTTCCACGTCAGCTTCAAGGTAGATTTTCAGACAGCCGCCCGAGAGCAGGGTAACGGATTTTTTGTTGTCGATAATTCCACCGCCGGTTGCAAGTACGACCTGCCGTTTCGCGGCGCTGCGGGTTTCGGTAGTGGTTTCAAGAAAGGCTTTTAGCGTTTCGTATTCGGCGGAACGGAAAATGTTTTCTCCCCGGCTGTAAAGAGCGCGGGGGCTTTCGCCGGTTTTGTTTTCGACAAGCGTGTCCAGATCGTAAAATGGAACGGCAAGCAAATCCGCGAGAATTTTTCCCGTGCTTGTTTTTCCCGAATGTTTTGGGCCCAAAAGAACAACAAGGCCGGGGCTTTTTTTTCGCGGCATAACGAGTCCCAAAACGGCGGCGGGTACGAGGAAAACGCTTATCCATTGTGAGGTGGACAGTGGCCCCCAAATTCCCCGGTACTCATCGCCCCGAAAGAATTCCAGGAAAAAACGACCCAGCGGGTAAAAAAGCAGATACAGGAAAAGGATTTTTCCTTTAAGGTGCGCCATGATGCCGGGAGCGGAACGGCGGACATCTAAAGAGGCAGCGCGCTCTATCCGGGAAAGCAGGAAGAAAAGGAAAATGTTAAAGCCGGCTTCAATAAGCTGTACCGGAAGACGGCTTACAAAATTTGCCTGTGGGATTATTGCCCTGAAAAAAGTGACGCCGGGCCTGTGTTCAATGCCGTAACAGCAGCCGGCGCCGAAGCATCCTATCCTCCCAAAAAAATGAAAGAGGGGAATTACCGGAGATGTTATGTCGCAGACTGCGGGCAGTGTTTTTTTGAATTTTCCCGAACCGTAAAGGCATCCGGCGGCGATTCCTCCCAAAAGTCCACCGTAAAAAATCTGTCCGCTGAACAACAGTCCTGTCCGCATAAGTAAAGCGTCAAGGCCAGGCGCTTTCAGGAGAAAGGGAATAAACCGGAAATGGATCGCCGCGTAAAGAATGTGCCCGCCGGCAAAAGCACCGGCGCCCGCGGCAAGAAGCATACGGATCATTCCGGTGTCGTCGAATCCGGCAAGCTTCGCTTTTCTGCAGGCGGTAATTCCCGCCGCGAAAATTCCGCACAGGGCCATGATCGCGTAAACAGCGATCTCCCGGCCAAACAGGGTTATGTAGGGGAACATGGTACTGTAGCAAAAAAGCCGCCTGTGACGGCGGCCTTCTTGCCGGGGAGGTAAACCACAGGATCTCCCGGCTAGAGGTTGTTCAGCGCGTCCCGTAATTCGTTTGCGGCTTCCTGCAATTCCTGGCTGTTTGCCGCCGCCGAACCGACGACCGCGGCGCAGGCAACACAGGCAATAAACAGAATTCCGCAAAAGATTGTTCCGATAATTCCCAGCACAAGACCGGCTGTTGCAGCCGCGGACTGGGCGGGATCTTTCTTTGCGATAACGGCAAGAATGATGGCAACAATCCCCAGTACGATACCGATAACCGTGCCGGGCCCGGAGAAGGCGCACAGAACGGAAATAATTCCACATACCAACGCAGCTATACCCATAATTCCTCCAGTACTTTTTCCAAGGACTCTGCCGGAAAAGTATATTATTTTTGATGAATTTTCAAGGGGGCCCTTTCAATGCTGGCGGCTCGGTACAGTATTATACGGCAATGGAAAAAAGCGGCGGAACATACGGTCTCCCCAGATCAAGTGTGCGCGTGAACGTTCCCCAAATTGATTAAGTTTGCCTGATACCCGGCCCCGAAGCCGTTGTCGATATTCACTACGGAAACGCCTGGCGTACAGGAATTGAGCATACCCAGCAGGGCGGAAAGGCCGCCGAAAGACGAGCCGTAGCCCGCGCTGGTCGGCACGGCGATTACCGGAACGGAAACCAGTCCCGCGATAACGCCGGGAAGCGCGCCTTCCATGCCGGCGACTGCGACAATCGCCTTCGCCCTGCGTATAAGCGGGATCCGCTCAAGAAGCCGGTGAATGCCGGCAACGCCCACATCACAGACAAGTTCCACCCTGCTGCCGAGAAACTCCGCGGTACGCAGGGCTTCCCGCGCGGCGCCAAGGTCAGATGTCCCCGCGGCGACTACCGTAACCAGGCCCCGCTTTTCCCCGCGGACACTGCCGATGGTGAAGGTAAGGGCGGCCTCGTCGTAAATCCCTTCGGGAAACAGGGCGGCGGCGCGCCCGGCCAATTCGGGAGACGCCTTTGTGGCAAGCACGGGGATGTTTTTTTCCCGCATGGCCATGATAATCGCCGCCGCCTGGTCAACCGTTTTCCCCCGGCAATACACCACTTCCGGGTATCCGGTGCGCTCCGCGCGCAGCGCGTCAATAACGGCAAAGTCCTGTAACGTAATATCATTTGTCATTGACGCGCTCCCTGTCCCCGGCAAAAGCCGCCGCTTCGGCGAGGGAAATACCGTTCTCGCGGGCAATGCGGGCGCAGTCATCAAATTCAATTTTTGAACGCAGTTCGGCGCCGCCCCAGAACACGGTCTTGCGCCTGACCGGCCCTTTTTCCGTCTGCTCTGTTTTAACGGTGCGCCGCAAAGACAACCGGTTCACGGTTTGTTCGCGGAAACCGACAGCCGTTGACTGCCTGAAGATCGTTTTGCGCATCATGTCCAGATTTTCCCGGGAACACAGCACGGAAACAATTACGCCCGGACGCGATTTTTTCATGGTACAGGGGCTGAATGTTACATCCAGAGCCCCTTCCTCAAAAAGCCTTTCCATTAAAAAACCCAGCGCTTCGCCCGTCATATCGTCAATATTGGTTTCGATAAGGGTTAACGTTTCACTGTCCCACAAAGCGGTTTCCGGCACGGCTTCTTCCCGCAGCGACAGGCGCAGCACATTTGGCCTTTCAAGTTTCCATCCGCCGATGCCGTACCCCGTTTTTATTTCCGTAAAAGAAGCGGTTTCGGTAAACGTATCGACAGAAGCGGCAAGAATGGCCGCCCCCGTCGGCGTAGTCATTTCCCGGTCAAAGCCACCGGTTTTTACCGGCAGCCCCCGGCACAAAATAAGCGTCGCGGGCGCGGGCACAGGCAAAACGCCGTGGGCGCACTTTACCGTACCGCCGCCAAGTTCGATCCCGCCGGAGGTGATCCTGTCCGGCCCCAGTATGTCAAGGCACACCGCCGTTCCGACAATGTCAACGATCGAATCCAGCGCGCCGACTTCGTGAAATGCCACTTCGTCAACCGGCTTCCCGTGCACCTGCGCCTCGGCTTCGGCAATCCGCCCGAAAATATCCAGCGCCCGCGCCTTCGCCCCGGCCGAGAGCGGCGCGTTCTGTATCAGGGCCCGTATGTCCTTCCAGTGGCGGTGTTCGTGATGTTCGTGACGATGACGTTCCGTACTGTCGTGCGCGTCGTGGTTATGGGAAGCTCCCAGGTCAACGATGGCGCGTGTACCGGTAATGCCGTTCCGCTCATCCCGGACAAAATCAAGCTTCCATCCCTCAAGACCAAGCTTGCCCAGCCCGGCGCGGACAGCGTTGGGATCGACGCCCAAATCGACAAACGCTCCCAGCGCCATGTCGCCGGATATGCCCGCGAGACATTCAAAATGCAGCGTTTTCATATTTTACCCCCTGTTCATGTTTCCCAGAGCATAGCCTTCCATTTCCAGGGCGGCGTACAAAAAACCGCAGGCTTTAATGTCCCCGGAAATTGAATCAAGCGCCGCCTCGTTAAAAAAACGGGCGCGTTCTTCCGGCGCGACTTCCACACGGGCAATGTTTCCGTGACAGCGCACCCGAAACTGCCGGAAGCCCCGCTGCCGCAGGACCTCTTCGGCTTTTTCAACCCGTTCCAGTTTTTCTTTGTCGATCTTTTCGCCGTAGGGAATACGGGAGGCAAGGCAGGCAAAGGCGGGTTTGTCCCATGAAGGAAGCGCGAAGCGTTTTGACAGCTCCCTGATTTCCGCCTTGGTAAAAAAGGAGTCCTTTAACGGACTTTCTATACCGAGCTCCCCAAGGGCGCGCATACCCGGACGGTAATCGGCAAGGTCATCAACATTGGATCCGTCAAAAACCGTATTGATGCCGCGCTGTTTCGCGCATTCGGCGACCCGGGCAAATTCAAGTTTTTTGCAAAAGTAGCAGCGATCCCTGGGATTTTCCGCCACTTCGGGCTCTATCTCTTTTTCTTCGGCAAAAATATGCTCTATGCCGATGTTTCGGGCAAACCGGGAAGCGTCCTCGAATTCTTTCCGCGACAACATCGGGGAAACAACCGTAACGGCGACTGCCGCCTTTCCCAGCGCCTCGTGCGCGGCGTAGCAGAGAAAAGAACTGTCCACCCCGCCGGAAAAAGCCACGGCGGCGCTCCCCTTCGAGGCGATGAGACGCAAAAGGTTTTGGTATTTTTTATCGATTGCCTGTGTTGTTTCCAATAGACACTCCTTACCCGTATCGTTAAGGAGTTCATCTCCATTGAAAACAGCTTCATGCTGTTACAGGTGAGCATATCCTCCCGCACACAGAAAGTCAATCCCCTCATCAAGGCGAACCCGGACGCCATTTGCCGCCGAAAAAGATTTGGCATACCCAAAGAAGTCAAGGGGAAACCCGACAGGATAGGCCGTCCAACCGCGGAGCGCGGGGCGGTTGAAAATGTTAACGCTAACAAAGTTTTCTCTTTTTTCAATAATTGCCGCCTTGTAGGCGTTTTATTGAATGAATGCCAAAATACTGGGCAATCGAAGTGTTGGGCCACGCATTAGCTTCGTCCATTACATCTGACAAGCCATACAATGATGTATGTTTATTAGAAACAGGAATAGGCGCTTTGACTTCAATATCCATTATGCCCTGTTCTTTTTGCGATAATATATATTGAGTGCGTTCTTGCCATTTCAGATAAACACCAACGATGTTTTTGCCGGCTGAGAGAAAGGAATAAGATAAAAAAATCAGAAATACGATTGAAATTATTGGCAAATTCCTTTTGACAATTGCGGGTATTTCTATGGTTGTTTGCGTCAAGATATTTAACACTGTAATGCAAAAGAAAACAGTTACAATAAGATATGCTCTGTCTGGAAAAGCCGGGCTTAATAACATTGAATAGGTACCCGCTAAACCAGCCAGGAAATAAAACCATGTAAATAACTGTATCTTTTTCTTTTGGTAAAATAGTATATCGAACCCAAGTACGGCAGAAAAACAAGCCAGAAATAGTCCATGATTACGAATAAATAATCTCGTTACCGATACAAAACGTTTGATAATTTTGATTATAAAACCGCCTTGATTTGTTGCCATCGATTCCAGTACCTCAAGCCGTACATAATTTCCGGGCGCTGAAAGCTGCATATAAAATCCAATCAAGAAACCAATGCTTCCAGTTATTTCAAATAAACAAAGTTTTTCTTTATTGATGATTTTCAAAACAAAATAAGCAATAAGCAGGAAGAGCACCGCAGCAGACGAATTTTCATTAGTCCATCCTGTTAAAATACCAAGTATAAAAAACAGACAGCTGAATGGTATGTTGAGGCGGTAGACAGAATCAGCATTTCGTTTTCTGTATGGAACTAAAAAGAAAAGAACAATTGTTGTCATCCATAAATAATTACAACTTCCGGTAAGCCACAGGAAATTTTGCCCCCACGCCGGAACCAGAAACCAGAGCATCACATTAATCGCGATAAAAAAAAGCGAATTTTTCTTTTTCAAAGAACCACAGGCGTGAAATTGTATAAGAAGGATAAAAAAACAATATATAAGCGTATTGAAAATATTAAAAACATGCTTATTTCCGATAAATAAAAAAAGTTGCGTAAGAAAATGCGCCACATTTCTCCCGCCCCATGTCATATAATGATGATATTGGGATATGAAAATATCAGATATTGATGATACACGTTCACCGGTCCCAAATACAAATGAATAACTAAAGTCATCTGCGATAAGCGGCGTAAAAACATTTAACACGAAAAAAAGCGCTACAACCAAAATAGGGAAAACTTTGACGATCTTTTGCCAAATAATGCCTGTATTTGTTTTTTTTGGTTGATTCATTTTCCTTTCCTCCTGAATGCAACAAACCGTTGCCCGATATAATTTAATCCTGTGAACAAAATCATTCCTGCAAGCATGGCCGTATTATCACGAAATTTTTGTGAGCGATTAGCCAAAATATGATATACCACCGGTTTCGCGATACCGTAAGCCAAAAGATATGATATGACAATGGTCAAAATAAAGGCAATGACCATCCGTACCGACCACCGCTTGACGTTAAATGTAAAATATTTATTCAAGAAAAAACTCATAATACTTGTGGCAATATAGTTCGATGCGGATGAAAACCAATAACTAAAATCGAACAGATTGTAAAGTGAAAACATGATACCTGTACCGATAAGGGTGTTAATAATGCCAACAAGAATAAACTTGAGAAAAGTGCGGTCGAATGAATACAAAACACTTTGTTTATTCCCTGTCATTTTGCCTCTCGTATCACAAAATGCGGACGGCGTTTTGCTTCTGTATATGTTTTTGCGAGGTACTGGCCCAAGATACCGGTGGTAAAAAGCTGAATACCGCTGCAAAACAAAATAATACAGGCGGTTGATGCCCAGCCGTCAACGGGATCTCCCCAGGCGATTCTACGAATTATGATAAAACAAATAAATGCAAGGGATACCAGGAATAGTAAAATTCCCATAATTGATGCAATCGCAAGCGGTTTGGATGAAAAAGCAATAATCCCGTCAAGAGAATATAAAAACAATTTCCAGAACGACCATTTAGTAACACCGGCTGTGCGCTGAATGTTTTCATATTCAAACCATTTTGTTTTGAAACCGACCCATGGGAAAATGCCCTTCGAAAATCGGTTTTGTTCAGGTAACGATAAAATTGCGTTCACATAGCTACGATTCATCAGCCGAAAGTCTCTCGCACCGTCTATCACTTCCATGCCGGTAATCTTTGCCATGATTCTATAAAATCGGCGGGCAAAGAATGAACGGATAGGCGGCTCACCCTTTCGACTTACGCGCCTTGTACCCGCACAATCAAACTCACCGGAGGACACTGCTTTATACATCTCCGGAATAAGCGAAGGCGGGTCTTGTAAGTCTGCGTCCAACGCAACAACAAACTGCCCATTTGCCGCTTGTAATCCAGCAAGCAAGGCGGCTTCTTTTCCAAAATTTCTTGAAAGAGAAATGTAATGTACACGATCATCCTGGGAGGCAAGATTTTTCAATACGGTTAAAGTAGCATCAGTAGAGCCGTCATCAATAAAAATAAATTCGCAGGTTTTATTATCATTTGTGCTTTCATCAAGGGTTGTACATGCCTCTTGATAAAACAAAGGCAAAGTTAATTCTTCATTGTAACAAGGAACAACTAAAGTAATTCCTACTAAACCTATCGGGGGTGGGGGGGGTAATTCCCATATTCCTTTCCATTGGTATACTGTAGTTGTTTTGTTTCATTTTGTCCACATCTCTCCGGAAACCGTTTAAGTTCCGAAAATAGGCCGCTGCGGGCTGAACAGCCCTGGCACTCATCCTTTCAGTACTGTAGTCTTATATGGTATAATGGTCTTATGAAGATTCAATACAAGAGAGTGTGGGTATGGCTCATTGTGTAGCGCCCGATGCGGAAGCGGTTTTGGACAGGGAATTCCCGGTTCTGGACAAGGGGTTTGTACGGCTTGTGGATTACCTTGGGAGCGATGAGCGGGTTGTTCAGTCGGCCCGGGTGTCTTACGGGGCGGGGACTAAAACCTACCGGGAAGATGCGGGGCTTATTGACTATCTTTTGCGGAATCGTCATACGAGTCCCTTTGAACAGGTGGTCTTGACGTTTCATGTCAAGCTTCCTGTTTTTGTTGCCCGCCAGTGGATACGGCACCGGACTGCCAGGCTGAACGAAATTTCGGGCCGTTATTCGGTGATGAACGACGACTTTTACATTCCCGCCCCGGAGGATGTGGCGCTTCAAAGTACGGATAACAAGCAGGGCCGTTCCCCGGATGTAATGGAAGCCGGCGCCGCGGAAAAAGTCAGGGAAGCGTTTGCCGAGGGACAGAAGAAAGCGTATGCCGGGTATGTTTCGCAGATTAACGGAGGGCTTGCCAGGGAACTTGCGCGGATCAACCTTCCTCTTTCAATCTACACCGAATGGTACTGGCAGATAGATCTGCATAATCTGTTTCACTTTCTTGAACTCAGGCTCGACGCCCACGCCCAAAAAGAAATTCGGCTTTACGCGGAAGTTCTTTTTGACATTGCCGGAAAGGTCGCCCCCCGGTGCTGCGCTTCCTTTAAAGAGCATGTTCTTGACGGGGTGAAGTTTTCCGGGGCGGAGTTTGTTGAATTACAGAAGAGGCTTGGAACAGAGGGGGGAAGGGCGCGGCCGTGCGCGCCCGGGGGGGGAGACATCCCCCCGCTCAACAGTAAACGATTTGAAGAAAAACTAAAGACAGGGAGACAAACATGAGTAAACCCACCATCGTAGTGCTGGCGGCCGGAATGGGAAGCCGTTACGGCGGGCTTAAGCAAATGGACAAAATCGGTCAAAGCGGCGAGGTGCTTCTTGACTACTCGGTGTATGACGCAAAACGGGCGGGATTCGGGAAAGCGGTTTTTATAATCAGGCGGGATATCGAAAAAGAATTTAGCGATCTGGTTCTTTCCCGTATCGGAGAAAACATTCCCTGCGAGCTTGCTTTTCAGGAAATGAATTCGTTGATTCCTCCGGCGGCGCTTGCGGAATCGAAAAAAACCGGGCGCACAAAGCCCTGGGGTACGACTCACGCGCTGCTCTGTGCGGAAAAAAACATTGACGCGCCGTTTGCGGTAATCAACGCGGACGACTTTTACAGCCGGGAGGCGTTTGACGCAATGGGCGCATATCTTTCGGGGAATGTAAGCGAGGGGGCGATTGTTCCCTACCGGCTTGAAAAAACCCTGAGCCCGGTAGGGACGGTTTCCCGCGGTGTCTGCGGGCTTCAGAACGGGTACCTTGTTTCAGTGGAGGAGCTTACCGCGATTGCCCGGGAAAATGACGGCAAAATTTACAATACGGCCGCCGGCGGGACGAAGCGGGAGTTGAAAGACGCCGATCCGGTGTCCATGAATTTCTGGGGTTTCCCGGTTTCCGTTTTTAAGGATCTGCGGCGTTACTTTGACGATTTTCTTTCCGTTTCGGCGGGAGAGCCAAAGTCGGAATGTTATCTTCCCATGGCGGTCGACTGGTTTATCAAAAACGGACTTCTTAAAATACGTTCCCTCGAAGCCAATGCGGACTGGTTCGGCGTTACGTACCGGGAAGACCGGGAAGCGGCTGTCGGACGGATCGGGAAATTTGTACAGTCGGGTGTTTATCCGGAAAAACTGTGGGACTGCCCGGGAAGTGACCAACTTCCTGGACAGCCCCGTTAGCGCGGCGGCTTTCTCCGTTTGCCGGAAATTGTTTCCATGCGGATTTTCCAGACTCCGGTTACCTTGAGGAATTTGGCTGTTTCGCCGTCAAAGGCCGCCATGTTTTTCGGGGTGAACCGTTCACATATCAGGCGCAGACAGCGGATTTTTTCTTCTTCTCCGGTTACTTTTTCCGCCGTGCCGGTTACAACGGCCGATTCGTACACAACGGTAAAGTCATTTTCGGGAAAGGCCGGTTCCCGCGTAAAACTGACGCAGACCTGTCCTTCCCGGTCAAGGTTGGCGATTTTGTGCCCGGACAGTGCGCCGTGAAAAATGAGGGTTTCCCCGTCTCTGGCAAATGAAAGCGGCACGCAGTAGGGAGTCCCGTCCGAATCGACGGTTGCCATGACGCCAAACGGCGCTTTGTCAATTACCTCCAGCGCGAATTCTTTTGTTTCTTCCCTGTCTTTCCGGCGCATGTCATATTGCATGAGATCATGATAAGTGGATTGAATAAAGAGCGCAAGACAGGGTACGGTACATAGATAAATATGAATAACGCAATTCCACGTCTTATCGCAGAATCCCGCAAGATTGTTTTTAAGTTCGGATCCAACACCCTTGCGGATTCAACAGGTAAAATCAATCCGGCTTTGCTGGGCGAATTTGCCGAGCAGGCCGCTTCCCTTATAAAAGGGGGAAAGCAGGTTGTTGTTGTATCTTCCGGCGCCCAGGTGGCCGGCCTTTCCACCATGGACAAGTGGGCCCGCAAAAAAGATCTTCACTACCGGCAGGCGCTTTGCGCGGTGGGCCAGGTCGAGCTGATGCGGGCCTGGCGGGGCGCTTTTGAACGCTGCGATCTTCATATCGCCCAAATTCTGCTTACAAGGGACGACTTCGGTGACTCAATCCGTACCCTTAATATGCGGAATACGCTTTTTACGCTGGTGGACGAAGGGATCATCCCCATAATCAACGAAAACGATACTGTGGGAGTTGAAGAAATAAAAATCGGCGATAACGATACCCTGGCCGCCCAGTCCGCGGTACTGTGGAGCGCCGATCTTCTGATGCTTTTCAGCGACATTGACGGATTGTATACCACAAACCCCAAAGAAGACCCAGGCGCCGTTCTGGTAAATGAGGTAACCGATATTGACGCCGCACGCGATGCGGTAAAAACATCGGGGAAAAGCTATTTTGGCACAGGCGGCATACTCACAAAGCTTGATGCCGCGAAACGGGTACTTTCCTATGGAATCCCGATGATTCTGGCGCACGGCGGAAAGCCGAGGGCCCTGGAAGCCCTTGCTTCGGGAGCTCAGCAGGGCACGGCGTTTTTGGTATAGGCGTAAAGCCGGTTCTAAAATCCGGCATTTTGGAACTGCCGCCTGAAAGTGCGAAAAACTTTGCGGAAAAACTTCATTTATGTGGAAGGTTGTGATATAGTGAACTTATGAAAACACAAATCGCCTGCATTGGAGCGGGAAACATGGGGAGCGCCCTTATGCGGGGCGCCGCGGTGGTTGCCGGCGGGGAAAACATCGGCTTTGCCGATACGGACAAAGCGGCAGCGAGAAACGCCGCCCGGCTTGTGGGGGGCATGGTATTCGGTACCAATACCGAGGCGGTAAAAACCGGGGACTTTGTCTTTCTCGCGGTAAAGCCCCAGGTGCTGCCGTCCGTGCTGGCCGGCATTGCCCCGGCGGTCCGGGAACGTATTGCCGCGGGTAATCCGGCGGTACTGGTGTCAATGGCCGCGGGCTGGTCAATCGGAAAGATACAGGCCATTGTGGGCGGATCGGGGACGGATGTTCCGGCGGCCCACGCGCCTGTCGCTTCGGTTCCGGTGGTACGGATCATGCCCAATGCCCCGGCCTTAATCTCCAGGGGCGTTATCGCAATGGCCGCTTCCCCAAAGCTGCCCCAGCCGTTGCTGGAAGAACTGGAAAAAATTCTCGGCGGCGCCGGTATTGTGGACAAGGTTGATGAACGGCACATGGATGCGGTTACCGGCCTTTCCGGATCCGGCCCGGCGTTTGTTTGTCAGTTTATTGAAGCACTTGCCGACGGAGGAGTTCTGGCCGGGCTCGCCCGGGAAAAAGCCCTGCTCTATGCCGCCCAGACGGTCATGGGAACCGCCGCGATGATTCTGGAATCGGGGAAACATCCCGGTGAATTAAAAGATACGATTGCTTCTCCCGCCGGGACTACCATTGCCGGGGTAAGCGCGCTGGAAAAAGGCGCTTTCCGGGGAACGGTTATTTCGGCCGTGGAAGCCGCCTGGAAGCGCGCGCTGGAACTTGGGTAAACACAATGCGACATTCAAATTCGGCGGTGATTGACTACGCCCGAGCCTGTGGAGTAAGATAACAACGCCCCGCTGCCAGGAACCATGCGAGGAGCCGCCGCCCAACCCCGCCAGGTCCGGAAGGAAGCAGCGGTAAGCGGCCGGTTCCGGCGCCGTGGCCCTCCTGGCGGGGGCTTTGATTTATCGGTGGGCGGCGGCTTTTGCGGGCCCCCACGCCCTGCGGCATTTTTGAGGGGAAATCATGCTCAATGTTTCGCATGCCGTTTCCGGGCGGGGGCTTTTGGTTTATCGGTGGGCGGCGGCTTTTGCGGGCCCCCACGCCCTGCGGCATTTTTGGGGGAAGCATGCTCAATGTTTCGCATGCTGTTTCCGGGCGGGGGCTTTGATTTATCGGTGGGCGGGGGCTTTTGCGGGCCCCCACGCCCTGCGGCATTTTTGAGGGGAAATCATGCTCAATGTTTCGCATGCTGTTTCCGGGCGGGGGC
>JAIRYT010000007.1 GCA_031267675.1 Treponema sp. | reverse complement strand
AACAGGCCTGTATGCGTTCCGGGCCTTCGGCCCTCCAGGGTTCCGTTCGCCTAGGTCGGTCGGCCTGCGGCCTCGCTCCCACGGCTCGCTCCACCCACATTTTTGCGGGGCTGCAAACCAGCGGTTTGCTTATTCGCCCCGCAAAAACGTCGCATACACCCGAGCGTTATGTGCAATTAATTTCTGAATATTTTTGAGAAAATGTGGCAGCGGCGTCCATGCCGCTGCTAAAGCCATTGACAAAAATATAATGATATTTTATGATGAAATTATAAAGGAGTCTGCATTATGAATATAGAAGAAAACATTATAAAATATTATTTACGAAATGTATATTTTATAAATGGAACAGCCTATGCCGGAAAATCAACTATGGTTAAAATAATATCTGAAAAATATGATATGATATTTTGTGGAGAAAATTATCACAGTATTTTCCCCAAAGAATATTTGGATAAAGAAATACAACCTGGATTATGTTATTTGCAAGCAATGAAAGACTGGCAAGAATTTATTAATAGAACACCTGAAGAATATGAAAAATGGATTAATGATTCATCAAAAGAGGCAACGGAAATAGAAATAATGGAATTAGTAAAATTGTCTTTTATGAATAAAAAAATAATTGTAGATACAAATATTTCAATAGAAAATCTAATGAAAATATCTGATTATAATCATATTGCATTAATGATATGCCGGCCTGAAATTTCAATAGAAAATTTCTTTCAAAGAAAAGATGAAGACAAAATATTCATATTTGAACAAATAAAAAAAGCAAAAAATCCAGAAAAGACGATGAAAAATTTTAAAGAATGTCTGTTTAAAATAAATAATAAGGAAACTTATTTAAAGTTTAAAAATAGTGGATTGTTTGTATTGGAACGTGAAAATATAAATTTTGACACAAAGGAAATTATGTTACGAAAATTAGTAGAACACTTCAAACTATAAAGAAACCGCCCGCATCCATGCGGGCGGCTAACGTAGCAGAAATTAACTGCACATAACAGGACTGTATACGCCCCGCCGCCAGGCGGCTCTGGCCTCTATTCGGGCCAGGGCAGTCGGTCTGCGGTCTTTTTCCCGCGCTCCAGTCCGGCATGTGGCGGGTTAAAACCATATTTTTTAATTTTTGCGGCGATATATCCGGCTCTCATAACAGAACCTTCAAAATAGCGCGGTAATTAAAAGGGCGAAAACACTTCCCGCAGTTCGGGAAAGCGCGCTTTAAGCGACTCGCGGGCGGTTTTGTTAAAATCGTCATTGCCGTCAACGTTGGAGCTTCTGTAAACGGGCGGTTCCACGCCCCGGGACAGCATGCTTTCGACGATGCCGCAGATCAGGGCTTCCATAATTACGGCGCCCGCAATCGAAGAAACAGGCGCCACCGCATAATCCTTTCCCGCAGGATGAATAAGGGCGTCGCCAATGGGGCCCCGGTTATCCAGAACCAAATCGCAAAGTTCATAAAGCTTCTTTCCGCTTTTGTCGCGGGATGCAACGCTTTTGCTGTGGTTCAGGTTTGTCAGCGCGATGGTAAAAATGCCGCGCTGTTTTGCGCCCAGCGCCATCTGTACCGGAACGGCGTTGCGGCCCGAATTGGAAACCAGAATAAGCGCGTCGCTTTTTCGTATTTTGTTTGTCGCGTAGATAATTTCGGCAAGGCCGTCTGTCCGCTCCATAAGGGTGGATTTTTCCATTTCCAGATCGGTGGTAAGCTCGCGGGGCATGAGCGCCTTTACCTGGATTAAACCGCCCGCGCGGCTGTAGAGTTCTTCGGCAAGAACATGGGAATGGCCCGAGCCAAAGATATAGAGTATTCCGCCCGCTTCAAGGCGTACGGCAATTTCCTCTGCCGCCGTTTTAATGGCCGCTGTCTGGGTTTCCCCGATTTCGACGATCAAACTTTTTATTTTTTCAAAAAATTCCTGCACCAGCATGGCTACCTCTTTATCAATATGGCGGATTATTTTTTCGGCGTGCCGTTCAATACCGCGTCAACCAAATTCTTTAAGCCGGGGTCAAGTTTTTTTTCTGTTTCCATGTTGGGCTTTTTTACTTCTTCGTCAAGATAATGTACGCCGTTATGTTGTTTAATTACCGGGGATTCAACGCTTTCCAAAACTTCGAGCGTGCCGGACGTTTCGTTCTGGAACGGTTTGTGCACAAGCGGCATAAAAGCGTCGTTGCCCAAATCTTCAAGATTGCCCGAGGTTTTTGTTTTTTCCGTTTCGCCGGAATCCCGCTTTACACTCGTGTCATAATTAATCTCTGAAAGCACGGTGGCAAACGGCGAAACAATTTCAAATTCACTTCCGTCTTCGCTTTCCAGCTCGGCGGCTTCTTCAATAAAGGCGGAATCGCCAAATTCAATTTGACTGGCGGGATCGCCGGCGATGGGTATCTGTGAAATCTTTGTTCCGGCCGGGGAATCTTCCTCGAATTCTTCAAGTTCTTCGAGCTCTTCCAACTCTTCGAGTTCTTCAAGTTCTTCCGGTTCTTTCTGGTCATCGGCCAGTTCCAGGCCCGAATGTTCAACAATGACCGGAATATCATCTTCGCCAAATACAAGGTCAATATTGGACTTTTCGCGGCCGGACTTTTCCGGGGGTAACAAAAGCTGCGAAACCGGCTCCGGCTTTTTTGCCGGGGGCTGTTCGGAAGGAACGCTTTCATCGCCCGGCTCTTCTATCTCTTCCAGTTCCTCTACTTCTTCCAGTTCTTCTATACCGTCGTCTTCAACAGCTTCCGGGGAATCCGCCGTGGGGGCGGAATCCGCCGGCTCCGGCGAAGCGGGCGCCGGGGTAATGATCATTTCCTGCGGCGGCCGGGGACCCTGCCCGGGAATAACGGGACTTGTTCCGGCGGCAAGCAGAATGCGGTTAAGAATGTTTTGCAGCTTGTCTTCATCAATGGCAAGAGTTTCGCGCCTGCCGCCGATGGCGGTAAGGATCTCGTCCCAGGATTTATCAATAAGGGTGTCTACGTCTTCCAAAAGGACCGGCGTCTTGTCTTTGATTCCGCGTTTTAACTCTGTGCGTACATCTTCGCGGCGCAGTTCAAGTTCGTGGTACCAGTGATTCCAGTCCATTTCGCTTTTACGCTCGTAGTACTCGCGGATAAGGGACAATTGCAGACCCTTTAGGCGGTTTTGAACAACGGTGAGCGCATCGGCCCGCGCGTTAAAGCCCAGGAAAAACGACAGGTAAATGGTAAGAAAAATCGCCGCCAGCAATATAAGCTTCATTTCCATGGGAAAGACAAACAATTCTTCGTTTACAATGCGGCCTACATAAAAACCCTGTTTTATCCGCGCCGAAACAAGCGCCGTCTGCAGATGGGAATTTTCGGAATCCAGCGCGGTAAGCGCAAGCATCTCCTCGTTCCATACCGAAGAAATTACCGGAAGCAGCGCGGCGCGGGAAGTGTTGGGAATTCCCATTACCATGCCGGGCGGGGCGGCGATAATTGAAAGATCTTCCCCTATTTTTAGATGGCCCTCGGTGATAAGCCGTTCCGCGACCGCCCGTACCGAAACGGAAAAGAGCGCCGTACCCCGGTATATCTCCATGGAATCATACGCGGGAATTGAAAAAACGATGCGTTCGTTTTGCTGATCCAGGGTAATCCTGGAACCGCCGCCCGAAGGCGCCGACAACTGGACAAAGGGAACCTGAGGGCTCAGATCGGCATAGTTCTGGTAGCTTATACTCTGGTCATCCTGCGACAGAATGTCCTGGGGATTGGTCGAATAGTGAATTCTGACCCCGCCCGAGTCGACAAAACGTACCGACTGGAGGCCGGGCAGGCTTTCCAAAAGCAGGCCGAACAGCCGCGATCGGTTAAAAATATCCTCCGAGGCAAGATTTGGCAAAAAACTGCGTTTTACCGAATCATCCTCCATTGCGGCGCCAAAGCGGTCTTCCAGCTCGGAGAGGAAATTTTCGACAACCCCGGCATCCTGTTTTACCTCGCGGTCAAGGGACCGGGTAATCCCCGGGTGATAAAAGCGGGTTTCAACAAGGTTAAAGAGGCCGGCAAAGGCAATCACCGAGAATATACCGGCCACAGCCACCGAGATAAGAAGGCTGAGCGCTGCTTTTTGAGATACGGTCACCTAAACCCGCCCTGATCCAATAACATTCCCTTAATTATCGGCTATTTTCCGCACATAGTATAATATAGTGCATTGTGTACAGACTGCCAAGACAGAGCGCGGGTACAGTTGACGTTTGGCCCAATCCGGTATAAACTGCTATTTATGAAGAAAATCTCTTTTTTGGGGCTTTTATTCGCCCTTTCCTGCGCTCTTGGAGCCCAGGAGATACTTACTGCCGGTCGCTATCTGGAGATGGTGTCCGAGCGCTACAGCAGCATACGCACCTATGTAGCGCGGATTTCCATCCAAAGCGGCGGTACACAGATGTATGGCACCATATACGCGATGATGCCGAACTTTCTTCGCATTGATTTTACCTCTCCCGCCGAACAGGTTGTTTTTTACAACGGCGAAAGCCTTATGATCTACCTTCCCGCCGAACGAGCCATTCTTAACCAGGCGGTAAACCAGTCAGGAGGCGCCAATATCGCCACGGCCAAGGGCCTTAATCTGCTGCGGCGCAACTATATTCCCGCCTTTGTGGTAGGACCAAACCCCGTGCCCATCGAAAGCGGCTCAAGCGAAATGGTGATCAAGCTTAGGCTGGCGCGGCGTTCCCCCTCCGAAGGGTTCAAGGAAATTATCATCGACATCAATCCCGAAAGCAAGCTTATACGGCGCATTGTGGGAACAACAATTACCGACGCGGTGGTGCGTTTTGATTTTTCCGGCGTCAGCCTGAACGGCGGTATTCCCGAACGGTATTTTCAGTTTGAGGCGCCGCCCGCCACGAATATGTACAATAATTTCCTGCTTAAAGGTAACGACTAACAGACATGGAATCGCTCGGTGAGAAGTTAAAATCCGCGCGGGAGGCAAAAGGGTACAGTTACGAATATGTCGGACGCGAGACCAATATTGCCCATCGTTACCTGGAAGCGCTTGAAGCGGAAGATTTTTCCAAATTCCCCGGCGAGCCGTATCTTTTGGGTTTTTTGCGGAATTACGGGGAATATTTGGGCGTTGATGTTGACGAACTGCTTTCCCTCTATAAATCGATAAAGATTCAGGAGCAGCCCACTCCGGTTGAACAGCTCTTAAAATCGCCTCCGTCATTTCCCCGGTATCTTGTCGCGGTGTTTATTGTTGTTCCGCTCCTTGCCGTCGGCGCGCTTGTTTCATACTTTGTATTTATCCGCCCGCCCCTTCAACCCGCAGGAACAAATATCCAGCAGCTTCCCATGGAATACAAACTTGAGGGCTCCACGCTGGAACGCCGTTTTTACCAGGGCGATACCGTGCTTATTCCCGTTGCCGCCGAACAGTACAAGATTGAACTGCGGTCGATGGATGATCCGCTTGCCCTTGTTATACCAGGGGGAAGGGTTGTGCTTGGCTTGTCAGAAAGCACCAATGTGGATTTAAACGGCGATGGTATTTCCGACGTATGGGTTACCCTTTCGGACTGGGAAAGAAGCAGTCCGCAGTCCGGGGCGCTTATCCGTTTTGATATCGCCGCCGAAACGGGCGATCTTGCCGGTGTTTCCGGCGAAACCGAGGCTCCCGTACAGGCGGTTTTTAATTCCATCAACGCGTATCCGTTTACCCTGCAGGCGGAGTTTCAGGGGTACTGCATGTTCCGCTGGGAAATCGATCGCCGCGACCGTAACGAGCGCTATTTTGCGCGGGGCGATGACTTGAGCGTACAGGCGCAAAACGGCGTACGCCTGTGGGTTTCCAACGCCGCCGCAGTCAAAGTGGTGCTGATTGGCGCGGGCCGTACGGTTCCGCTGGAACTGGGCGCGCCGGGAGAAGTTGTCGTGATTGATCTGCGCTGGATTCGGGACAACGACGGCAGATTTAGGCTTAACCAGTATCGTCTGCAATGATCGCGCCGCAAACCGTCCGCGGAAACGCCGCATAGTAAGATTAGAGCAAGCGTATGCGTTATTTTTTGGATCAGTTTGGCTGCGCCAAAAACCAGGTGGACGGCGAAAACATGATGGCCCTTCTTGACCGCGCCGGCTGGTCTGCCTGTGCCGATGCCAAAGACGCCGATTTAATTATTGTTAATTCCTGCGGATTTATTAAACCGGCAAAACAGGAATCAATTAACGCCGTCATCGCCTGGAAAAACCGTTATGCCGAAAAAAAGGTCCTGCTTGCCGGGTGTCTTGCCCAGCGTTATAAAGATGATCTGTCGCAATCGCTTGACGAAGCCGACGCCATTTTAAATTTATCCGAATCGCATCTTGTCGCCGAAGCCGCGTCAAAACTGACCGGCGCGTCTTTTACCACGCGCCGCGCGTTAAATTCCGGGGAACGTCCGCTTGGCGGCTTTCCCGGTTCGGCCTATGTAAAAATTGCCGAAGGCTGCAACAACCGCTGTAGTTTTTGCGCCATTCCGCTTATCCGGGGGCCTCTGCACTCGCGCGGCATAAACGATATATGCGGCGAAATTGCAGCCCTTTTACGGCGCGGCGTTAAAGAGATCTGTTTGATCGCGCAGGATCTGTGTGCATACGGAAACGATTTTACCGCGCCGCCGGAAAAACCCGTCTCGTTTCTGCGGCTGCTTCTGGAAGAAATTGCCGCGCTCGGCGGACATTTTTGGGTACGCCTTCTTTATATGCACAGCGATCATTTTCCCCTTGACATACTCGAACTTATTAAAAGCGACGGGCGCTTTCTTCCCTATTTTGATATACCTGTTCAACACGCTTCGCCCTCTGTCCTTGGCGCAATGGGCAGAAGAAGCAGCGCGGAATCAAATTTAAAACTGCTTGAAACAATACGGGGCCGCCTTCCCCGGGCGGTAATTCGTTCTACCTTTCTTGTCGGGTTTCCCGGCGAAAGCGACGGCGATTTTGAGCAGCTGCTCCGCTTCCAGAAAAAAGCCCGCTTTGACTGGCTGGGTGTTTTTACCTACTCCCGCGAAGAAAACACCCCGTCGTATTCCATGAAAAACCGCGTAAGCAAAAAAACCGCGCAGGAACGAAAAAAACAAATTGAAGAGGCGCAAAGGGCCATCAGTGAAACACAAATGGATCGCTTTACCGGAAAAAACCTTGAAGTACTGGTAGAAGAAAAAATAGAAGCCCCGGAATCAGGCGAAGATATTTACCTGGGCCGTCTATACCTACACGCATGTGAAGTAGACGGCGCGGCGGTAATTGAACGTACCGGTCATGGAGAAGTTTGTGCCGGTAATTTATATCCCTGCACGGTACAGGGCCGCGCCGGTTTTGATTTACGGGTAACCGTATGAGCGGCGACTATCTGGCGCTTCTTAATGATGAGCAAAAACAGGCGGTGCTCCACGAAAAAAATCCCCTGCTTATTTTAGCCGGAGCGGGCTCGGGAAAAACGCGGGTAATTACCACCAAGATTGCCTATCTTATCCGCGAAAAAGGCTGCGAGCCCTGGTCGATACTTGCCGTTACGTTTACAAACAAGGCGGCGCGGGAAATGGCAGCCCGCGCCCGGCATATTGACGAGCGATCCGGCGGGGCCATGCTCCGTACCTTTCATTCCTTTGGCGCCTGGCTGCTCCGCCGTAACGCGGATCTTTGCGGCCTTTCCAGCAATTTTGTTATTTATGACGACTCGGATATGCTTTCGCTTTTGGCTACGGTTGCCCAGGGGAAAAGCAAAGGGGAACTGCGCCAGCTTGCCTCTGCCATTGCCCGCGCAAAGGATTATTTTTTGTCACCCGACGATCCGGAACTGGATGTGATTGATTTTAGGCCGGAGTTTCGCCGCGTCTACGGCGATTATGAAGCAAAGCTTCGATCAATCGGCAATGTTGATTTTGGCGATTTAATTAAGCGGCCGGTGGAATTACTTCAACATAATCCCGAAATTGCCCAGGCTGTCCGCCGGCGGTTCCGCGTGATCATGGTTGACGAATATCAGGATTCCAATGTGGCCCAGTTTAAATTTTTATGCGAACTGTGCGGAGCCGGCACCTATTTATGCGTTGTTGGCGATGACGATCAATCCATTTACCGTTTTAGGGGCGCGGAGGTAAAAAACATTCTGGAGTTTCCCAGTCATTTTGCGGGAACCGATATTATCAGGCTTGAACGAAACTACCGCTCATTCGCCCCCATTCTGGATCTGGCGTCATCGGTGGTTACTAACAATAAAGGCCGTTTGGGAAAAACACTTAAGGCGGAACGGGGAAAGGGAAAAGCGCCCGTGCTGGCGTTTCTGCCCGATCAGGACGAGGAAGCCCGCTTTTGCGCGGAACTGATTACAAAATCGTGCGGCAAAAAAGGCGCTTTGTTTTCTGACTGGGCAATACTGTACCGCACAAACGCGCAGTCGCTTGGCTTTGAAACAGAATTTTTACGCCGGCGCATTCCCTACCATGTAGTCGGCTCCCTTAAATTTTATGAACGCGAAGAAATTAAAGATGCGCTTGCCCTGCTCGCCCTTCTTGCAAATCCCCGTGACGAAGTAGCGTTTCGCCGGATGATCAATAAACCCGCGCGCGGCATAGGATCCACAACGGTCGAAAAAATTATTCAGCAGTATTATGAATCGCCGGGCGGCTCCCAAAGTAGCCGGCAAAACAACGAACTTTTTACCGGCGCTGATTCCGGCAACGAAGAAGCCGCGCCGGTATATTCGGGAATACTCGCATCCGCCGGCGCGCTGGAACTTTCCGCCAAAGCGGCGGCGGGGTTCCGTTCATTCATCTCCGCCATGGACGGCGCGTGGTCGGCGCTGAACGCAAAAAAAACGCCGGGAACAAAAACCGTCCGCGCCAAGACCGCTGTTGAAGAAGAATATACCGTAAGAGCGAGCCAGGGACTTGCGCCCGCCGTAGCGCTGTTAATTAACGAATCGGGGCTTGCCGAATATCACGCCAAAGGTGATGAAATTAACGGCGGCCAGCGGCTGGGCAACCTTCAGGAATTGGTGAACGCGGCAAGCAGGTACCAGGCAACACCCGAAGGACTTGCCGAATTTCTTGAACATATAGAACTGGATCGTTCAATAGAAGAAGATCAAAAAGAAAAAACCGGCTCAGACGGCGAAAATCCCAATCAGGTTACCCTGATCACGGTTCACAATACCAAAGGCCTTGAATTTAAAAAAGTCGCGCTCACCGGTCTTGAGCAGGGAATTTTTCCGCACAACAACAAGGAAGGTGATGATTTGGAAGAAGAGCGCCGCCTGTTTTATGTCGGCGTTACCCGCGCAATGGACGAACTGTATCTTACCAGCTGCGAAATGCGGCGCATATATGGCAGAAAAGATTTTTCCGGGCCGTCGTTGTTTTTATGCGAAGCGGATAAATCGATCCTGCGGATTTTTGGGCGCGCGCCGGCGGGTTTTAAAGCTTCCGCCAAAAGTCCCTTTGATACGGAAACCAAAAAAGAACACTACGGCAAAATAATCTCGTTTGAAAAACGAACGCAAATATCTTCTGACGGGCTCTGGTCAAAAGGGGATCGTTTTTTTCACGATGACTTTGGTTACGGCGAAGTTACCGGCATTTCCGAAAGCGGCAGCGGCCCGGTTATCAAAGTATGTTTTGAAAACGGCCATGAAAAAAGTTTTTTAAGCCGCTATCAAAGCGGGAACTTTGTCAAAATCAGGGAGTGAACAAAGAGCGGCGGAATTTTTATGGAGAATCCGCCGCGGGATAGACAGTATCCGGTTCCTGCCGCCGTTTGGGCCGCTCAATTAATTCGTAGGTAACGCCAAAATAGTTTTCGGTGTCAAGGTAGGCAAAGTGTCCGTCGCCGTCAAGGCCAAAACCGCCGCCGTCCATAACAACCGAAAAACCCGCAGCCGATGCTTTGGCAAGCGCCTCCTTCATGCTGGCGACATAAATACCCAGGTGTTGTACGCCATACCCGTGGGAACTGATAAAATCAGTATAGATGGAAGGTCCTTCAAGGCTTTGAATAAATTCAACGCGGGTTTCACCCAAATATCCCAGCGCGATCCGGCTGCTGTAGGATGCCGGTTTGCCGTGATAATTTTGAAAGCGCAGGAACGGTTTTTTGTATGTATAAAAGTGCCAGCCGCCGATACCAAAGCGTTCGTAATAGGACTTTACGGTTTCTTCGACATTTTCGACAACGTATCCGATCTGACCAATGGAACGGCCCAAAAAATCCGCCTTTGTCACTTTTCCCCCATATGCTACGGTTTTTAAACCCGCATTTTTTATAGCACAGGACAGGGCGTTATGCAATGGCGAAAGATTTTGACGATTAAAAATTCACCCAATAGACTGTCTTGTCAGCCAAGGGCTGTTGTTTTTAGTGAATACGCGGTTTTATTTTTATTTTTCTAAAGCGTAAAACGGTTTTGCCGCCTCAGACAGGTAACGGGAAAGCACTGACCCGTTATCAACGAAAAAGGACCTGGTATGAAAAACCGTTTTATTTCTCGCTTCATTGTCGTCGTAAAAAAATCCGCCGCCGTTATGGCGCTTGTTTCACAGTGGGCAGCGCCGGGGTATTACGAACAGGCGCAGGCACAGGTTTCGCTTCCCTCTTTTTCGCCGGTAACGCGGTTTGAACGAAGCGCCGCCGGAAACGAAGACAACGGCGATGCGGTCGTGGCGGACGGCGGACAAAGAGGCGAAGGTGAAGCGGTCGCGGCGGAGGGAACCGGCGCGGGCGAAACGCTAACCGTACCCGCGCGGGCGGAACTTCCCCGGGCGGCGCGGCTTATCAAGGCGGAGGAAGGCGGCGATCTGTTCCTCGAAGGCGCGGGCGTGCACATACCGCCGTACGCGCTGGAAGAAGACACGGAGATTTCGATTACGCGCCTGTACGCGACGGAGCCGACGGGGGAAGATCTGGAAAACGTCACCGGGGAAGGAGGCGGCTACCGTTTTTTACCGGCGGGAACAAGGTTCGCCGTTCCGGTTACCGTCACGCTGCCGTTCGAGGAAGCGGCGCGCGAAAAACCCTCGGCGCTCGAAAATTTATCAACCTATTTTTACAATACCGAAACCTCGTCGTGGGAAGCGCTTAACCGGGTCTCCCTTGACGAAGAACAGGCGGCGCTCTCAAGCGCCACGATGCACTTTACCGACATGATCAACGGAACGCTCGCGCTGCCCGAAGGCCCCTCGCCGTTAAGTTTTAACATCAATTCGATAAAGGGCCTTGAAGCGGCGGATCCGGGGGCGGGGGTTGTCGCCTTACAGGGCCTTGAACCGAACTACACGGGCGCGGCTTCTTTCCGCTTCGAGCTGGAAACGCCGCCGGGGCGCGCGGGCATGAAGCCGGCGGTCGCGGTGGGGTATTCGAGCGACGGCGGCAACGGGGTAATGGGGAAAGGTTTCGCCCTTGAAGCGGGCGGCGAGATTACCTACGACACGCGCCGGGGCCTGCCGGTATACGGGGAAGAAGAAAAGAACGCGTTTCTGCTAGACGGAGCCCGGCTGGTACGCGGTGCGAAGAACGGCGGCGTGTACACGTACCGGGCGCGGAAGGAAACGTCGTTCGAGCGGATACGGCACTATACCGGCGCGCAGGATTACTGGGAAGTAACGGACAAGGGCGGGACGACGCGGATATACGGAATGCGCGGAGACGCCGCCAGCGCGGACAAGAGCTGGGGCGGGAGCGGGGCCGGGAAAAAATACCGCTGGCTTCTGGAAAGCGTTACCGATTCCTTCGGCAACCGCGTGCGCTACGAATACCGGACCCACGCGGAGGACGTGTATCTTGGCGATATTTATTATACCGAACACGCGGACGCGGACGCGGCGTACCGGATACGTTTTGACTATGAGGAAGGGCGGCAAGACATCCGGGTTGACGGCCGGGGGAAGTATATCAGCGAGACGCGCCTTCTGTTAAAACGGATAGACGAATATTACGGGAGCGAATGGATACGCGGGTATCTGTGCACATACCGCGAAGAGCCGGTATACGGGATCAACCAGCTGGTACAGTTCGGACAGGCCGCCGAAAGCACCGGGGACGGATATTTTTGGGCGTATAATTTTGACTATATCGAGTTTCCGGAAGTTGCCGGGGCGTATACGCTGTACGGCGAACAGGAACGCTGGGAGGGCGGCGCGCCCGTCCAGAAATCGGAGAGCGAAAGTTTCGGCGCGAACACGACCATTTCGACCAACGGCGGCATAGGTACGAAGGGTGTTGACGCGCGGGTGAGCGGCGCCGTGCAGCTGGGGTCTTCGAGCGGGGAAACGATCACCGAACACAGCCTTGTCGACGTGAACGGCGACGGGCGGAGCGACCTTGTCTGGATTTCGGGCGGCGTTTTATACGCGCGCCTTAACGAAGGGGACGGTTTCGGCGGGACGGTGGCGTTTGCGTTTGAGGGCGGCCCCGCCCCGGGAGAGGTGGGCCGGGAATCGCAGAGCCAGTCAAACAGCGGTTTCGGCCTGTACGGCGGGGCGGGCGTGGTTAAAAAAGCGCTTTCGCTGGGAGCCAGTTATAACAACGTTACCCAGCGGGGCTGGACCGACACGCTTTCCGGTTTTTCCGACATCAACGGGGACGGGCTCCCCGATATCGTTATCACCGGAATACGCTACTACTGGCGCAACACCGGGACAAAATTCGTCTATACCGAATACGAAGGGGCGATTCCCGCCGACAACGAAAGCCTTTTGGCGGAAGACAGGGCGGAGCTTGACGAAGCGTACTACCAGATGCAGGTTCTGCGTCAGTGGCGGGCGCCCCTTTCGGGAACGGTTACCGTACGCCAGACGATAACGCCGCGGTCTCCCATGAGCGAGGACGGCTACAGCGCGTACGTGTATCTGTCGCACGACGACACCGATTTTGCCTCGACGCAGTTGTTACAAAAGACCGACGTACCCGGCGGCGCGGTTCCCGATCTTACGATTGCGGTACGGAGCGGCTCCTCGCTCTATTTTGCGGGCGACGGCCGCGGGGATACGCGCGGGGACGACGTCGACTGGAATATTAAAATAAACTACGAAACCGTCCGGCTTTTCGAGGACGCGGGGAGCGGGATGGCCGGCCATTCGGGAAAAGGCGCAGGCCAGTCCTGGTACGATGAAGGCAGGGAGTACGATTATTACGCCGATATTCCGTCGCTGGACAGGGCCCGGTTCGACTTTCTTTTGGCGAAGGCCGCGGAGCGGTCGCAGGCGTATGTCAACGCGCTGTTAAGCTATTACCGTTTCGACACGGCCAGACAGCGGTACGTGTACAACGACAAAACCAGAGAGGCCCTGCGGATACTGGACGCGAAACGCCACGTAACCGGGAAAGGCGGCTGGTACGAACTAACCCAGCTGCTGTACGGTCTGTGGTTCGGTCTTGACGACTGGGAGGAAGCGTATCTGGAACAGTACGTCTGGCCCGCCGGAGTACGCGCGGATACGCCGTTTTACGACAGCGGACCGGACGACTGGTATATCGCCGAGCCGGGTATTGTCGCGGTCGGAAACTGGACGGAGGAGGACGCGCCGGGTTATATAAAGGGGACGGCGCTCGCGCTTGACCGCATAGACGGAAATATCCTGTATTATAATACCGCGACCGGCAAAGCGTATCTGGGCGGAACCGAATTAAACACGTCCGGCAATCCCTTTAACGACCGGGTGTTTATCCAGGGACTCCCCTACGCGGTCGATTATCAGGCGAAAGGATACGAAAGGTACCTGCCGGAGCTGACCGGCGAACAAATGGAGACGGTCCGGTCGCTGGTACAGGGGGACCGGTACGCGCCCGCTTCATGGGAGCGGGTGGAACAATCGCGCTATGACCAGCTGCTTCCCGCGCTTGACGCGGAAGACAAAGCCTTTATCGAATCAAAGTACGTATTTGACAGCGGGGACGGCGTGTACGTCCTGTCGCCGCTAAACGCCGCGGAAACCGCACGGCTGGGGGAAATTCTTGACGCGTACGGCGAAAAACTGTTTTTTGAAACGGAGTTTCCCTACTACGAAGACAGCACCCAGTCGGGAATATACACGGTTAAAACGTTAAGCGCGGAACAGACGGCGGCGCTTGAAACGGCGAGCCGCGCCCTGGGCCTTTCGCGCTACAGTGAAATTACGCGTTGGGTTCGGTTTTATTCAAAAGGGTTTTATCAGGTGATCGACGGCGGCTCCGTCGTTCTTCCCGGACGCGAGGAACGCCTTGATATTTCTTCAACGCTGAGCTGGGACAGCGCCGCCGATTATTCCTCCCGCGATCCGAGGGGCGAAGAAGAAGTACGGTATGTTTCAGGCGGCGTACCATTCGCGCAAAAGCCGGAGACGGTCGAAACGCTTTACGGCGGAAACAAAGGCTGGTTTTACGGCGTGTGGCTGGGGCCGCAGTCCGGCGGCACCGTGTTTAACGCGTCAAGACTGACCGAAGAACGGGAGCGGCGCAGAATCATGACGCAGGAAGAAATGGAAGACGAGCAGCGGAACGTTCTTTCCTCGGAGAGCGCGAAGAGACCGTATTACACGTTTGCCTCCACGGCGAAACTGGTTGAGGCGGAGGAAGGCGACTGGCGGTGGACGATAGAAACGGAGGCGGAGACCGGCGTGTTCATCGCCGACACCGCCGCGATCGCCGAAGGCCGCGCGGTACTCAGCGGCCCGGCTTCGATTATGGGGACGGAATATTACGCTCCGTTTATTGATAAAGACCGTCTGCACGGCACGCGGGCGGGCGGCGTGTATTACTACCAACTGCCGGGGATACGGGCTCCGTCAGGCGGCGGCGCCGCGATGGGGTACATCCGGAAAAGCGAGAGCAAGGGAAAAGACACCACCCGCGGCGGGAGCGTCGGGCTGGACATATCGGGAGAAGTTAATTATTCCAAAGCGATGAACGGCGTGTTTTCACGGAGCGTGAGTTTGGGCGCGACATCGGGAACCAATACCAGCGACAGCAAGCAGACGCGGGCCTTACAGGATATAAACGGCGACGGCTACGCCGACATACTCCAGTCGGGCGGCGGCCTTACGGTAACGGCGGGAAAGAAGGGGAATTATTCCGAGACATATGTGATAACCGGCGCGGGCGCGATAAACGCCCAGCACACCTCCCTTGATACCGGCGGCGGCAGTTTCGGCGCGAGCGGATCGGCGACCATCCAACGGAAAGGCAACGGTTCCATTAACAGTATCAGTATGACCGGCGGCGGAAGCGGCGGCGGCGGGGCGTCGCTTTCGCGGAGCTCCGGGACAAATACCCAGACACAGGGGCTTGTTGACATCAACGGGGACGGCCTTCCCGATTCGGTGGCGGACGGAAACGGGGTACTCCTTAATACCGGGGAACGTTTCCAGGCGCGGAATTACAACGCGCCCTGGAGTAATTACCGCCTGCAAAAAAGCCGCAGCGAATCGGGCGGGTTTTCCCTGTCGCTGAAAAGGGGCGGTTCCCATTCCGGCGACCAGACCGGTGACGGAAAAAACACCGTCCCGAGCAATTTTGCCCTTGATATTGACGGCTCGGTCAATTTCGGCGAATCGTTCAGCGCCACCGAGGAAGCGCTTTTGGATATCAACGGAGACGGACTACCCGATATGGTAAGCAAGACCGGAACGCAGGTGATGACCGTCCGCTTTAACAACGGCTCCAGTTTCGGGAACCCCGTTTATTTTCCGGTAAGCGGCTGGTATCTTTTCGGACAGGATGCCGGAGCGAAAGATCGTGACGGCCCCAATATTTTGAAAGGGGTGCGCAACACGCCCGTTATAGGCGGACTGCTCGGCGGCCTTGGCCTTGACCAGTCCTACTTCCGGCCGGCCGCCGACGTGATCGGCGATATGAACAGCCTCGATTATTCGGGCAGTTATTCGACCGGTTTTTCCGGCGGCCTTGACGCCGCCGTGCAGGTTTCCATCCCCATTCCTCCCGCTTTTGTTCTTACCGTAAATTTTGGCGGCGCCCAGGGTATGACCATTACCGCCAATAAAAGCACCAATACGGTCAAAGCGCAGACCATGGATATGGACGGAGACGGCCTCGCCGACCGCGTGCTCGATATCGTGGACGGCGGCGGTCATACGTTCTACGTGCGCAAAAACCTCGCCCGCGACGTGGGCCTTTTAAAAGGCGTCGCCACCCCGCAGGGCGGAACGATTGATCTGGAATACGACTATCTGTACGGCACCCCCGACATGCCCCAGGGCAAACACGTGCTGCGCGGCGTTACCCGGAACGACAACGACGGCGGGCCGAACCGCCTCGCCCTCGGGTACGACACCGCCCACACATACCGCGTCGAATACGAGTACGAGGGCGGCTACTACGACCGGGAAGAAAAAGAACACTACGGCTTCGCCAAAGTCACCACGGTGCTTCCCGACAACACAAGATCGCAGACAAACTATATCCAGGGCGATTACCGCCTTAAGGGAATGAGCGACTACCAGAGAAGCTGGAACGACGGCTGGGAACAGGAAGGCTTTACCAAATATCTTCCGGGAACTTCGCTGGTAGAGGAAACAAGAAGCGTCACGCGCGAAGGCAACGGAACGATCACCGCGACCCAGCGCTACGCGTATGACGGGTTTGGCAACGTCACTGCGATAAAAGACGAAGGGGACGGCGTTCCCCCGCTTGAGGCGGCCGTTTCATACTGGCATAACGACAGCCCGTACTTCCACGCCCACCCCTCCTCCATCGTTGTAAAAAGCGAAGGGAAAACGATACGGGAACGGACCGGAACCTATAACAACACGACCGGGGCCATGGAAAAGCTTACCCAAAAAAGCGGAAGCCCCGATCCCGACGTGGTTTCGACTATCGAATGGAACAACCAGGGGAATCTTAAAAAAATCAGCTCCGCCGGAGGCTCCTACGTACGCTACGAATACGACGACGCCTACGGACAGTTCCCCCGGACCGTCGCCCGCGGCGGAAACGGCGTAAGCGAATATTCCTCGTCCATCGAATGGAACGCCCGCTTCGGCGTAAAGGCGAAAGAGACCGACGAAAACGGACAGGTAATCCGCTATATCTATGACGAATACGGACGGCTTGCCGAAGTGTACAGCCCCTATGACGAAAACACCCCCGCCGTCGGCTATGCGTATTTTGACGCGCGGGAACTCCCCGGCGGTGAAAACTGGTACGCGGTAACCCGCAACAAAATAAGTTTCGACCTCGGCAATACCGACGTTATCGAAACCGTAATCGTTATCGACGGTCTGGGAAAGGCGATTGTAACCGCCAAGACGGGAGAGATCCGCGAAAACGGCGCAAGCGTGACCGGCTGGAATATCGGCGGCGGCGTCTCCTACGACGAAAAGGGACGGCAGATTGCCCAGGGCCAGCCGGAGTTTATCGCGGGGGATACGATCGACAACGTACTGAATTTCAGCTTCCCCGCCCGGGAAATGTTCCATAACGGCGTACCGACCTGCGGACTGCGTCTGCCCGCAGTAACCGAATACGACACGCGGGACCGGCCGGTAAAAGTAACGCTCCCCGATGCCGCGACACAGACCACACGCTACGCCGTAGCGGACGGACAGAGCGTGGTAACAAGTACCGACCCGCTGGGCAACAAAACCGTCCAATACGCCGACAGCAGACAAAATATCCGCGCGGTAGAAAAATATAACAAAGACAACGCCCTGCAAACCCGCGCTCGTTATCACTATAACGCAATCGGGGAAATGCTTACCGCACTGGACTTTGCCGAAAATCCCCTTACCATAGAATACGATCTTATGGGAAGGCGGACCGCCATGGAAAGCGCCGACACGGGCAGAAACGAATACCGCTATAACAAAGACGGCGGCCTTGACCGCGAGAACGACAGCGTGCTGCGGGGACGGGGCGAGGAAATACGCTACGTCTATGACGGCATGAACCGCCTGGTTAAAATAGACTACCCGCAAAGCGAAGACACCGTATACGAATACGGCGGGCCGGGCGCGAACGACGGCACGGCGAACCGGATCGCGCGGGTAAGCGACGAAACCGGCGGCATAGAGTATAAATACGGCGCGCTGGGAGAAACAGTCGAAGAAAAACGCCTTATCAGGAATCTTAATCCCGTCCAGATACTTCTTGAACCCGTGTTCGTCCGCACCATCCGTTATACCTCAAACTATTTGGGACAGATGGACAATATCCAGTACGCCGATGACGAAGAACGCGTCCAGTACACATACAATAAAGGCGGCCAGATAAAAACGGTAAGCGGCAAAAAACCCTCCGCCGTTGAAAGGGACGGAACTTTTGAATATGTCCGCGACACCGGCTACGACGAGTTCGGCCAGCGGGTATTTATTGAATACGGCAACGGCGTCAGCACGGGCTACGAATATAACGCCGAACGCCGCTGGCTTGACCGCATCGTTACCCGTTCCCCCGGGGGGCGCGAAACGTACCAGGATATCAGCTACCAGGTGAACGCGGCGGGCAATATCGATTCCTATAAAAATGACAATGATCATTTTTACACGCGGCAGGAATATTCCTACGACGATTTATACCAGCTGGTAAAAGTACGGGGCGAGAGCAGAGCTTTTGCCGGGAGCGACAAACAGGCGCTTAGCTACCAGAATATCTACACGCAGGATTTTTCGTTTGACAAAACCGGGAATATGGTCTATAAATATTCCAGCGGGAGGGCCAGTTTGGGCGACGCCGGATCCGATTTAAATTACCGGTATGATTACCACTATTCGACCCCGCACCGCGCGGACCGGATCGGCGATATGTACTACCGCTATGACGGCAACGGCAGCCTTCTC
>JAIRYT010000002.1 GCA_031267675.1 Treponema sp. | reverse complement strand
GCCTTGAGCCTTTCAACGGCCTCCGCCGCGGAAAATATTTCCATAGTGTAAAGGTTTACCGTCTCATAAACATTGTCATTGGCAACCGGTCCGCTTAGTATATCATATTTTTTTTCGTTATATACGCCCCGCCTGTTTTGGGAGATAAAGTCAAGCCATGCGATATTGGTATCGGAAAAATGCAGTATCTCCAGATCAGAAGCAGCGGAAATCTCGTCATAGTCATATACACTCACTATTCCGGTTCCACCGCGCCTTTGTACCACAATCTGAGCGAATTTTAACGCCTGATCTTTATTCGGCGTAGTATAAAAACCGTTCCCAAAAATCACCACCCCCGCCGCAAGCGGACGGGGTATGTTGTTCTCATAAGGTATTTGACTCAGGGTCCATACCCTTGGTTCCGCCCCAAGGGGCCGGGGTATGGACCCTTCGCAACGAATCACCGCCGCAGGGTGAATCGCGAATCAGAATAAGCTGGGAAAAGCAAAAAAAATCCATAGAAATGGACGGAAAAAAACTGGAGGAACGCAGGGAACTTTTACAGGCGCTTCCCTGTGTTGTTTTTTGCCATGAGGATATGGATTTTGTTTCGGGCAGTCACGAACGGCGCAGATGGTTTTTTGATCAAACACAAAGCCTTTATGATCCGGTTTATCTGGACGATCTGCGGCGCTTCCGGCGGGTATTAAAATCGCGGAACACCGTACTGCGCGAAATAAAAACGGCGCAGCGCAACTACCGGGAAGCCTCCGCGCTTCTTGACGCGCTGGATCCCCAGCTTGCCGAATACGGGCTGCGTCTTATGGAAAAGCGGCGTAAGGCGACGGCGCATTTTTCCGGGGTGTTTGCTCCCATTTATAACGAGGTCGCGGGTATTGACGGTATTTCTGTTTCGTACGAACCGTCCTGGCGCTTTACCGGCGAACATATTCCGGGCGAAAAACGCGAAACCGACGAGGCCCAGGGTATTACCGTAAGCGGCCCGCACCGCGATCGTTACCAGTTTAGGCGTACGGGCCGCGAATTTGCCGCCAGCGCGTCTACCGGCCAGCGGCGGCTTTTGGCGCTGCTGCTGCGCACGGCGCAGATACGGTGTTTTTCCGATTATACCGGAAAAACACCGCTGCTGCTGCTGGATGACGTGCTTCTGGAACTGGACGGCGAAAAACGCCGCCGTTTTCTTGAGGTAATGCCCGATTACCAACAGGCTTTTTTTACGTTTTTACCCGACGAGCCGTTCCAGGGCTACCGTAAAACCAATACCCTGGTGTATCATGTTTCAGGCGGTGTTGTTTCGGCATGAAGAAAATAGGCGATATTCTTTCGGGGTTTTTTGACGAAGAAACCATGCAAAAGGCAAAAGGGTACTCCGCCCTTTTTTCTTCCTGGGAAGGCGTTACCGCCGCGTGCGCGCTGCCGGCGGCGGCGGCCCATTCACGGGTTGCCACACTGGAACGCGGAATGCTGGTGATAGAAGCGGAACACCCCGTCTGGATTCAATTGCTGCAGACAAAACAGCGGGAACTGTTACATGTTATGCGTACCTTTTCCGCCGTGGAATTGAACGGCATTTCATTTAAATTAATGAAACCCGATCCGTTAAATTAAATGACGCGCGAAACCAAACAGACCGGCGGCTATCCTTTGCGTTTTACCGAATCGGGAATGATTTTTATGGACGGCCGCGACAACTGCGACGCCGTTGTGGACGAAATGCTTCGCATGAATTACAGCGAGGAATTCTGCCTTTCGCTTGACTGGAATCTTGATTTTGTAGCGGAGCTTATGTACTCCGGATTCCTGGTTATGTCCGAAACGATTGACACGGGAGAAGAGCGTGACGGAAAGCCGGTTTTTGTCGATATACTGCTGCCCAAGCTGCATTTGACGCGTTCGCTGTTGTGGTTCAGGGAGCTCCATATCAAAAAAAGCGTGCAAAATATTGTAAAGCGTTACGAACTTGCCTATGACAAAGATTATGAAACCATTGTAGAAAAATGTCTTTTTACCCACGGCGACGGCTGGCTTACTTCGACGCTTCTTTCCAGCATGGCGGAAATGCGGCGTACTCCGAATTTGGCGGTACGGCCTGTTTCGTTTGCCGCGTACCGTAACGGCGAACTTAAAGCCGGGGAGTTCGGCGTACGCTGCGGTAATGTATACACCAGCTATTCCGGCTTTAGGGAAGAAAGCAACGCCGGCACCGCGCAAATGATTCTTATGGCGCGGTATCTGAACGATCACGGATTTGGTTTTTTGGATTTTGGAATGCCGCTGGACTATAAAACCGATCTGGGCGCGCGCAATGTATATCCGGAGGAATTTGTAGCGTTATTTCGCCGCTGGCGGCAAAAACCCGGGGCGCCATTTTCCCCGGACTAATACGGCGCGTATGGTAAAATCATCATCCAGTAAAACAAGATCGGCCAGTTTGCCCGCGGCAATGCTGCCCCGTTCGTGAAAAACCCCCGCCTGTACCGCGGGATTTACGGTCGCGCATTTAACCGCCGAAAAAAAGGGAATGCCGATTTGGGTAACGGCGTTTATTACGCATTCTCCCAGTGTTTTACAGGAACAGGCCAACGCGCCGCTTTTAATCCGGGCGCTTTGAACGGACCGATCGCTTGCAACGGTCACTTCAAGCGTTGAAGTGGTGTATACGCCGTCGCTTACTCCGGTAAAAAGGCTGTCGCTGATAAGGATGACGCGGCTGTCGCCAAAAAGCGAAAACGCCGCGCGGACCATGGCCGGATGCACGTGAACACTGTCGGCGATAAGCTCGGCCTTAACGCTTTTTGCATCGAACGCCGCGCCGATAATTCCCGGCTCGCGGTGCAGCAGAGGCGGCATGGCGTTATAAAGATGCGTTATTTGCGCCGCGCCGCATTCAATCGCCGCAAGAGCGGTATTGTAGTCCGCAGTGGTGTGCGCCATTGTACAGACGGCGCCGCCCGACACTTCGCGGATAAAATCAAACGCGCCTTCAAGTTCGGGGGCGATTACGACAAAGGGAATGGAAACCCCGTATTTTGCGGCCAGGCCGCGCAGCCTGTTAAAGAAAGCGGCCTGCGGTTTTATAAATGTCGCCAGATCGGCCGCCCCTGGTTTTTGCGGCGAAAGAAAGGGCCCTTCCTGGTAAATGCCGATTATTTCCGCGCCCAAAAAATTCGCGTATTCCCGCGTGCGGCGAAACGCCGGGGAAGCGGCAAATGAAGCGGCGCCCTTTTCAAGGGCCGCTTCGGTACCGGTAACGGCGCCCGGACAAAACGCGGTAACGCCCGTTGACGCAAGAAATTCACCCATTTGCGCGAGCCGTTGTGGCGAAGCCTCAAAAAACGCTTCGCCAAACGCGCCGTGGGAGTGAATGTCGATAAAACCGGGAACCGCGTAACAGCCGCGAAAGTCATAGACTTCGTCGCCGGTATGCGCCTGTACGCCAAAGCGCTCCCCGTGAACGATAATTTCTCCACTGGTAAAGGTTCCTTCTGTTTCGTTAAAAATCCGGTTACATCGAATACGCATGGTAAAAATATAGCACATTTGCTGGCGAATAATCTGCCCGTGTAGTACACTTAAAACAAGGGGCTGTCTATGGGAAAATCATCAAAGTTCAGCGTAAAAGCCGCTTTGGAACAAATTGCCTTTTCCGCGCTTACGCTGGGGAACCGGACGGTGTACCAGGTTAATGTACGCAACTACAGCCGGGAGGGAACATTTAAAGCGCTGGAAAAGGACCTTGATCGCGTTCAAGACCTGGGAATTGATTATATCCAGCTGCTTCCCATTCATCCCATCGGAGTAAAGAACCGAAAGGGAACGCTGGGGAGTCCTTACGCGATTTCCAATTACCGCGCAATTAATCCTGAACTTGGAAAGGAACAGGATTTTTATTCGCTTGTCCAGCAAATGCACCGCCGGGGAATTGGCTGTATCATGGATATAGTGTTTAATCATACTTCGCCTGATTCAATTTTGGCAATAAAACATCCTGACTGGTTTATTAAAAACAACAGGGGACTCTGCGGTAAAATTGACGATTGGACCGATGTAGTGGATCTCGATTACGAGAACGAAGAAAGCGGTCTGTGGGAATACCAGATAGAAACCTTAAAAATGTGGGCCCGCATAGTAGACGGTTTTCGCTGCGACGTAGCCGCGCTTGTACCCGTTTATTTTTGGGGCGAAGCCTGGGACGCGGTTCACGAAATTAACCCCCGGTTTATCTGGATTGCCGAATCGGTAGAGCCGTCTTTTATTATGAAGCTTCGCGAGCGCGGCTATGGCTGTCACAGCGACGGCGAACTCTATACGGTTTTTAATGTTTGTTACGATTACGATGTCCTGGACGATTTTAAAAAGTGCGCCGCTTCTTTTACTGATGACGGTTTTTTGCTTGAGCCCTATATTGATTCGCTCGCCCGGCAGGACTGGATGTATCCGGAAAATTATATAAAGCTCCGCTGTCTGGAAAACCATGATCAGGAACGCGCCGCCGGGGTGTTTCCCGGTAAAACCGATCTTCGAAATTGGACCGCTTTTTCTTTTTTCCAAAAGGGACTTGGCCTTATACATGCCGGACAGGAAATTGGCGCCGTCCGCCGTCCGGATCTTTTTGAAAAAGACCCTGTTGATTGGACGGCGGAAGACACCCATGACATGAAAACGCTTGTTTCCGGTCTTGTTTTAATGCGTAAGGACCCGCTGCTTCTTTTTTCTTCGTTTCATGCCTGTCCTGTTGGAAAGAACATAGTGGTTGCGTTTCACAGTGTTTTGGAAAACGAAATTTTAAAAAAGTACGAGGATGCCAGTGACAGCGAAGTAAAGGCGTTAACAACCCGCCGTCTTATTGGCGTTTTTGGTTTTCACGGGAAACATGAACCGGTTAATGTAAATACCGCTCTGGCAAAATTTGCCGGAACAACGCCGGTTAAAGACGGCGTATACGGGAACCGCATCGGCGGCCGCGACATTATCATAAAAGAGAGTTTGATTAATTTTGACGGCGAGCCGGTGGTTTTTGAAGCGTAAGTTTTGCCAAATTATTCCAGATTGGCGTGATTCTTCATCAAAAGTCCCTGCTCAATGCCGCATTGCTCCATCGCCTTGATTACCAGCGCGTCGCAAAAAAGCAGCAGGCTTTGCTCAAACATATTGGCGCCGGGCTGAACAGATTTGACGCCTTTGTCGTTTTTGCTTGTCGCCGCCCTGATCCGCACGACAAGATCGCTCAGTCTTCCAATGGTTGACTCGGGATAAATCGTAATAAGGGCGAGCTTTGCGCCGGTGTTTTTTGCCTTTTGCGCCATTACGGCAAGGGCGCCGGTTTCTCCCGATCCTGAGCCAATGATCAATAAATCATCCGCCCTGATGGCGGGAGTAACGGTTTCGCCGGCGACATAAGAGGTAAATCCCAATTGCATAAGCCGCATGGCCAGGCCGCGAATCATCAACAGGGAACGGCCCGCGCCCGCCGTAAAAATTTTATCCGCGGCGATAATCGCGTTAACCAGATTTTGGGCCTGGGTTTCGTCTATCGAAGAAAGCGCCTCGTCAAGTTCTTTTAGGACGGACGGTACAATATCTTTTATCTTCATTGGTTTGCGGCCTCGTTAATAAGGGATTTCATTTCCAAAACAGCCCTGCGGATATCGGGGGCTTTGACAAGGGAAGCTCCGGCAATTATTATTGCCGGATGCAGCGCCGCGTAATCTTTAACGCTGGAAGCGTTTACGCCGCCGGCCACCGCCGCTTTTTGCGAAGAAATCGCCCCGGAAAGCTGCTTTAGATCGCCAAGGGGAGTGCGCCCGCCCTGTTGGGCGTCAACGGGCGTATGCACCGCGATGTAATCAACTTCCCATTTTTCCATTAGTTTTGAACGCCGGGGTATATCGTCCACGCTGATTAAATCGGCAAGCACCTTTCGGTCCATTTTATGCGCGGCGGCGACAACGGCGCGGATGGTTGCCTCGCAGGAAAGGGCAAGGACCGTAACAATATCCGCGCCGGCATTACACGCGTCGGCGCATTCAACGCCGCCGCCGTCGACAATTTTTGTGTCGGCCAGCACGCTTACCCGCGGATACTTTTTCTTGATCAACGCGACGGGAGCCAGGCCCTCGCGCAGGATGAGCGGCGTTCCCACTTCTACAATATCGATAATGTCATAGACGGCGTCAACGATTTCGAGCGCTTCCCTGCCGCCGCCCGTATCAATGGCGATTTGCAGCTTCATGTATCCTCCAAAAAGCGTTCAATGCGGGCAAGCATGTCGGTATGGTTTTCTACGCAGGGAATATCGGGGTGATCGCCGCGGATCTTTTGCGGCGGACAAAAAAGGCAGCCGGACTGCGCTTCGCGGATCATCGCCAAATCGTTAAACGAATCGCCCGCGGCAAAAACATCCATATTGAGCGCCTTAAACGCCCTGACCGCTTCTTTTTTGCCGTTTTTTTGGCGCAGATGATAACCGCAAATGATTCCGTCCGGATCAATGTTAAGGCTGTTGCAGAACAGGGTGGGATAACCAAGTTTTGCCATAAGCGGTTTTGCAAATTCCTCAAAGGTATCGGAAAGAATAACAAGCTGGGTTTTTTTACGCAGCCGCGCGGTAAATTCCGCCGCGCCCTCAAGCGGCTCCAGACCGGCGATTACCTTTTGAATGTCGGAAAGCCGTAATTTATTTTTTGCAAGTATGTCCAGCCGGAATTTCATAAGCAGATCGTAATCAGGTTCGTCCCTTGTGGTGCGGCTTAGCTCGGGGATTCCGGCGGCTTTTGAAAACGCAATCCATATTTCGGGAACCAAAACCCCTTCAAGATCAAGACAGACAAGCTTCATGGGGTTATAATAGCACATGAAACGGCTTGATGTCAAAAACCCCTTTGGCGCGCCGGTATGGTATAAAGAAATTACCGGCAGCACCATGGACGATGCGCGTTCTCTTTGCGATGCGGGGTCGCCTCATGGTACGGTGATTGTCGCAGGCTCGCAGACACAGGGTGTGGGACGAAGCGGCCGCGTCTGGGTGTCGCCCAAAGGGAATTTAACATTTACCGTACTGCTGCGCTACCCGCAAAAAACGATTCCCGCCGCGCCCGCTTTACGCGCGGGACTTGCGGCGGCGCGCGCGCTGGAATCATGCTTTCCGGTTTTGCGTTGCGCCATTAAATGGCCCAATGATATACTGCTGCGGCACAACGATCGCTGGCGCAAGGTGTCGGGCATACTTGCCGCGGCTTCCGGCGGCGCGGTGTTTATCGGTATTGGCGTGAACCTTGGGGCGGATGAATTTTCGCCCGAACTGCGGGACAAGGCGGTAAGTATTATTCCGCTCCTGGCCGCCGGGGGCGTTCAGTACAGTTCCCGCGAACGCGTTACCCTGCTGGAAAAAATTCTTTTTTATCTGCGGGAAACGCTGGAAGGCGAAAGCTGGCAAAGCGCGATTGAGGCGCGGCTTTACAAAAAAGGCGAGGCCGTCCGCTTTATCGCGGGCGCTCCGCCGGAATATGGATTTTCCGACAATGCGCCGGCGCGCATTTTTGGCACGTTGTCGGGGATTGCCAAAGACGGCTCGCTGCTTCTTGCGGTGGACGGAAAAATTACCGCCTTTGCCTGCGGCGAGCTGGATGTTTATTAGGCAGCGTTTTGCGGGTCATATTGCTGCCGTAAGTTTGGCAATAAATCCTTCACGCGAAACATAATTGCTTTCCCCGGTACAGACGCTGTCCCGGTAGTATCGTACATAGGGAACCTGGCGGTTATTAAAATGATTTTCTTTAAAGCCCATAAACGCGCCGTTGTCCAGTGTTTTCCACTCTTCTATGTCGTATTCGACATAGAAGATTTTCGCGCCGGGACAGGCGGCCTCGACCTGCGAAAGATACGCCTTCATCGCCTTCCACTGGGCGCACCAACTCTGGGTTAAAATAAGCGCCGCGGTTCCCGTTGTCAAATTTGCCGCGTCGCCGTTTTGCATAATCGCCGTACATTCAGTTTCACTTAGCTTTTGCATAAACTTAGTATATATCAAATTGGTCAAAAATTAAACCGCCGGATTCTTCCCTGTGTCACAGGTTGGTAGTTTTGCGGCGCTGCCGGAATTTTGCACCCTAGCCGGAACGTCCGTTTTTTGTTATAATGACGCATGCTTGATTATCGTTTTATTGTAGAGAATCTGGCGGCGGTTCAAAAAAATATAGAGAACCGCTATATGAAAGCCGACGCTGCGGCGGTCGCGTCGCTTTTTGCCAAACGTACCGAATTATCAACGTTTCTGCAAAATTTACAACAAAAGCGAAACGTCAACGCCGGCGCAATGAAGGGTAAACTTGAAAAAGAGGAACGCGACAGTCTTGTCGAAGAAGGCAAAAAGTTAAAGGAACAGATAGCCAAAAGCGAAGAGGAACTTGCCGCTGTCGAACGGCTTCTTGAAACCGAAGCGCGGCGAATTCCCAATATGGCTCATCCCGAAGCGCCGCAGGGAAAGGAAGACAAAGACAACCTGGAGATAAAACGCGTCGGTAAACCCGCCGGCTTTGATTTTATTCCGGTCGATCATGTAAAACTTGGTCAGGACCTTGATATTATTGACTTTGACGCGGGGACAAAAGTTTCCGGAACAAAGTTTTATTACCTTAAAAACGAAGGCGTGTTTCTGGAACTGGGACTTATCCGCTACGCGATGGATATTCTGGTACAGAGGGGCTTTACCCCGTTTATTACTCCCGATATTGCCCGCGAGGACATTCTGGAGGGCATAGGTTTTAATCCCCGGGGCGATGAATCGAATGTATATACCCTGGAAGGAGAGGAGGGCTGTCTTGTAGGAACCGCCGAAATTACCCTTGGCGGCTACTATTCCGACACCGTGATTAAGGCCGAAGATCTCCCGCTTAAACTTGCCGGGCTTTCCCATTGTTTTAGGCGCGAAGCGGGCGCGGCGGGGCAGTTTTCAAAAGGCCTTTACCGCGTGCATCAGTTTACCAAGCTGGAAATGTTTGTGTATTGTCTGCCCGAAGAATCAGATTCACTCCATCAGGAACTTCGTTCCATAGAAGAGGCGATTTTTTCGGGACTGGAGATTCCCTTTAGGGTGGTGGATACCTGTACCGGCGACCTGGGCGCGCCGGCCTATCGCAAATGGGATTTGGAAGCGTGGATGCCCGGGCGGGCGAATCCGCCTTCGCCCGGCGGCGGCGAATGGGGAGAAGTAACTTCTACCTCTAACTGTACCGATTATCAGGCGCGCCGGCTTAATGTACGCTATAAAGACGCGGACGGCAAAAATAAATTTGTCCACATGCTTAACGGCACCGCGGTCGCCGTTTCCCGGGCGATCATCGCCATACTGGAGAATTTCCAGCAGGCAGACGGCACGGTAAAAATTCCCGCCGCCCTTGTTCCGTACTGCGGGTTTGAAATTATAAAAAAGAAAAAAACCTGACAACCTAAGGAAAAGGCTTTTTACTACCGACAATGAACGTATGAGAAAGTTTATTGGTATTACAGGCCTGGTCCTGGCAGCCGCCCTTGCGGGGGCGCAAAATGTAAGTACGGTTAGCGAAGGAATCTTTCGCCAGGAAGGAATTGCTTCGTGGTATGGAGCGGAATTTGCGGGAAGACCAACTTCTTCCGGCGAAATATTTGATCCTGCGTTGTACACGGCGGCGCATCCCATTTTACCTTTTGGGACCATGATCAAGGTTACCAATACCCATAACAATAAATCGGTCATTGTCAAGGTGAATGATCGGGGGCCGTTTGTCGCGGCGCGCATTGTCGATATTTCGCGGGCCGCCGCGGAAACCCTGGACATGATACGCACCGGAACAGCTCCGGTAAAAGTAGAAAGCCTTGGAGTTGTCGCGCTTCCAAAAAAGAATTCCCTTGAGCCCGCGGGCGCCGTTCCCGCTGTATTGCCGGAACCGCAGAGCGCCTGGCTGGAGATGAAAGAAGGGGAATCGCGCCAGGTGCAGTCCGCATCGGTGCTGCCCTTTAGGGAAGCGAGCGCGGACAGCGTTCTTAAAATGCCGGTACTGCCCGACGGTGTCGCAAATCAGAACGGTAATCCGGCCATGTATTCGTCTTTGGCGTTAAAAGCCCAGGCCGGTAAAAAATACAGTTTTCAGGTGGGCGCGTACAAACAGCCGCGCAACGCGGTAGAAGCCTTTGACAAACTTAAAAAAGCGGGCCTGAACCCCGCCTATGAAAAATACGGCGACTATTACCGCGTAGTGCTTTCCAACATTAACGGCGAAGATGTTTTATCGGTAAAGGAGAGACTTTCCGGCGCCGGTTTTGGCGAGGCGCTGTTAAAAGAGCTGGAATAACGATGTCTATTCCTGAAACACAACGCGTCCGCGATGAAGCGTCATAACGACTTTTCCGTACAGGGCGCGTCCTTCAAAGGGTGAATTTTTTCCGTTGGATTTAAAAAGGGATGTGTTTACGGTCCACCGGACGTTTGGATCAACAACGCAGAGATCGGCGCGGTATCTGCGGGCGATACGTCCGCGGCCTTGCGGGCCGGCGCCGCCGAAACCTAAAATACGCGCCGGCGCGCCGCCAAGCAGCGATGAAAGCTTTGAAAGGCTTATGCCGTCTGCGGCCGGTTTTACCAGTGTTGTATAACATACGGCAAAGGCTGTTTCCAGTCCGCTAAAACCCGGCGCGCCGCGAGCCTTGTCGTCCTGTGTGTGCGGCGCGTGATCGGTGGCAATGGCGTCTACGGTACCGTCGGCGACGGCTGCGGCAAGCGCCTGTCTGTCCGCTTCGCTCCGCAGGGGCGGAGCGACCTTGCCGAATGTTTCCGCGCCAAGCATGTGCGCGTCGGAGCCGGTAAGCGAAAGATGATGGGGCGTTGCTTCGCAGCTTACGGAACCGCCCTCTTGTTTCGCCCTGCGGATCATACTGACTGCGCGGGCCGTTGATACATGCGCCAGATGAACATGGGCGGCGGCTTTTTTACCAAGGCGCAGGGCCCGCTCTGTCGCATGATCCTCGCCGTCCAAATCACAGTGGCACGAAACAGGAATTCCCGATCCTTTCCCGGCGCGGCGGGCCGCTTTAAACGCCGCCAAAAACAAATCATCGTCTTTTATGTCTTTTCCGTCTTCAGAAAAAAGCCTTGTGTACCGCGCCGCGTCTTTTTGCGTTATCTGTGACAATTCCTTTCCGTCCATCGCGCGGCTTAACGAAAGCGCGGGGTACAAATCAATAAGCCCCACCGCGTCACCGCGTCTTTTAAGCGCCGCCGCCTTTTCTACCGTGTCGGTTACCGGACTGGTGTTTGCCATGCAGACTACGGTTCCAAAACCGCCCGCGGCGGCGGCAAGGGAACCGGAAGCAAGCGATTCTTTTTCGAGCGCGCCGGGTTCGCGAAAATGCGCGTGCAGATCGACAAAGGCGGGCATAAGTACAAGGCCGCCGCCGTCAATATATGACGCGCCGTTTAAAAGTTTTGCCCTGCGGTCAAGGACTTCTTTTATCATCCCGTTTTCTATGACGAGCGAACCAAAAAAATCAGAGACTTCATCGACTATACGAAAATTGTCAAGAAGAAGCATTATTGAATAAAGTTTATTTTATTTTAACAGTACTTGCAATTGGCACGCGCGCCATATAGTATATAAAACAGGTTACACAAAAAAAACCGGCTCGCGCCTGTTTGTTTACAAGGAATAATTTTATGACTCAGGTTGATCAAACAGGAAGGCTCGGCACCGACAGGATAGGAAAGCTGCTGGTTGAATTTTCCATACCGGCAATAATCGGCATGCTTGTCAACGCGATTTACAATATTGTTGACCGTATTTTTGTCGGGCAGGGTGTTGATCCCCTGGGTATCGCCGGCATAACGGTGGCAATGCCGTTAATGATGGTGATCATGGCGTCGTCAATGCTGATAGGTATAGGCGCCAATTCCCTTTTTTCGATACGCCTTGGCGAAGGCCGCCGCGGCGAAGTAGAAAAAATAATGGGTCAGGCGCTTACCCTGCTTATCCTTGTTCCAGGTCTTGTAATTATTGCGAGCCTTGTTTTTCTTGACGACATTATTGTCAAAATACTCGGCGCAAGCGAAACAGTGTTTCCGTTTACCAAAGAATACCTGCAGATTATTTTATACGGCGGAATATTCAGCGCCATAGGACCGGGAATAAATCACTTTATTCGTTCCGACGGCCACCCAAAGACTTCCATGCTTACCCAGCTTATCGGCGCAATCATCAATATTATTCTTGATCCCCTTTTTATTTTTGTGTTTCATTGGGGCATAGCGGGAGCGGCGTGGGCTACGATTATTTCGCAGTTTATTTCTTTTGTGTGGGTTATGCTGTATTTTAATTCACGGCATACCAGACTTCGCTTTCGCCTTGCCGACATGAAGCCGCAGATAAGCCTTGCGCTGTCCATTATGACGATCGGTTTTGCTCCTTTTGTTATGCAGCTGGCAATAAGCCTTGTCGGTGTTTTTCAAAATCACGCGCTTAATACCTATGGCGGCGATATTGCCGTTTCCGCAATGGGAGTTGTTTACAGCATAATCATTGTATTCTTTATGCCGCTGCAGGGTCTTAGCATGGGCTCCCAGCCGATTATTGGGTTTAATTACGGCGCAAAAAAATACGACCGCGTGCTGGGGACATACAGGTGGTCGGTAATCAGTTCGACCATATTTGTTACTGTTAGTTTTTTTCTTATGCATCTGTTCCCCGCGTTTTTTATAGCGTTTTTCCGCATTGAAGAGGGCACGCTTATGGAAATGTGCGTGTACTGTCTGCGGGTAAGCACGCTGTTTTTTCCGGCGATTGGGTTTCAGGTGTTAACGTCAAATTATTTTCAGGCGGTAGGAAAACCGCTGCAGGGAACCATATTAAGTCTGTCGCGGCAGCTTTTGTTTTACCTTCCCCTGTTGTTTGTTTTGCCGCGCTTTTTTAAACTCCAGGGTGTTTATTTTTCAATGCCCGCAGCGGATTTTGGCGCGATTATTCTGGCGGCGTTTGTAATGATGGCGGAACTTAAGCGGATGAAGCGTTTGATGCACAGGAAGGATTGACCTAAAGGTCAATCCTCGCAACCCGCTACGCGGCTTGCGAATTTATTCGCTGGCGGCTTTGCCGTGACCTAAAGGTCAATCCTCGCAACCCGCTGCGCGGCTTGCGAATTTATTCGCTGGCGGCTTTGCCGTGACCTAAAGGTCAATCCTCGACCCGCCGCGTTTACGTATACCGCTCCTTTTCTTTACGTATGGTGGTAACCGGGCCGTGTCCGCTGTATACCTTGATGCCGCCGTCCAGTGCAAAAAGCCGCGCGAGGCTTTGCTCAAGCTGCTTCTGGCTGCCGCCGTAAAGATCGGTACGGCCCACGCCGGCGTAAAAAAGGGTGTCGCCCGAAATCAGCATTTTTTCTTCTTTCCACAAAAGACCAATGGAACCGGGGCTGTGTCCGGGAAGATGCAGTACGGTAAACGGGCCGGTGCTGCCGCCTTCGTCCAGAAATTCATCCGCTTCGGGGAGCGGTTTCCACAGTGAATCAACATAGTCCCTTGCGCCCGCATCGCTAAAATCGCGCCGGTGGTTTTCCAAAGACGCCGGCCCCAGTTTGGCGGCTTCGCTGCGGTGTACAAGAATTTTTGCCTGCGGGAACGCGGCGGCAAGGTCGGGAAGACCGCCCACATGATCAAAGTGCGCGTGGGTAATCACAATCCGTGACGGGACAAGGGCGTTTTTCTTAAGATAAGCCAGAATACGTCCGCCGTCCGCTCCGGGATCGATCACAAATACGCCGCCGGGCGCGGTAACGATCCAGCAGTTGGTTTGTAATTCGCCTACCGTAACATTGCCAATCATTTGTTCGGTCACCGGGTTTTATTCATCCCTGCTGCCGGCGGCAGGTTCGGCATAATCATTGGCGCTCTCCGGCGAAAAGCCGTCATCCGCATTCGTTGAAGCCTCGTCTGTTTCGCTTGCTTCGGCGCGGGTGCGGGCGTAGTCTATGGTAAGCGTTCTGCCCCGAAACGCCTGGGTGTTAAGGGCCGCGATAATTCTTTCCGCCGCTTCGGTACGTACCTGCACAAATGAATAGTTGTCAAGAATCCTGATCATTCCAATGTCGTCCCGCTTCGCATCGGTCCGGGAAAGTATAAGTCCCAGTATCTCGCGCGGGAATACCTTGCGGTTTCGCCCTATGCTAAAAAAGAGCCGTACCGATTGGTCTTCGGGCAAATAGCGCGGCCCTTCGTCGCGATCGGCGCGTACCGGGCTGTGATCCGTTTTTTCAAAACGGGGTTTTCGAAAATCCCTGAATCCGCGGCCTGTCGAAGCGGGTGCGTCTTCCGCCAAAAGTAAAAGATAGGCGGCCATGTAGGAACGGCGAAAAAAGGAAACTTCCTTTCTAAAAATGGAGCGGTATTGGTTTAACAATGCCGGGTCTGCCTTGCTCTGAATCTCTTCAAGCAATTGCTGGATGCGCTTTCGAACATTTTCTTCATTCATGGCTCATTAAACACAATTTTACCGGTTTACTCAAGATGTGATCCGCTCTATACTGTACAGGGTTATGGTTAAAAACACCCATCTGCTTCCTTTGGAAGGCGTGCTCAATGTGCGGGATCTGGGCGGGTATCCTGTTGTCAACGGAACGGCAAAGGTAATCCGCGGGGTGCTTTACCGGGGAACGGAACTTTGTCCTCTTTCGGAACAGGATCGCGCGGAGCTTGAAGGACGCAATATCGGAACCATTGTAGATTTTCGCTCTGCGGAAGAAAAACGCGCCGCGCCCGACGGTCGTCTTGCGACAGTAAGGCAGGTGGCGGAGCTTCCCATTGACGCGGGGAATCTTATGGGTACCATAAACGAAAGCCGCTATTCCGCCGGGGGCGGCTGGATATACGCGCCCAGTCCCGAAGGCGCGACGGAAGAAATGCTCCGGCTCTATACGGCTCTTCCGGAAGAAGCAGTCACGGCGTACCGCGGACTCTTTAGCCTGATTTCGGACGTGAACAACACACCGCTGCTCTTTCACTGTTCCGCGGGAAAGGATCGTACCGGTCTTGCCTCGGCGCTTGTCCTTTATGCGCTGGGCGCGTCAATGGAAACCATATTTGCCGATTATCTTGCTTCGACCGAGTGTCTGCGCGCGCGCTGGACCCCCTGTCTAACAGACAAACGTTTTATGATTCCCTACATGACGGTGCGTAAAAGCTATCTTGAAACAGCCTTTAAACGCATTAACGCGTACGGCGGCCTTGACCGTTATATACGCGAAGAACTCAAGGCCGATCCCGGGCACTTGCGGGATCTTTATACGATGTAATATACTTATGGGCAATCATTCAATAACGGAGGTTCCTGTGATAAAAGGCATCGCTACGTTTATTGCCGCGTTAAACGGTAATTTAAAACGGGGACAAATTGCTTCGGGTTTTGCCTGGGGCGTACTCTTTGGACTTATTCCGGCAGGAAACTTTTTTTGGGTTTTTTTCTTTATCGTTTCATTTTGTTTTCGTCATCACCAGGGGAGCAAGATTCTTGTCATGGCGCTTGTCAAGCTGTTGTCCCTGGCGTTATTGCCGCTTACCGACGCGCTGGGCTGGCAGCTGCTTCACCTTGAAAGCCTTGTTCCCTTTTATACCGTGCTCTACAACATGCCCTTTGTTCCCTTTACCCGGTTTAACAATACGCTGGTTGCGGGCGGAATCGCCGCCGGTATAGGCCTGTGGCTGCCGATGTATTTTTTGGTACGCGGCCTTATTCCCCGCTACCGCGAAATCCTGGCGCCCAAAATACGCGACAGCCGCGTGGTAAAGGCGTTTTACAAAGCGCCTTTAATTAACAGCATTGCCGGCGCTGTTCACACCATACAGGAAAAGGCCGCCCTGTTTTCAAATTAGCGGGACTCAAAGATCAATCGCCGGCCTGCCGCGCAGGCTGTTAATTTATGTGCTGGTGCAGCTGCCAGGAGAGTATGTTTTATGCCAAAAAAAATTCCGGGTCTGTTTGCCAAAGCGATAAGCGAAAAACGTTTTGCATCGCGGTTTATAAAATTTATAGAGCAGCCCGATGACAAAACGTTTCTTGCGTCCTGTTTTACGCTGGATGGGGGTTTTTATAAAATAAGGGATGATCTTGACGATAATGCCGTAAAGCGGCTTAACATGCTTGTAAAGGCAATCAAAAACAACCGCAGGGGCCCGGTAAAAATACTGCCCGCTGCGGCGCTGGCTGTTGTCATTTGCGGCGCGGTTTTCTTTTTTACCGTGATGCTTGATCCGCTTCTTTCGCGTTTTATAAAACAGGGACTGGAAGAAGTGTTCGAAGCCAAATGTGATGTGCGGGGTTTTCACCTGGGACTGCTGCGTTTTCGCGTGGGCATTGCCTCGCTCACGGTGGCCGACCGCGACGAACCCATGAAGAATTTGTTTGAAACAGGACGCGTTGAAATTCGCCTGCGGCCCCAGGCGGTGCTGCGGGGAAAAATTTATATAGAAGAACTCCGCGCCGACGGGCTGGCCTTTGGCACCGGACGAAAAACTTCCGGCGCGCTTGCGCGTTTTGCCGCCCGTATCGCGGCGCGAAAAGCGGCGCCTCCCGCGCCTCCGCTTGTCGATCTTTCCAAATTTGACGCAATGGGGCTGCTCAACACCGAATACGACAAACTGCAGTCGCCCAAAACATACGATGAAGCCGCCAAGGCGTACGCCGAGGCAAAAAACCGCTGGGAGGCCCAGTATAAATCGGCCAACGCAAAGGTAAGCGAACTAAAAACACAGGGACAGGCGCTTGTTAATACCAGGACGGCGGATTTAAAAACGCCGCAGGAAATAGCCGCCTTTGTCACCCAGGCGCGGACAATGATTAATTCTGTCGAAGGCGCCAAAAAAGAAGTTGATACCATTGTCAACGGCATACAGGGCGATTTAACCACCGCCCGCGATCTGGAACAAAAAGCCCGTGACGCGTTTGAGGCGGATATTAATCATTTAAAGGATTATCTTGACCTTTCCAGCGGCAGCGCTTTCCACGCGCTTGAGCCGTTTATTTTGGCGATGCTTTCTGACCAGGTAATCGGCTATATTAATTACGGCAAACGGGGAATGGAAGCGCTGGAAAAAATTAAAGCTCTGCAGGCGATGATTCCCAAGTCCGAACCAAAACCGGAAACCATTACCTTTAAGGGAAGGGACGTACATTTTCCGACTCCTTCATATCCGGCGTTTTTTTTGGGCGTGGCGGCTTCGGACTTTACCGTTAAAAACTGGAATTACGGTTTTGAATTACGCAGCGTAAGCTCTTCGCCCGATATTTCAAACCGACCCACGGAACTTTTGCTTGGAGCCGCCGAGCAGGGAGGCGAAAACCGCGTTGTCAAACTGGAAAGCATGGCCGACTTTCGCTCCAATGCCCAACAGTATTTTAGCGTTAAAGTTGACGGAGACAATTTTAGGGTTGATGTAACAAACCGTCTTAAACAAGCCGGCATTGGCGGCTTTACCGGCAATGCCGGTTTTAGCGCCAACATCTCAGGCGGACGGTATTTTGCGGTTTCGGGCGGGGGCAGTGTAGATATAAAAAATCCCCGCCTTGGCGAACCATCGGGAACAATAGCCGAAATCGTAGCCGAAGTTGTAAGCGAGTTTAGTTCGGTAAATCTGGGAATACAATATGAGCACCCCGCACAGGGTGATGATCATTTTGCGGTAACAAGCAATATTGATGATCTAATAAAAGCGGCGCTTGAACGTACCGTGCGGATGTATCTTGCGCGGGCTCAGGAGGCAATTGAAAACGCGCTGCGCGAACGAATCGACCGCTTTCTTGACGGTAGATGGGTTTCAAAAGAAGAAATGGATCTTGTGTTTGCCGCAGTCAAGGGAGATCAAAGCGCCGTCGACTCGCTTAAAAACGCGCTAAACGAAAAAATAAATGAGGCGGAAAACAGGGCGAAAGGCGCGATAGACGACGCAAAAGAACAGGTGGCGGAACAGGCAAGGGAAAGAGCCAGAGACTCGCTGCAAAATCTGTTCTCCGGAAACAGGTAGCCTGAGGTTTTTGTCCTACATCCTGAATTCGCTGCCCAGATATATTTCGCGCACCATCTGGTTGGCTAAAATTTCCTCGTTGCCGCCGCGCGCGACGATAATGCCCTCGTTAATAATAAACGCTTCGTTGGTAACTTCCAGGGTGTCCCGCACGTTATGATCGGTAATCAATACGCCAATGTTTCTGCCGGCAAGGCGGCGGATTATTCCCTTTAACTCAAATACGGTTTTTGGGTCAATGCCGGCAAACGGTTCGTCAAGCAAAAGAAACTTTGGATCGGTGGTAAGGGAGCGGGCAATTTCGGTACGCCGGCGTTCTCCGCCGGAAAGGGTATAGCCATACTGCCGCCGGATTTTCTCTATGCCAAAATCTTCCAGCAGCCCTTCGAGCCGGCGTTCCTTTTCCAGTATGTCAATGTCTTTGCGTGTTTCCAAAATCGCCCACAGGTTTTGTTCAACGGTAAGCCGGCGAAATACCGAAGCCTCCTGGGGAAGATAGGTAATGCCCAAACGGGCCCTTTTGTACATTGGTTCGGCGGCAATGTCGCGGTTGTCCAGCAAAACCTGCCCTTCGCTGGGTTTGTGAAACCCCACAATGGTATAAAAGATTGTTGTTTTGCCGGCGCCGTTTGGCCCAAGTAATCCGGCAATGCCGCCGCTGTGAATTTCAAAATCGACGCCTTTGACCACTTCGCGGCGGCCGAATTTTTTTTTGAGCGCCTTTACCGCAATGGTGTGCATCGTTATTCTTCGCTTTTGATTGAACCCTGGACGGTTCCCTGCATGGAGACATCTTCGGTATCAAGGTCTACCCGAATCCGCTCCGCGCGAAATTCGTCGCTTTTTTTAAAAACAACGGGAAAGCCGGAAAGATCCAGCATTTTTTTGTCGCGGCGGTATACGGCATATTCGGAGCGGGCGACAATATTTTCTTTAAAGAGCCGTACCGCGACCTGAATAACCGCGATTTCATTTTTATCGTTATATTCTATAAAGCGGCCCTTTGCGACAACTTCGTTTTGGCGGTCTTCCAGAGTGGAGTTTCCCTCAAGGCGGGCGATTTTTTGGGAACGGTCGTAGCGCAGACGGTCGGTTTGAAAGATAATGTTTTTTTCTTCTTCCAGGCCCCATACATTGCCGGAACAGTCGATAAATTCATTGTCCTTTCCCTGGATTTCAATGCGCTCGGCCCGCAGGAGCATGGTGTCGGAGTGAACTTCGGCGTTTCCGGTAAGTACGAGCATTTCCCGTCCGGCGGCGCGGCTTCCCGACATGTGATCGGCCTTAAAGGTAAAGGTATCGGCAAAAAGCGCCGCGGACAGCAGGAGCGCATAAACGAAAATTCCCGTTGCTTTTTTACAAATAACAGCATTCATCCTTCTTTATTGTAACACACATTGTTGATTTACGATAGTCTTTTGCTAATTGATAAGATTTTTTGTTATGGCGATGCGTATCGCGGAAGCGCGGTTTGTTACGCCCAGTGCATTGTAAAGGCTGCGAATGGCGCTTTTAAGCATGTTAATGGAAATATTCATTTCCGCGGCGATTTCTTTTTCGGTACAGCCCGTTGAAAGCAGTTGAAGTATCGCGCTTTCATACGGGTTTATCGTTTTTTTGTTATCGACAGAGGCGCCGGGGTCCGAATACTGCGCGACAACAAGGGCGACTTTTTTTGAATACGCGGAAGCTCTTTCCCGAATAACGCGAAGCCAGTCACGATTGATTTCCGGGCATTCCGGTTTTTCGCCGTTGTCGCTTTTAAAAAGGGCGTTGATCAAAGCGCACATGTTTTCGCCCTGTTCGATAAACGGCATATCAAGGCCGTTGGAATCCGCTGTTTTATACGCCTGGCTCAACGTGGCAAACGCTCCGTCCCTGTCGCCGATTTTAAAGCGGGTTATCGCTTTAAGCGTTTTTATTTCAAGCGATCCCAAAAGAAAATTGCCCAAACCGCCCTTTTCTTCTTCAAGCATCTGTAACGCCGCCTGATATTTTTTTTCCATAAACAGGCAGCGCGCGTTTACCAAAGCGTCAAAGCCGCTAAAAAGAATGTTTGATTTTTCGTATTCGGCAAGGCCTGCCTCCGCCTCTGTTTGAGAAGTTATTCGAAGCCAGGGGGCGATTTTTTCAACCATACCGATCTTTGAATAAAAACGGCCCAAAATAATATCGTGGATCATGTGGCGGTTAAAGTAGTCGTCTATATCAAGCTGGGCCTCCATCCTGCGCTGTATATCCCCGATATCGGCGATATTGTTTGTATGGATACTCAGGCGCATAAGATAAAACAACGCGCGATTTTCAACTTCGTACTGTTTTTTTTCGCGTCCTTCAAACGCCGCCTGCCGCGCGAATTTTTCGGCGGTGTTTAAGTCGCCGCGAAAAAAGGCAAACTCCGCGCGGGCAAGGGTATCAATGCCAAAAAGGTATCCGTTCATTGAGAGGGAAGCATACCGGGCCGCCCGGGCGTAGCAGTCTATAAACGCGTCAATCTCTCCCGCGTCGACCGAAAGGCCCACCAGAATAACATAAAAACCAATGTTAATCTGGTTAATATTGGAATCGATAAATTTTGGATTTTCCAGATAATAGTAATAGCCTTTTTGAAACCAGCGGTCAAAGGTATAGTCGCGGGTAAATTTGCAGGAAAGAATACCCAGCGTTCCCATATTGGTGTAGGTTGCGCCCAAAAAACGCGCGCGAACCGATTCGGGAATTCCCGACTCAAAGCAGGCAAGCGCCTTGTTGCATTCCTTAAACGCTTCGTCAAAACGATTTAGGATCATTAAAAGACGCGGTCTGGCAACCAAATTTAAATAAAGCCGATCCAGATTATCCGGGCTGTTTTTGTTTTGTACGCATATATCTTTTGTGTCGTCACCTATACATGATTTTGCGCAGAGCCGGTCTACGGTTTCCAGAAAAAAAGCCGCGCCCATTTTTGGCAGCATACGCAGGAGCGATTCAATAAGGCGGGTAATCCCCGCGTAATCTTCTGCCTTTTCATAATCCTCCGCAGCATCGGTCAAAAGATTGTTGTCAAGACACCACTGGGCGTCTTTGCCGTATACTTCCTTAATTTCCTCCTGCGACAGTATATTCTGCTTTTCTTTAAGAAATTCCACAAACAGATGATGCATTCTAAAACCGTACAGATACCGGTCAAAACGCACAACCGAAGAAAACTGTTCCATTGCCTTAATGTTCTTTCCATCGTCAAGCTGTTCAAGAAGAACAAGGGGCCAGTGCTCAATAAGCGAAAGCTTTATAAGAAATTTTTGAAGTTTCGGACTCATGGCGGAAAAAATACGGCTTTCCATTTTTCGCAAAGAAAACATCACCTGGTCCCAATTGCGGACCGGCGAAAACCTTGATCCGGCGCTTTGTGCCGGAATTCCCTGCCCGGTCTGTATTTCTCTCAGTATAAGTCCAAGGGCCATGGCCCAGCCTTCGGTTTCGCACCAAATTCGGTTAATTTCTTCCTGTCCAAGAAAAATCCTGTTCAGGCTAAAATATTCCGCGGTTTCTTCTTCGGTAAAAAGAAGATCGTCAATGGTAATTGTAGAAAGCAGCCCCTTGGACAAAAAATTCAGGGTATTAAGACCGGCTCCCGATTCTGAACGTGAAATAAGCACATTGGGATTCCTAAAAATGGGAAGAGAAAAATTATGTTCAATATAACTAAGGATTACGGGATTGGTAAGCAGATGCAGATCATCCATTACAAAAATAAAGGGTTCGTCCGATACAATTCCGCTTTTTATAAGCGCCGCGTGGCGTTCTCTTTGGTGCGGCGTCTCGGGAAAGCCGATTTCCCGCATTATCATTCCCGCCCTGGGGCTTAGGCGGCGTATTTCACCTTCAAAATTTTCCCAAAAATGCCAGGGAATATTGTCCCGTTCGGATAATTGCAGCCAAACAGCGCGGCGGGAATTTTTTTGTAAAAAGGAATTTACCGCATGGGTTTTGCCGCTGCCTTCTCCGGCTATTACGGTAACGATACGGCTTTTAAGGGCTTCCGCAAGCAGCGCGTTTACCCGTTTTCGCTCAAGAAACAGGGGTTTTTGTATTTCTGTACGTATTTCCTCGTCTGCCATGTTACAGTTTTAAACTTGCCGCAATCCGTACCGCGTCCGCTTTATTACGGGCGCCCAGTTTGTTATAAATATTACGGATAACGCTTTTTATGGTATTTTCCGAAAGAAGCGTCTGGACGGCGATTTCGTTTCGGGTCATTCCCTGTTGAAGCGCGTCAAGAACTTCTTTTTCGCGGCGCGACAGCATCATTGCCGATTTAGCGTTCGGCGTATTTTCGTACTCAAAGTTTTTAAAAAGCCAATCCTGCGGGGGCTCCCGGTATTGCTCCGAAACCGTAAAAAGTTTTTTTGCATAGGCGGAAGCGGTCAAACGGATTTTTTCGAGCCATTCGCGGGGAATTGGTTTTGCGGCCGGTTTTTCTTTTAACAGCGATTCGATCAATGAACGCATGCTTTTTCCCAATTCAATAAACGGCATATAATATTCGTTGGGGGCCGCCAGTGTGTAGGCGGTTGCCAGCGCGGCAAACGCGCCGGTTCTGTCGCGGTTACGGTAACGGCACACCGCTTCCAGCGCCTTTAGCTCGATTCTTCCCATTATAAAATCGCCCGCGTCAAACTGGTTGCTGCGGCTTTCGATGGTAGACAGCGCCGCCAGCGCCGCGGGATAGCGCTTTTCGGCCATGTGGCACCGTACCTTGGTCAGCACCTCCTGCGCAAGAGTCATGGAATTAAAATCGCTTCCTTCAAAATCATTTTTTATCCATGACGCGATTTTTGCGACTTGTCCGGTGTGCGCATAATACCAGCCCAAAACCATGTCATAATAGGAAAAACGATTGATGTATTGGTCTTTGTCAATCTGGGCTTCCAGCTGCCCAAAAATTTGGCTGATCGAGCTGTTGTTTCCCCGCGCAAGGTAAATACGTAAAAGATAAAACAGGGCGCGGTTTTCAACTTCAAATTGGTTTCGTTCACGGGCCCGTTTTACTGTTTCCAGCGCATATTGTTCCGCTTCGAACAACTCGCCCTTATAAAACGTGTTTTCGGTATGGGCAAGCGTGTCCACTCCCCATTCCTGACCGTTTAACGCGTCGGCGGCAAGCGGCACGACCGCTTCCAGCATTTTTATATAACGCTCTACTTCTCCTTTGTCAGATTTATTTACACGGCATATAAATGATCCAATATTCAATACCGAAAGCGGCAGCGGAATAGCATAACCGCCGTTCTGCAGGCTATGGCGAAAACAGCACTCAAAGTCAGGAATAAAATTATATACACCTGTATAGGTACTTGCCATAAGATGTATATACCCGATATTGCCGTATACAACTGTTAGAATTTTATGCGTAAGAAGAGTTGGAGGCATCGCCTCAAAACGCGCTATGGCCTTTTCGGTTTCACTTAGCCCTTTGTCAAACATTCCCAGGCTCATAAAAATACGAAGCCGGTGCGTATAAATAAGGGGGTTCGTATCGTAGATTTCGGCAGGCGCGTTATCCAGAATTTCAAGCAGCCTAAAGGCGGTCCGGTATGGATACATCATGGGAATGTAGAAACAGGCGTCAATCAAGGCGTTATAGTCCTTTGCCTTTTCATAATAACTAATCGCGTCCATTTTTTGATTGTTCTCAAGACACCACGCGGCGGTTTTGCTCCACACTTCTTTTTTTTCTTCTTCGGGTATTTCATCGTGCCTGGTTTTAAGGTAATCAAGAAAAAGATGATGAATGTGATACGCGTTATGGTATGTATCAAAACGAATAAAAGAATCGATGGTGTTCATTTCGTCAATAAGATTGTCGTCTCCTTCAATTTTTTTTAGCAGATCCAGGGACAAATGATCAATAAGCGACAGTTTAACAAGGAATTTTTGCAGATTTTTTGAAATAGATTTCATAATCTCGCTCTTTATAAGCGAAAAAATATTTGACTTCATGGCATGGGGAATATACGGCGCGCCCGGGGGGGAGTTTTTTAAAGAAAGCCCGGCAAGATGTATGGCAAACGCCCAGCCTTCGGTGTCGTGGTATATTGAAGAAAAAGTCTGCGGCGAAATTGTAATATCCTGCAGGGCAAAATAGTCCCGTATTTCTTCGCGGCTAAAACGCAGGTCTTCTTCGGTAATTCTTCCCAACATTCCCTTGGAAACAAATCGTATGGTGTTAATCGAAGGTTCCGAGCGGCTGATAAAAATCGAAGTAATGTTGGGAAAGGGGCTGCTTACAGCCTTTTCCATAAAGCGCAAAACCGAGGTATTATTGATAAAATGAAAATCATCGTAGACAAGAAGGGTTCTTGTGTCCGGGTCTATTTCTTCTTCAGGAATGCTTATGTAGCGTTCAAACTGCCGTTCGGTATCGGGAAAGTTGATTTTTGAAAGACGATCTGCCGCCTTTTCGTTGGTTAGGGCAACCCCGTCTATAAAATTCTCCCAAAAACGGCTGGTATCATTATCACGCTCAGACAACTGCAGCCACCCGGTTTTGGCGTGATATTTACGCACAAATGAATACACCGCATGTGTTTTGCCATATCCCGCACCGGCGACCACGACAACAACTCGATTCTGAACAGCGTTCGCCAAAAGCTTGTCAACACGGGGCCTTGGGAGGTAAATCTGGTTACCCTGCAGCAAGCGAATATTTACTCCGCTCTCTATGCTAATTTCCGTTTATCTTATCCGGTTTTACAATGCGTTCCATTTTGTACTCCTGTACGGATTATAAACCCGAAATTTTGCCATGTCAACCAATAATGCCGTGGAATAATGCGCCGGGGCCTGTTTTTGAGGGATTTATACCCTGTAACTCTCATTTTAACCGATGCTTTGAGAATTTACCGGATTTATCCCTGCCGGCTATGAAAAAGCGGTTGTTTTTGCTATGCTTGGCTTATGGCGCATTGTATAGTTGCCGAAGCGGAAGCGGCGCTGGACAGGGAGATTCCCGTACTGGACAAGGGGTTTGTCCGTCTGGTGGATTATCTGGGGGGCGACGAGCGGGTGGTGCAGTCCGCCCGTGTTTCCTATGGAACGGGGACAAAAACGTACCGGGAAGACGCCGCGCTCATTGATTACCTGTTGCGAAACAGGCATACCAGCCCTTTTGAGCAGGTTATTTTTACCTTTCACATAAAGCTTCCGATCTTTGTAGCGCGTCAGTGGATTCGCCACCGCACTGCCCGGCTTAACGAAATTTCGGGCCGGTATTCGGTAATGAAGGATGACTGTTATATTCCGGCGACCGAAGATATTGCTGTCCAAAGCGGCGACAACAGGCAGGGCCGCTCCGCGCAGGCGCTTGCCGGTGATGAAGCGGCGCGGATACGGGCGTCTTTTGCGGACGGTCAGCGCCGGGCCTATGGGGAATACAGGACATTGATCGAAGGCGGCCTTGCGCGGGAACTGGCGCGGATCAATCTGCCCCTGTCGCTTTATACGGAGTGGTACTGGCAGATTGATTTACATAATTTGTTTCACTTTTTGGAATTGCGCCTTGACGCTCACGCGCAAAAAGAAATCCGTCTTTACGCGCGGGTGCTTTTTGATTTGGCAAAAAAAGTCGCGCCGTGTTCCTGCGCCTCGTTTAGGGAACATGTTCTTGAGGGCGTGCGTTTTTCCGCCGCCGAATTAAACGAACTGCAAAAACGGCTTGGCAAAGGAGACGGCGCGGAGTTGACGGACAAAGAACGGGAACGGTTTGAAGAAAAACTAAAGCCCAAAAACAAAACGGCTGAATTTTAATTTTATGGCAAGGAAGAAGTAATGGCAAAACCAATTATTGTAGTGCTGGCCGCCGGAATGGGAAGCCGCTACGGCGGGCTTAAGCAGATGGACAAAATCGGCAGGTCGGGCGAAGTACTGCTTGACTATTCTGTGTTTGACGCGAAACGCTCCGGTTTTGGCAGGGCGGTGTTTATTATCCGCCGCGATATCGAAAAAGACTTTCGGGAGATCGTGCTTTCCCGCATCGAAAAACACTTTCCCTGCGATTTGGCGTTTCAGGAACCGGACAGCTTTATCCCCCAGGATATATTTGCCGAAGCGCAAAAGGCGGGCCGCGTAAAACCGTGGGGAACAACCCATGCGCTGCTCTGCGCAAAAGATAAAATTGACGCGCCGTTTTGCGTAATTAACGCCGATGATTTCTACGGACGCGAAGCCTTTGAGGTGATGGGGCCGTATCTTGGCAGCGGGGCAAAAGAGGGCGCTATTGTTCCCTATCAGCTAAAAAAAACATTAAGCCCCATGGGAACGGTAACAAGGGGAATCTGCGAAGTACAGGATGGTTATCTTTCTTCGGTAAATGAATTAACGGCGATTGCCTGCGGCGGCGACGGAAAGATCTACAACACCACAGAAAAAGACAAACAATTTTTGGACGATGATACGCCGGTGTCGATGAATTTTTTCGGGTTTCCCGCTTCCATTTTTGACGGCTTGCAGCGTTACTTTGACGAATTTTTGGCAAGGGCGGGCAAAGAGGCAAAGAGCGAATGTTATCTTCCCATGGCGGCGGACTGGTTTATCAAAAACGGGCTGCTTAAGATTGCGGTACTCACGGCAGACGCGTCCTGGTTTGGCGTTACCTATAAAGAAGACCGCGAAGCCGCGTTAAAACGCGTGGCGGATTTTACCGCGCAGGGCGTGTACCCCGCCCGCCTTTGGGAATAAGGTTTTTAGCCGGTTTTTTGCAAATGCGCGGACTTAACCGGGGATTTATTCGCCAATCTGTTTACAATACGCGTTGATGTATTTTTGCAACAGGGCGCTTTTTTCACCGCGCTGTTTTTCGTAGTAGACGCCGCCGGTATAAAAACAGGCAAAGCCGCCGGCGGCAATGGCCGCCGGAACAAGATCCCGCAGACTGATGGGGCCGGTCTTTGCTTCAAGCGCCTGGGCGAGCATCGAGATCAGCTGGCCCGCAAAATTATCGCCGCATCCGGTGGTGTCTCCCCTGCGTTTGGGATCTTCGGCAAGTTCCTGGTTGACAAGCTCGCACGCCGGTAAGTACGACAGATCCGCTTTTTTAAAACAGCTCCTTGGTCCGGACGCAAAAACAACCGGCTCTTTGCCACGGGTAATTACCACCGCGCCGCATCCCTGCGATAAAAACCATTCCGCCGCTTTTTCGCTGCCTGCCTTTCCCGAGGTTTTTACCGCCTCTTCGTGATCGGCCACCAGCAAATCTATGTATTGATACGCGTCGTCATGCGCGCCAAGCTTCCACTTTTTACCGTTTGCCGCCGCTTCGCCGGCAAAATCAAACACAAGATTTACCATGGTAACCGCGTTTTGTTTTGCCCTTTTAAGCAAATCGGTAAGCCGTACATGTATTTGCCGGGTAAGCGCGGTTCCCCCAAAGACGACAAGATCGGCGTTAAAAAAATCATCACCTAAATCGTCAATGGTAAACACATCGGACGCTCCCTTGCGGTACACAAACGAACGCTCCCCGGCGCCGTTTTCCCAGCGGGGGTCCGACAAGGCGTCGGTCCGGGAATTGGGAACCGCTTTGGAAAGTATTGTTGTTTTAAGCGGCAGCAGCGAAAGCTTTTTTTCAAAAAAATCCGCCGCGGCATCGTTGCCCCGCACGCCAAAATAGCGGACCTGGTATGTTTCTTTTGTGCCGGTATTTAAAACGGCAAGAGACTGCGCGGCGTGAATCAGCGCGACAAGCGAAGGCCCGCCCAGATTCATTACATCGGGCTGCCTGGCGCCGGTTAGTTCGCCGAGCACCTCGTCGTAGGGTTTTTTTGCAAAGGCTTCCAGCGCGTCAGAAAAAACCAGTTTACCCAGGCCCAGGCCGCCGTCTCCACGCTTTTTTGAAAGCGCCGCCTGATAGGGCGCGCTGGCAAAATCCTCGTTTATGTAGATGCAGTCTACAATGCCGCAGCCCGTTCCGTGTATCTTCATTTACTCCTCCTTATGGTAAAGTATACTCCCGTTAAAACAAGAACGGCGCCCGCCCATTGAAGCGGCGTAAGCCGTTCGCCCAAAATAATAAAACCGGCGCTTACCGTTACCAGCGGAACCAGATTGATAAACACCGAAGTTGCCGAAACGCCAAGAGCGCGCATGGCATGGGCATAAATTAAATAGCCAATGGCGGAACAAAACACGGCCAAAAAAAGCACGTGAAGAATTACCGCCGGTCCCGGTTTTCCTATGCGGTTAAATTCCATTATGGCAAAAGGAAGAAACCCAAGAAACCCAAAAAAATTCTGCCAAAACACGATAAACGACTGTGAGTGGCGCGCAAAAAGCGGCTTGGTCGCAAAGCCGTAGGCAACCCAGCATAACGCGGCTCCGCCCATAAACACATATCCCGCCGCGTTCCCGGTAATCGTAATGGAAACGCCGGCCACCAAAATAACGCCCACCATGGAAAGAAACACGCCCAGCCATACGCTCTTTTTAAATAACGGCGTATCTTTGGAAGCCCTGAATTTTCCCCAAATGAATTCGGTAAGCAGGGTAAGAACCGGAATTGACGCGATAATGATTGACGCTTCCGACGCGCTGACCAGGGCGACGCCGTTGTTCTCGCAAAAAAAATACAGGGTAACGCCCGAAATACCCGAAACAACGAGCAGGGGAATATCGCGCGGGGAAAGGCGTTCACGAAGATTTTGTATGCCTCTTATTACGGCCAAAATAACAACGGCAATGGCAAAGCGCAGCGCCCCCAGCGTCATGGGCGGAAACACCGTTACCGCAACCTTAATCGAAATAAACGAGAATCCCCAAAAAAGAACACAGACGGCGTTGGCAAGAATTGCGGATCTTCGTGATTCCGGCTGTACATTATGCTGCATCCCCTATATAGTAGTTCAAGAAACCATTGCCCGCAACAGGTTTATGGGTAAACCTTTATGCAAGCTGCCGGGTTTTGGGTTATCCGGATATAAGGAAAACATAATGGCAGAAACAGACAAATTTTTGGATCAAAGAGCCGCCAGGCTCGGCCCCCGCGTTGTTAAGGCCCTTAACGAGCGGCACTTTGAAGCGTTTTACTGTCCCCAGGCCGGCGAGGCGGCAGAAAAAATCCTTTCGCTCATACCTCGGGATCACGTGGTTTCCTGGGGAGGTTCGCTTACCATAAAGGATAGTAACCTGCTTTCCAAAATTGAAGAGCGCGGTTATAAAACCATAAACCGGGATGCGGCAAAACCGGAAGAAAAAGAAGAAGCCGCCCGCCGCGCCCTGTTATGCGACACCTATCTTGCCGGAATAAACGGCCTAAGCGAAGACGGGCAGATTGTAAACATTGACGGCAACGGCAACCGCGTGGCGGCAACCATATTTGGTCCGCGCCAGGTAATTTTGATCGCCGGCATTAACAAAGTGGCAAAAACCCTTGACGATGCGATTAGGCGCGCCCGTACAGTCGCGGCCCCGCTTAACGTACAGCGCTTTCCCGCGTTAAAAACACCCTGTCAAACCACCGGATCCTGCGCCGACTGCAAAAGCCCCGACTCCGTATGTTCATTTATCGCCGTTACACGGCTCTGTAAACCCGCTGGACGAATCAAGGTTATTCTGATTGGGCAAAACCTGGGTTTTTAGGATTATCTTAACCAGCGCGCTTTATTTTACAGCCAAGGCCGGAAAGCCGTTCCACCAGTTTTTCGTAACCGCGTTCGATTTGGTACACATTGCGGATAACGCTTGAACCTTCGGCGCACATTGCGGCGATGACCATGGCCATACCGGCCCGCACATCGGGACTGGTAAGTTCCGATCCGGCAAGCTTTGCCGGGCCGGAAATAACGGCGCGGTGCGGATCGCAGAGCACAATCCGCGCGCCCATGCCAATGAGCTTGTCCACAAAAAACATGCGCGATTCAAACATTTTTTCGTATACAAGAACGGTTCCCTCTACCTGGGTGGCGGTAACAATAATGATGCTTGTTAAATCCGGCGGAAAACCCGGCCAGGGCGCGTCATCAATTTTGGGAATCATGCCGCCCAAATCATGATTAACCTTCATTGCCTGGTTTTTGGAAACCTTTAACAGGTTTCCCTCGTGTTCCCATACAATACCCAGTTTGCCAAACGCCATCCGCGCGGGGCGAAGATCGCCGGGTTTTGGCCCCTTGATAATAATCTCGCCCCGTGTTGCCGCGGTAAGGCCGATAAAGGAGCCGACTTCCATATAGTCGGCGCCGATTTCATAATCGCAGCAGCCCAGTTTTTTTACGCCGGTGATGGCAAGAATATTGGAACCAATCCCTTCTATGACCGCGCCCATCGTACGGAGCATTCGGCACAGATCCTGCACATGCGGTTCGCTGGCGGCGTTGGTAATGGTTGTTTTGCCCTCCGCCAGGACGGCGGCCATTATGGCGTTTTCGGTAGCGGTTACCGATGTTTCGTCAAGAAAAATATCGGCGCCTTTTAATTTTTTTGCGGTAAACGTAAAATCGCGCCTGGTGCTTACCGACGCGCCCAGTTCGGTAAGCGCAAGAAAGTGCGTGTCGAGTCTGCGCCGGCCGATAACGTCTCCTCCCGGGGGCGGCAGCACCGCTTTGCCGGTCCGCGCCAAAAGCGGACCGGCAAAAAGAATTGACGCGCGTATTTTTTTTGCCGCGTCTGCGGGAACTTTGGATGTTTTAAGGTTTCCCAGCGTAAGCTTCCATTCATTAGTGGCGATGCTTTCGACGCTGCCGCCAAAGGACCGGTATACTTCCAGCATTACCTGTACGTCTTCTATGTCGGGAATGTTGCGCAGAATTACCGGCTCATCGGTAAGAATGGCCGCGGCAATACAGGGAAGCGCGGCGTTTTTATTACCCGAAGCTTTTATGGTTCCGCTGACGGGCAGACCGCCTTCTACCAGATACTGGCTCATATGCTACTGTAACGCAAAGGCGCTTCCAGCGTCTAGGATTGACCCCCGCCACGCTGCTGCTCTTACCGGCGCGGCAATATCCGCATCAGCTCCAGATACGCGTCGCGCACTTTGATAAACGGGTCATTCATTTTTTTACGTTCTTCTTCGCTTAAGCCGGTTTGGTTGTCGGGGTGGAACATTAACGCCAGGGAGCGGAACGCCGATTTTATTTCGTCGCGGCCCGCGCCTTCGCTTACTCCAAGCACCTTCCAGGGATCCTCGACCGCCTCGGGGATTGGCGGCTGGTAACTGGGATCAAGGAACTGCCTCATGTAAAACGCTTCCTGTTTGGCAAAACGGCCGGCCGCCATCGAAGAAAGCTCCGCCGCCAGCAGCGCAAGATCCCCCGCGTTGTGCCGGCGGGCGGCAAGGCTTTCGCACAGTATGTCGGGATTTAACGCGTCGCTTTTGGTAAAAGCCAGACGGCAAAAGGATTCGGCCAATGGACCAATTGCGGCATTGTGCGGAAACACCGACACAGCGCCGCCGGCGATACGGACGGCGGCGGCTTCATCGGACAGCACCCTGGGCGACGCCCGTGACAACAAAAAAACGCCCAGCGCGCAAAACGCGGCAAGTCCCGGTTCCCCCTCGTAAAACGAAGAAGATCCGGGGCTTTCAATGTATTTGAGTACCGCGCGGTCGGTTCCCAGTTGAAAAAAAAGTTCGCTTAAAAAATACGCAAGCAGCGCGCCAATCGCCGCGCCGGGAATTCCCAAAAAATATCCGGCGCCGCCGCCGGCGGCAACCCAAATCAACGTTGCGGTTCTAAAACGAAGCTTCATGTTGTAATGTTAGCCGTGCTGGGCCGCAAGCAGCGCCAGCGCGGCAATAAAAGATCCCGCCGCCGCGCCAATAAGACAGATCAACGCGCTGTTAAGGCTCATTGAAAGCGAAAGCCATATCGAAAAATTATTTACCAGAATTCTAAAAAAGAGCGCCGCGCCGTAAAACACCAGCGGAAGTACGCCGAGCATGGGAATGTACGCATAACGCGGTTTTCTTCGTGATCGAAAACGCCAGCCCAAAAGTAAAATTAAAACCGTCATGGGCAAAAAGAACGCGCATTCGCCCAGGCGGCGCAGCAGTTCGGCGCGGAATACTTCGGAAAGATAGCCGTACTTTTCAAACTGGTCCTCTGCGGTAAAGAGTTCGTTTAAATGAAGCGCTTCGGAGCCCCGCGCAAGACGCGCCAAAAGCAAAAAGTTTTCGTACCCGATGTCAAGGGTAATCTGCGTCCCGCCGAGTATGGGGTCGCGGAATTCCGCTTCGTCAGCGCCGGACCACAGCGGATCAAAGCGGCGTTCGCGGTCGCCTCGATCAAGCGAGCGCAGCAGCAAGGCGGTTTTTTCCGCCGGCGCTTCGTCCCCGGTTTTATCTTCTCCCGGCTGACTTGCAAAAGCTGTCTCGCTTACGGGAATGATCTTGGTATAGGGCGCGCTTACCTTGTAGCGAAACGCGCCAAAAGAATCTGCGGCGATAATTTCGGTATTCCAGGCATAACTGTGTTCGCGTAATGCCGCCATAAAACCAAAACGCAGCGCCAGCCGGCCCTCGTCAAGCGGAAACGAAAACACCGGGCCGCGCTGTATCGTACCAAGCACCAGATCCAGTTCGTCAACAAAAAAAGCAAGCGAAGAAACACCCTGTTTGCTCGCTTCAAAATATTTATCAACATCGGGATCCGGCGGCGCTGATGCGGCGTCGATGCTGTTCTTTAAATCCTGAAACGTGTAATACGCGCTAATCCAGTCTTCCGCGAGCATTGCTTCGTAGCCGTCGCGTTTAAGACGGTACAGGCGGTAGCGTTCCTGCTCCTGGGCGTTGGGCGACAGCGAGGCGATTTTTTCCCAGGCCTGCGAGGCAAGGCCGCGCGCCTGCGGAATTTCCGCCGCCCCCGGGCGGGCGAGCCGTTCGGCCAAAACAGCAAGCCAGTGCGCGTCATAGTAACGTTCCTGATCCAGCGCCTCGCGGGCAAGGCCGAGCGCGTCGACGGAATTTACCGGATCGCCTGGAAGGCCTACCCATACGGAACTGTTTTCCGGCGCGGCGTTAGTTACCGGCGGACCGGAAGCGTTTTGATAATTGGCAAGCGATGCGGTTATTTCATTTTTAAAGCGGTCCATTTCGGCGCTATGCGGCCAAATGTTGTCGCAGATTTCAATAAAACGCCGGGCCTCCGCCCAGTTTTTTTCGGAAGCCATGCGTTCAGCCCGCGCCTTTGCCTGTTGGTACAATTCCGCGCGGTTTTCCATTGCCGCGCGGGCATCCAGCGTCATGGGAAGGACAAGCAAAAAAAGCACCGCGTACACGGCAGTCGCAAAAGCGGCGCTTATTACCGGCCAGGTAATGTATTGAAGAAACAGGGGCGAAAATCCCCTGTCCCCCACATAAGTGGTTCCCGCATAACCTTCTCCGGGATGTTCTTTAAGCCCAAAGGGAATCACGAGCGCCGAAAAGGCAATAGCGGGAAAAAGAGTAATAAAATCAGTAAGGCCCATGGAGGCGCGCCACTGTAACGAATAGTATTCAAGCGGCTCGGCCGTTCCCGGAAAAAAATACCGGAACACGCAAATAACGGCAAGGCATCCCAGCGAGTAAAAAATAAAAATGGAAACTGTACCGGCTTCGCCTTTATGTTTAGCCATGCGAACGCCTTCCGCGCGCAAGGTACACCAAAAGCGAATAAAGAAGAATAAGCGCCGCCAGCGCGGTAAAAATACCGGGACTAATGAGCGAATCGGGAAGCCCGCCCGCAAATGATCCGATTACCCGGTGAATGTCTTCGGCGTTAAGAAGCGTTTCCAGCGCCAGAACGCCCCTGAACGCCAAAACACCAAAAGAAAAATTGGCCAGCGACCAAAAACTGATGTTGGTAAGACACCCCAGCGAAAGAAGCAGCGCCGCAAGCGATCCGGTGTATATGGCGAACGCGGGCGGACCCGCCTCGAACCAGACGGCAAAGTTCCGCGCGCTTTTGTCAAAGTCCGAGGAAATTCCCGCAAGAAGGGCGCTTTTTTCTTCGGTAAAGGGAAGTCTGACACGGTGCGGCACACCGCTTCTTTGGTAGTACAGGGTCGACGGGCCGGCGGTAGCGGCGCGCGGGCCGTTTTTGGCGGGTTCGGTAAAAAGCACTTCGCGGGTTCCGCTGACATACCGGGTATCGGGACTTAGGCGCAGAATATAGCCGCTTTGGACCAGATCGCCCGGCGGCTTAAACGGAACGGAAACCCCCATCTGCCAAATTCGTTCCATACCAAAAGAAACGGCAAAACCAAGGCCCAACACAAGAATAAACAGGGTAAAAAACGCCGCCGGATAGGCGATGTCCCGGTTGGAAGCGTACGAAAGCCCCAGTAAAAGGCTGATATAGAAGGCCGCCGGAAGCGCGTCAAGCAGAATACGGCTTAACCAGGCAGAAAAAGCCCCCGGTTCCGGCGGAAAACCAAGCGCCGCATCGACCCAGCTTTGTAAAAGCCCCGCAAACCCGGCAATTACCAGAATGGCGGCAAACGAGACTACGATAAAAAGCATTAGTCTGGCAATATTTCGCACTTCTTAAAGCGTACCATGCGGGAATTGAATTCGCAAGCTGTCTACTTGACCAAGGGGTACAATATTGCGTATTTTTTAAGATGGGTGGCGGGAACCGTTCCCCAGGCAGATCTTTACCCCTTATTTGTCGTGCAGGGGGGTGATCCAACGGAAGCAAAATAACAGGAAGTTTGAATGTCGAAACAGGAATGCGATAACGAAAAAGCCGAAGAAGTCAAAATTCCCGGGGTTCCTGATCCTGCCGGTACGGAAGCGGAGGCAAAAACCGGCGAGGAAGCCCCTGCGGACGAAGCCGCCCGGCAGGACGAACCTGTCCTTACCGCCGAGGAACGCATTGAGGAGCTTGAAACACTGCTCGCCGATGCCAACGATAACTATCTGCGCAAGGCAGCCGACTTTGAGAATTTTCGCAAACGGATAAACCAGGAAAAACAAAGCGCCATTGACTTTGCCAATCAGAGTCTTCTTTTGGATCTGATCACGGTAATTGATGATTTTGAGCGGGCGATAAAAGCCGCGGAAACCCAGCGCGAAGAAGCGGGCCAGGATTCCGAACAAATTTTGGCCAGCTACAACAGCCTTTACGAAGGGATCGGCATGATCGAAAAGCGAATGGTAAGCCAGCTGGAAACAAAATGGGGGCTTACCCGCTTCGATTCGCTGGGCGAAGTGTTTGACCCGAACAAGCACGAAGCAATCCAAATGGAAAAATCGGCGGACGCGGAAGAAGCGCTTGTCGCCGAAGAGTTTATGAAAGGGTATACTCTAAAAGATAGAGTGGTGCGGCCTGCCAAAGTAAAGGTCCTTATGCCCGAAAATACATAATGTTTACTAAAGAAGAGGAGATTTTTTATGGGAAAGATAATTGGAATCGACCTGGGAACTACCAACTCGTGTGTGGCCGTACTTGAAGGCGGCGAACCGGTAGTTATTCAAAATTCAGAAGGCGGGCGGACGACGCCTTCCATTATTGGTTTTACGAACAAGGGCGAGCGGGTTGTCGGGCAGCCGGCGAAAAACCAGATGGTAACAAATCCCGAAAACACGGTTTATTCGATAAAGCGTTTTATGGGCCGCCGGTTTTCCGAGGTAAGCAACGAGATGAAACTTGTGCCGTACAAGGTTGCCGAACAGGGCGACGATGTACGCGTTGACATTGACGGCAAAAAATATTCCCCGCAGGAAATCAGCGCCTTTGTTTTACAAAAGATGAAAAAGACCGCCGAGGATTATCTGGGCGAGTCGGTTACCGAAGCGGTAATTACCGTGCCCGCCTATTTTAACGATGCGCAGCGTCAGGCTACCAAAGACGCCGGAAAGATCGCCGGACTGGAAGTAAAGCGCATCATCAATGAACCGACCGCCGCATCGCTGGCGTTTGGTTTTAACAAGGAAATGAAGCAGGACCGGATGATTGCCGTCTACGATCTGGGCGGCGGCACATTCGACGTTTCAATTCTTGAACTGGGCGAAGGGGTCTTTGAGGTAAAATCGACCAACGGCGACACCCACCTGGGCGGCGATGATTTTGACCGCCGCGTGCAGGAATGGCTTATTACCGAATTTAAAAACGATACCGGCATTGATCTGGCCCAGGACCGCATGGCCCTGCAGCGGCTTCGCGAAGCGGCGGAAAAAGCAAAAATTGAACTTTCGGCCATGCAGACGACCGAAATCAACCTTCCCTTTATTACCGCCGATCAAAGCGGGCCCAAGCATCTGCAAAAAAGCCTGACCCGCGCGAAATTTGAACAAATGGTAGCCGATCTTCTGGAACGATCAAAAGAGCCGTGTAAAAAAGCGCTTGCCGACGCGGGCCTGAGCGCCGATGATATTCACGAAGTAATTCTTGTAGGCGGTTCGACCCGTATTCCCGCCGTTCAGCAGATTGTAAAAGATCTCTTTAAAAAAGAACCAAACAAGGGAGTAAACCCCGACGAAGCGGTGGCGATTGGCGCGGCGATTCAGGGGAGCATACTTTCCGGCGATGTAAAAGACGTGCTGCTTCTTGATGTAACGCCGCTTTCGCTTGGCATTGAAACCCTGGGCGGCGTCATGACGCGGCTTATTCCCCGCAACACGACAATACCCACGCGCAAAAGCCAGATATTCTCTACCGCCGCGGACGGACAGACCGCCGTTTCCATTCAGGTGCTCCAGGGCGAGCGCGAAATGGCGAATCAAAACCGCGTACTGGGACGCTTTGATCTGGTCGGCATACCGCCCGCGCCGCGCGGTGTTCCGCAAATTGAGGTAACTTTTGACATTGACGCAAACGGCATTGTTCATGTAAGCGCCAAGGATCTGGGTACCGGGAAGGAACAAAAAATCCGCATAGAAAGTTCCAGCGGCCTGAGCGATTCCGACATTGACCGCATGGTAAAAGAAGCCGAGGTTCACGCGGAAGAAGACAAGAAGGAGCGGGAAAAAGCGGAGGTCCGTAACGAAGCGGACACGATGATCTACAGTACCGAAAAGAACCTAAAGGATTTGGGCGACAAGGTAAACGCCGCCGACAAATCCAAAACAGAAGAAGCAATCGCCGATTTGCGCAAAGCGCTTGAGGGCGGCGATATTGGTTCGATCAGGGAAAAGACAGAAGCGCTCAAACAGGTTTCGTACAAAATTACGGAGGAAATCTACAAACAGCAGGCTGCCCAGGGCGGACCGCCCCCCGGCGCGGAACAGCCGCAAAGCAGCGGACCCGAAACCAAAAGCGCCGAGGACGCGGACTATGAAGTGGTAGACGACAAGTAATGGCAAAACGGGATTACTATGAAGTCTTGGGGGTAGCCAAAAATTCTTCAAAGGATGATATCAAGAAGGCCTACCGTAAATTGGCGGTGCAGTATCATCCTGACAAGAACCCCGGCAACAAAGAGGCCGAAGAAAAATTTAAAGAAGCGACCGAAGCGTACGAAATACTCGGGGATGATCAAAAAAAAGCCGCCTATGACCAGTTTGGTTTTGCCGGCGTTGACGGCATGGCCGGTCAGGGCGATTTTTCCCAGACTTTTCGGGGTTTTGAAGACATTTTTGGCGATTTTTCCGGTATTTTTGACACCTTCTTTGGCGGCGGCCGCCGGCAGAGCCACGGCGGGGCGCGTCAGGGAGCGAATCTTCGCTACGACATAGAAATCCCGTTTAAGGATGCCGTCTTTGGCACCAAGGTAGAAATCCAGTATACCCGAAACGACGCCTGCCCCGGCTGTAAGGGCGCGGGCGGCTCGGGCAAAAAGGTCTGTCCAACCTGTCAAGGCTCCGGGCAGGTACGCCACAGCCAGGGCTTTTTTTCGGTGGCGTCGCCCTGTCACAGCTGCCGGGGCGAAGGCTACATTATTGAACAGCCCTGTAAAGAATGCGGCGGCACGGGCACCCAGCGCAAACGGCAAAAGATCATGGTAACCATTCCCGCCGGTGTGGAAAACGGAAAGCGGGTGGTAATTCCCCGCCAGGGTGACGCCGGAGCGGGCGGCGGTCCTTCCGGCGATCTGTATGTTTTTATCCGCATTAAACCCCACGAATTTTTTGAACGGCAGGATTTGGATTTATATTGCGCCGTTCCCATTTCAATTACCCAGGCAGCCCTTGGCGCTGATATACATGTAAACACCCTGGACAATAAAACGCTCAAGGTAAAAATTCCCCCCGGCGCGACCAATGGAAAACTGCTTCGTATACGCGATGAGGGTGTGCCTTCGGGCGGACGGCGCGGCAGTTTTTGGATCAAGCTTATGGTGCAGATTCCCGTAAAACTGTCAAAGCGGGGAAGGGAGTTGCTTGAGGAATTTTCGCGTACCGAAGGTGAAAACAATTCGCCCCGGCCGATTCCCCTTTCTGAAATGGCGGATTAATCGATCGAAAAAAGGACATTGGCCTGGCGGCAAAGGGGGTACTTACATGGAAACGCTTTCTTCATTTAAGGAGATTATTAAAGAAGCACTGTCCCGCTCAAAAGCGGTAAGCAGGGTTACCGAAGAAACTGTTTACCAGCCGGGCAACCGCGAAATTCGCCCGCTGCTCGATAAAATAGCGCAGGCCCTGCTTTTGCCGGGATCGGGAATAAGCGGCATGGAACATATCCGCGCGCTCTACGCCAAGTTAAAAGAAGGCCGCGCCTGTCTTTTACTGCTGGAGCATTACAGCAACATGGACCTTACCCTGTTCGATTACCTTTTGCGGCAGGAAGAAGGCGGGGCGCGTATTGCCGATTCTTTGGTGGCAATCGCCGGAATGAAACTTACCGAAGAAAACCCCATAGTTGCGGCGTTTGCCAGCGCGTATACCTGCATCGTCATTTGTCCCAGCCGCTCCCTTCAGGAGCTGGACCCCGAAAAGGACCGGGATGAAATTACGCGGAGCGTGTTAATTAACCGCGCGGCGACCCGCGCCCTGATACGCGTTAAACAAACGGGCGGTCTTGTCCTGGTGTTTCCGGCGGGTACCCGCTACCGGCCCTGGGACCCCGAAAGCAAGCGCGGAGTACGCGAAATTGATTCATACATCAGGCTTTTTGACTACATGCTGCCTGTGGCGATAAACGGCGAAGTGCTCCACATTCATCAGGGAGATATGCTGGAAGATTCGGTCAGCCGGGATGTGGTCCGCCTAAGCGCCGGCCCCATTATCGAATGCCGCGCGTTCCGCGATAATGTCCGCGCGGCGGCGGCGGCAGCCGGCGTGGAAGATAAAAAACAGGCGGCAGTCGACGCGATAATGAACATACTTGAACAAATGCACATAGCCGGAGAAACTGAACGCCGCGGACTGCCGGGAGCGGCCTAAAGATCAGGGCGCAAGTACCAGCCGCGCCGCCAGCGGCAGATGATCGGAGAGGCCGTTGCCGGTGCGCGGGTTATACGCAAAAGGGATTCCGTCAGCGCCGGTAAAGGGAGCGGCGGTGATAACGCTGAATGATTCAAAATCCCAGCCCGATCCGTCAAAACACCGGTCATTAAAGAGCATGTGATCGATTGTTTCCCATTCTTCCCTGTAATAGTACGAACCGTTTTGTCCGCCTTCATTGAACCAGGGCGAATAAAGCGTGTTTTTGGGGGAATTTGAATCTACTGCCATTGAGCCGGGATCGGCGGACAGTACCAGATAATCGCGGTAATCCGGCCCAAGGCCGGGTTTTGGCAACAGCAGCCTTTGTTTTTTTCTTCCCGGGGATGAAAGCAAAATAGGCGCCGACGGGTCTATTCCCTCAGCGTCCGCTTTGTTCATAAGGGCGCAGATGTACGCGCCGCCGTTACGCTCAAATTCATCGTGATTTTCGTTAAGATCGCCCAAAACAATAACGGCAGCTTCCGGCGCCGCCGCGGCAATTTCGTCAAGTACGCGGTTTACCGCCAGGGCGGACGCGCGCCGCGCCGTTTCGGTCTCTTCGTCGCCGCCCAGTTTTGACTTCCAGTGACAGGCAAGCAGCACAAGCGGCGACGCCGCCTCGATCCACACTTCGGCGACGGGGCGCGGCGTTTCGATACCGTACAAATTTACCGAATGAAGGCGGGCCGCGCCCAGGGGAAACCGGCTTAACACGCCGATTCCCAGGCCGTTATTGCGGCCAAAAAAGGAAGCGTGATAGCCTTTCATTCCGGGCAGTTTAGAAAAATCATCCAGAATGGACGGGCTTTCGACTTCAATAAGGACCAAAACATCGGGAAGCGATTCCGCAAGCGCCGAGCCCAGGGTGTTAAGCCGGTTCCGGTATTTTTCATTGTTCCAGCCGGCGCTGTGGCGGTATTCCGCATACTCGTTTCCGTTGTCGTTTCCGTCAAAAAGCGCCTGTACATTCCAGCTCATCACGGTTATGTTTTCAATACGTTGCGGCGAACCGCAGGCGGCCAGCGCGAGAACGGCAAAAACAAAGATTCCTGCCGGGCTAATAATTTTTTCTTTCATACTGTATAATCTCCTTGTGGCTAGTCCCACTCTTAGATGAGGCTCCGATCGTGTTCGGCGCTTTATAAAAACAGAAAAACATCCCAAGGAAATACACTTGCAATCGCAGCGACCAAAGGCGACAGTTTGCCGCTTTTGGATATTTGCGGGTCAACTGGTACAGGTAGAAGATTAACCATGCAAAGGCGGATTGATGGATACGACATACGGCAAAGTTTTAGCAGAAACCTAAAGCTGTACCGGGGAAAGCTGAACCTTTCCCAGTTGGCGCTTTCGCAAAAAGCCGGGATTACCCATAACTTTGTAAACGATATCGAAAACTGTAAAAAATGGGCCTCGCCCGAAACAATTAACAAACTTGCGGTAGCCCTTGAAATTGAACCCTACCAGCTCTTTATGACCAACCCCCTTGATGAAAAAAGAACAAGACGACTTCATTTACAGCTTGATGAACTTAACGAACGCTTTAATCAGGCTGTCTGCGAAATCAAGGAAAGCTATCTTCTTATCGAGGACGATTAGTTTTTTGTAAAACAATTTTATTTTTGGGTGTGTTTGGTTCATTCCTGTCTGCACTAGTCTTGACAACAAGAGGCAATTGTCTCCCGGCAATGTTACTACAGAGAGGAAAATTTAATGGTAAAAATGTTGAATGCGTATACGTACGAAGTTACCAATGCGGAAGCGGCTTCGTGCGATATTCTGGAAAAGCTGGACATGCGGCATAATCTGTTAAAAAATTCGGCGGGTCTTGTTTTTTGTTATTTGGATTTTATCAAATCCGGCGCGCTGGAAGCGGTGTGTAAAAATCTGCCGTTTCCTGTTTTAGGCTGTACCACATTGGGAATCGCCGCGCCAAAAGCCATGGGCGGTATTGTGCTAAGTCTTACAGTTCTTACCAGCGACGATGTGGAATTCCGCGCCGGTCTTTCCGAACCCCTTATTACCGATGAAGAAGCGCGAATTGTAAAGCTGTACCGCAAATTATCGGCAAATGAAAAAAGCGCCCTTATTCTGCCTTTTACCCCTTCGCTGCATAATTTAGTGGGAGACACCGTAGTAAAGATTCTTGACCACGAGGGCGGCGGCGCGCCAATTTTTGGAACCGGCGCTTTGGATGCGGACACCAGAATCAGAACGCCCAAAACCATCTACAACGGAAAAGCCTGGTCGGATCGCATGCCCCTTCTTCTTTTGATGGGAAACGTTGAGCCCAAATTTTTTGTCGATTCTGTCTGGAATCAGGATGGTCCCCGGCAAAAGGCGGTGGTTACCAAGGCAGAAGGAAACCGGATAATTACGGTAGACGGTATGTGCGCGGCGGAATACATGAAAAAAATCGGCCTTATTACCAGCGAAACCCGAAAAATGCTTTTTATGTTTCCCCTTGTTATTGTTTCCGGCAGCGCTTTGCCGATGCTCTTTGTTATATACGCGGTCAACAAAGACGGCAGTATTTTGTGCAGCACCAATACCCCTACGGGAAGCACCCTATATATCAGTTTTCCCGGTAAAGACAAGGTGCTCAGCAGCATGAAAAATGTTACCAACGCCCTAAAAGAAGAAAGCGGCCAGACGCGCCTGATTTTTTCCTGCTTTAGCCGCTCGGTAATTCAGACCGACCCCGATGATGAAATGAAAATGATCCAGACAGAATTGGCCGGCCTTCCTTTTTTGCTTACGTATTCGCGGGGCGAAATCTGCCCCGTCTATAACAGAAAAGGGGTGGCGGTGAATCAGTACCATAGTTACGCGATTGTTTCCAGTGTATTTTAGCAGACTGCGATAAATCCGCTTGCCTTTTTATGGCGTTTGGGGTAAAGTGAGCAAGCTTACCCGAATGGCAGGTGGGAACCGTGTTTAGCGTTTTGATTGTCGATGACGAAGAACCTGTTCTTGACAGCTATGAATTCATGCTTACCAATTACAGCGACCAGGTTTTTACGCTGGCGGGAAAGGCCCGCACCGGCTATGAGGCGTTAAAGCTTATTTATGAAACAGAACCCAATCTTGTGTTTATGGATATTAATATTCCGGGAATCGACGGGCTTTCCGTTATAGAAGAAGTACACAAAAAATATCCGCGCATGATTTGTGTTTTATCCACCGCGTATGAACGCTTTGACCTGGCCCAGCGGGCAATTCCCCTGGGAATTTTTGCGTATCTGGTAAAACCGGTTTCCAAAAAAACATTTTATTCCACGCTGGAAGACGCGCACGGCGTTCTTCGCTCCCAGCCCCGGGAAGACAGCGAATACGGCGAGCCCCGGCTAAAATTTTTGCGTAAAGACATTTGGGCGCCCATGGATAAAACCACCTGGGAGGAATACCGTAAAATTCTTGAGCTTCCCAGTACGCAGGGTGTCGCGGTAATGGTTGAATTTGAAAAAGACGCGGAACAATGGTGTTCCCGCATTGCCGAAGAATTTTTATACCAGCATCACTGTATTTACGACGTTATGCTTAACCGCGGGCTTTTTTTGGTATCGGAAGACGTAAACTGGGACGGCTTTAGGGAACATTCGCTTAAAATGCTTGACACGCTTTTAAAGGATATTCCCCATTATCAGGGTATTGGCGCTTTGTACGACGGAAGCGATTTATACCGTTCCTGTACCGAGGCGCTTGCCTGCCTGGAAGAAGAACGGCAGGCGGCCGGCGAGAGCGGGCGCGAACGCCTGCGCATTGCCGCGCTTAGGCAAAAGATTGGCATTCTTCCTACCAGCGAGGTAAAAAAAATATTCGCCTCGGTGTGGGAGCCCCTTTTTTCGCAGAATTTTGAATCGGCAAAGATCAAAATGGTTTCGCTTTTTACGCTGCTGGTCGACGACATCTGCGGTTCATGGGGCCGGGCCGCCGAACAAAAACTTCTTGTTGATCCGCAGGCGATTATGGATTTGGAAGATTTGGGCGCATGGAAACGCTGGTCGGATCTGCAGTTTGAAAAACTGGTAATACAGGCCAATATTGATCGCTCCGGTTCGTTTCCGCTTTCATTTATAAAGGCGCTCAGCTACATTAGGGAAAATTACGGTTTGCCCATTCAACTGGGCGATGCCGCCGAGCACGCGCAAATATCGGCAAGTCATTTAAGCCGTCTTTTTGCCGAACACCTTAAATCAAATTTTGTTGATTTTCTTACCGGGCTGCGTATTGACAGGGCCGCGCAGCTCCTGAAAGAAGGAAAACTTTCCATTAAGGAGATTGCCGCCGCCGCGGGGTATCAGGATCCCAATTACTTTAGTAAAACCTTTAAAAAAATAACCGGCGTGCTTCCTACTCACTATGGGGCGAATTCGTAAAAAAACCCCGCACAGGCGGGGTTTTTAAACTGTTTGCAAATTGTTTACAGTCCGAGCAGATACTTGTTAAATACGTTTTCAAGGTATTCCTGTTTACCCGAGGTAACACCAAGGCGTCCGTATTTTTCGCCGCCCAGTTTCGCAACCTGTTCAAAGGTTAATTCGCCTTTTTCAAACTTTGCGCCGTCACCGGAATTGTACGAAGCGTAACGTTTTTTTACAAATCCGGGGATTACGCCGTCTTTGATGATCCGGTTCGCGATTTCAAGGCCGACGGCAAAGGTATCCATGCCGCCAATGTGGGCGATAAAAAGATCGTCGGGATCAATGGAATTACGCCTAATCTTTGCGTCAAAGTTTAGGCCGCCTGTCGTAAAGCCGCCGGCGCGCAAAATCGCGTACATTGCCAGCGCGGTTTCGTACACGCTCCAGGGGAACTGGTCGGTATCCCAGCCGTTGATAAAATCGCCGCGGTTGGCGTCGACCGAACCAAACAAACCAAGCGAAGCCGCCGTTTCCAGTTCGTGAAAAAAATCGTGACCGGCCAGTTCGGCATGGTTCGATTCAATGTTCATTCTAAAATCTTTATCAAGCCCGTAATTTTTAAGGAACAGGGCAACCGTTTCCACATCATAATCGTACTGGTGTTTTGTCGGCTCCATTGGTTTTGGCTCGATATAGAACACCCCCTTAAAACCCTGCTTGCGCGCGTAGTCGCGGGCAAGGGCAAAAAAGCGTCCCAGGTGATCTTTTTCGCGCTTTAAATCGGTATTTAACAGGCTCATGTAGCCTTCGCGGCCGCCCCAGAATGTATATCCCTGACCGCCCAGTTCGATGGTCGCGTCAATGGCGCTTTTTACCTGGTTGGCGGCGGCTGCCAATACGCCAAACTCGGGATTACTCGCCGCGCCGTTCATGTAGCGGGGATTGCTAAACAGATTCGCCGTTCCCCAGAGCAGTTTTACTCCGCTTGCTTTTTGCAGCTTTTTTGCCTTGCCTACTATTTCAAATAAATTCTTTTCGCTTTCCTGGGGGGTTTCGCCTTCGGGGGCGATGTCGCGGTCATGGAAACAGTAAAAATTCGCCCCCAATTTGGTAAAAAATTCAAACGCCGCGTCAAGTTTATGTCCGGCCGCTTCCATTGGCGTTTTGGCGTCGCTTGTCCACGGATGAATGTGGGTCGCCTGTCCAAACGGATCGGTGCCGTCGGCGCAAAAACTGTGCCAGTAGGCAACCGCAAAACGAAGATGATCTTTCATCTTTTTTTTGCCCACGATTTTTTCAGGATCATAGTATTTGAACGCCAGCGGATTGTCGCTTTTGGGCCCTTCGTACTTTATTTTCCTGATTTTGGGATAGTACTCTTTTTCTCCAACATAATAGTCTGCCATATGATCCTCCAAATAAGTTTGTTTCCGCAAAGCGGAGTATTTTTGATCCGCGCCGGAATTCGCCGGCCGTTCTATTTATACAAGGGGCTTAACGCCTCTAAATACCGCGAATAAACGCCGTACGCTTCGTCATAGGCCTGTGCGGTTTTTGGGTCCGGTTCGATCAGCGCGCCTTCCAGCACTACATGCTGATCCACCAGGCTGCCGATGTTTTTGCCGGGCCCGGCGCTGGATGAGGCAAGGCACCACAGCGCCTGTATCGCGCCGCCCATTGCCGCCGCTTCCGCGGCGGAAGGCACGCGCACCGGAACCTTTAACACATTGGCGGCGATGCGCTGCCAAAGGGGGCTTTTTGCGCCGCCGCCGATAAGCCTGATTTCTTTTGCGCTAAAGCCGAGTTTTTCAAAACCTTCCATGCCTATTCTCATGCCAAAAATTGCCGACTCCAGCGCGGCGCGGGCAATGTTTTCTTTTTTAAAGTTGGCGGAGCTTATGCCGTTGACGCTGGCTTTTCCATTGGGAAGATTGGGAGTACGCTCGCCGTTAAAGAACGGCAAAAGTACGACGCCGTCGGAACCGGCGGGCGCTTTTTCCGCAAGCTTGTCAAACGCCTGTACATCAAGTCCAAAAAGCCCGCGAAATTCTTCGCTGGCCACCGTACAATTCATCGTACAGAGCAGGGGAAGCCACCCGCCGGTACTGGAACAAAACGCGGCAAGGTTGCCGCTGGGATCAATTACCGGCTTGTCCGAATAGCCATAGAGCGTTCCCGAGGTGCCCAAACTCATCGTAAGGAAGCCGTCTTTTACCGTGCCCGTGCCAACCGCGCCCATCATGTTGTCCCCGCCGCCCGCCGCGACAGGAATACCGGCGCTGATACCGTACCGGGCGGCGGCTTCCGCGGACACCGTACCGGCTTCCGCGCCGGGGGCGACAAGGCGCGGCAGACAGGAACGTACTTTTTCGTCAATCAGGCCGCACGCCCAGGCGGACCATTCGCGCGCGCGTACGTCAAAAAGACCTGTTCCCGAAGCGTCGCCGTATTCCGCCGCGTATTCGCCGGTCAACAGAAAATTAATATAATCATGGGGAAGAAGAATGTGGGCAAGCTCGCTGAACGCTTCCGGTTTATGTTTTTTAAGCCAAAGCACCTTGGGCGCGGTATAACCAACCCGCATAGGCAGGCCCGCGCGCGCGATAATCTGGGCCTCGCCCCCGGCCGCCTTGGTAATGTCGCCGCACTCGGCGACCGTAGAAGTGTCGCACCACAGTTTTACGTTGTAGAGCGGCCTGCCCCCGTTATCCAGCGGAACAAAGCCATGCTGATGCCCCGATACGCCGACCGCGGCGGCTGTTTTTTTTTCATCGGCGGGCAAAGCGTCAAAACAGGCTTTAAGCGCGTCCTGGTACCATTCGGCCTTTTGTTCGCGTGTTCCGTCATTTGCGGCGATAAGTTCGACCGCCTTTTGGGACGACGCGGTTATTTTTTTTGTTTCGTAATCGTAAAGAACCACCTTGCAGCTTTGCGTTCCCAAATCAATACCACAGACAGTCTTCATCGCATCCCCCTTGTCCGTCTGGGATATTGTGTCCCTCCTTGGCTGTTTTGGTCAATAGAGCCGGGGTGAATTTAGCGGCAGAGCGGAATTTACAGCCAAAGGACGGCCTTTTAATTCATCCTTATATCCTCCCAGACCATGTTGAAGGGCGAATATTGCCATTTGAGTACGATCCTTAAGGCCGATTTTTTGGAGTATCGCGGAGATATAATTGCGAATGGTGCCAACCGAAAGCAAAAGGTGATCCGCGATTTCCCGTGTGGAACAACCCTGGGCCACGCGGCCCATAATCTCCAGTTCGGTCCGTGATACGGAATATTCCATTGTTTCGTCCTCGACCGGTACGGCGTCGTTCGATTCCGCCAGATGCGGGCTGATAAGCCAGCCGCCGTAATACACGGTTCGTATGGCGTTATAAAGCAGGCCGTTGTTGCAGTCGCGCGAAATATATCCGGCGATTCGATGGTAAAAAATGTATTCCATTTTTCGCTTTTCTCCGTCGGTCAGGATAATGACTCCGGTTTCCGGGGAACAGCGTTTAAGAACCGACACCGCCCGAAAACAGTTAAAGAACAACAGGTTGTAATCGAGCAGGACAATATCGGGCTTGAATTTTTCTACCAGCCTAAGCAGCTCGTAGCCGTCCTTTGCCTGTCCCAGTACAGAAAAATCACCCGCCGCCGATACATTGTGAACCAGCTGGCTCAGAGAAACAAACTGGCTGTCTGCCAACACGATGCTAATCATTTTTAGATCCTCCCTGAATGCCATTTTACGGGTATACAGGGGTTAAAAGAAAGAAAAATAGCTGATTATGATAAACATACGCACTCTTAGGGCAACAAATACCTCTGCTGGCTGTTATACAAGCGGTTTTTTGCCTCATTTTGGCTATTTTTTGCCTTTATGAGCCCTTTTTCTTGACGAAACATTCTTTTTGTACTAGAATAAGGGTATCCAGTTTGGAAAAAAATCTTATCTCTAGACCTTTTTTGGACATTAAATCGTGCAGTATTTCGATACTCATGCCCATGTAGGACTTATTGTGGAAGATCCTATTGAGCAGCTCATAGTTATTCAGGAAGCCCGGCAGGTCCAGGTGAACCGCCTGGTGTCTATCTGCAACAGCCTTCATGACTTTAAGTCGGTGTACGATAACCTTAAATCATCGCCAAATGTGTACCACGCCGTCGGGGTAAGCCCCTCGGAGGTGCAAAATCCCGGCAGGGACTGGGCGCAGATTATTGAACAGAGCCTTAAACTGCCCCGCGTTGTCGCCATAGGGGAGATCGGCCTTGATTATTACCGTAAATTCGGCGACAAAAATTCCCAAATTGAACTTTTTATAAGCCAGCTTGATCTTGCCAACAAGCTTGATATGCCGGTGATCATTCATAACCGCGATGCGGGGCACGATGTGCTTGATATTCTGCGCGACCGGCTTCCGTCTAGGGGCGGAATTCTTCACTGCTATTCGGAGGATGCTGAATATGCGCGAAAGGCCCTGGAACTGAATCTGTACTTTTCGTTTGCGGGGAATTTGACCTACCGGAACGCGCGAAATCTTCATGAAACCCTGGATGTACTGCCGGCGGACCGTATTCTTATTGAATCGGAAAGCCCTTTTATGGTGCCGGCTGAATTTAGGGGTAAACGCAATATGCCAAAGTACCTTCCCATGACGGCGCACTTTATGGCGGATTTGCTTGACGTGGAAGAAGAAGAAATGTGCGAGCAGCTTTGGGAAAATTCAAACACCTTCTTTGGGCTCTCAAGCGACTAAGCTCTTAACCGGTGAACATTGGCCCGCTTTCCCTTTCCAGGAACCGTTTTCTTGCCCCGGTGGCGGGATACACCGACCGGGCCTTTAGGAGCCTTTGCGCCGAACAGGGGGCAAGCCTTTGTTTTACCGAACTGGTTTCCGCGGAAGCAATCGTACGAAATCCCGAAATGTATGTATCCGAAACAGTCCATCCGCTTTTGCGAAAGGGAATACAGGAAAAATTTCTGGCTGTCCAGCTGTTTGGCTCGTCGGCGGAAACACTTGGAAACGCGGTCCGCATTCTGGCCCCGCTTAAACCGGATCTTGTCGACCTTAACGCGGGATGCCCTGTTCCCAAAGTGGTAAAAAACGGCGCGGGGGCCGCCCTGATGAAAAACCCCGCTGCAATGGCCCGCATAGTGGAAGCGATGGTAAAATCCAGCGAAGCGTTTTTGGGCGGCGTTCCGGTAACGGTAAAAATGCGCTCCGGCTGGGACGCCGCCTCTCTTACTTACGCCGAATGCGCGCGCGCCGCGGCCGATATGGGGGCGGCCATGGTTACTCTGCACCCCCGAACCCGCTCGCAGGCGTACGGCGGCAAAAGCGAATGGGCGCACATAGCCAGTCTTGCTGCCCTTGCCGTTCCCGTCTGCGGTTCCGGCGATCTTTATACCATGCAGGATGCCCGCGACATGTTAAAAAACACCGGCTGTGCCGCCGTCATGTTTGCCCGGGGCGCGTTGGGAAACCCGTTTATCTTTAACGAAAATCCGCCCCCGGACGTGGAACACGCGCGGCTTAAAGCCGGACTCCGCCACCTTGAACTGCTTGCCGCCGACATTGGAGAGCGGGCGGCGTGTCTTGAAATGCGCAAACAATTTTGCGCCTACACCAAAGGCAGCGCTGCCCTGCCGGGTATCGCCGGAGGCGCGGCCCTGCGCGACAAACTTGTTCATGCCCAAACCATTGCCGAATATGTTTCGATTATTGACGGAGTGACCTAAAGGTTAATCCGCGCCAGGTTGCCGCGCAACTTGCGAATTTATTTGCTGGCGAAGTCTGCCGGAAACGATCTAAACGCCTTGACAAGAAGCGAAACAGGGTGTACACCAAAGCAGGTAAAACAGCATAAAGCTCCAAAAGACTTACCGGTATGACAACAGAAACTTGCTAAAATTCCAGAAGGAGAATTAGTATGGTAAGACGAATATTTTTAGCGGCCTGTGCGGCTTTGTTGTTTGGATGCGCGTCTACAGTTCATGCCCAAAAAAGCAATGTTGCCCCGCAGGGTAATACCGCGACCCGGCAAAGATCAAGCGATAGCGGCAATAGCGAACTTGATCTCTTGAGCGAGCTGATTATTTATACGAACAGGATCGAGCGAAACAATAACGATATAGATTCCTATAATCAAAGGGGAATTATTTACGCCGAATTGAAAAGGCACGCCGAAGCGTATAATGATTTTACTACGGCGATTGAATTAGCCCCAGATAGAGCGGAAGCATACGGTTATCGAGGCGTTCTTAATAGTCTAATTGGAAATCGAGATGAAGCAATGGTTGACTATGATCGGGCAATAAAAAATGATGCAACTTACTATGAGGCATATAGCGGCAGGGGGACACTGCATGCTGATTTTGGAGAATATGATGAAGCCGTAGCCGATTATATGAAAGCGATCTCATTAAATCCTTCATTTCCTAACGTGTATTACAATTTAGGGTCGTTATATCATAAATTGGGGGAATACACGGAAGCGCTTGGTTATCTAGACAAAGCAATCAGTCTTAAAAGCGATTATGCTGATGCGTATATACAACGTGGTGAAGTATATTATGATTTAAAAAAATACGGGGATGCTTTTGTTAATTACCACCGGGCAATACAAATTGATCCGGCAAATCCCGAGCCTTATGTTGGGCGTGCAAATGTTAACCATATGATGGAAAAGTATTCGGACGCGCTTCTTGATTATAGCAAAGCGATAGAATTAAATGCCAGCCATATAAACGCACATCGAAATCGGGCAGTGGTTTATTACCGATTGGGAAGATATGAAGAAGCGCTTGCTGATTTTAATGTAATCCTTGCTATTGATCCAAATGATGCCAACGCTTTGAGTGGTAAGCAGACTCTGTATCAAAAACTAAGGAACTGATATGTTACGAAGAATGCTTTTAGTCGCCTGTTCTGTTTTATTGTTTGGATGTGCGTCTACAGTTCATGTCCAAAAAAACAGTGGTGCAACGGACCAAACGGTAAACGGGGTAAAAGGTTTTAGCGAACTTGATCTGGAAGCCGCAAACGCATGGCTGGATGCGTATATAGAGAACGCGTCTGCGGAAGATTTTTGCAGTTTGGGTTACGCGTACCATGCGTTAAAAAAATATAAAGAAGCGATTCTTTGCTATTCCAACGCGCTTCTTTTGGACAGCAAGTATGTTGACGCGTTTATTCGCCGCGGCGAAGTATATTACGATTTGGACGACTACGAAGAGGCCTTTATTAACTTTCATCAGGCGCTAAAATTGGACCCGTCAAATTCAAAAATGTATTTTTACCGGGGGAACACCCTTTATATGATGAAACGATACGAAAGCGCGCTTGCCGATTATAACAAGGTGCTGGAATTAAACGATGATTATATAGAGCTGCGCCAAAACAGGGCGGCGGTTTGTTATGAATTGGGAAAGTATGAAGAAGCGCTCGCCGATTTAAACGCGATTCTTGCCATCGAACCGGATAATGCCGAAACGCTGAACGACCGGCGATATGTTTATCAAAAGCTGGGGATACTGCCCGGCCCCGGCGAAAAATAACGGAACCGCGCCCATAGTGTCAACTTATTAGGAAATCGGCGAAAAAACCGATGACGGAAAATTTTTTTGACAGAAAGCCGTCAAGGAATGTGATGTGGAGGTAGAAAACAGGTAACCCCCCGGGGGTTCGGTTATGCGGACCTGTATGTGTACCACGTGGGGAATAACAGAGGATTCGAAGGAGATGTCAAATGCTCAAGAAGCGGTAGAATTGAAATTTAATGCATTACACTCCGTTACTTTTGGGTGGCAGGGTATTGAGAGGTTCTTATGAGAGCGAATAAAATTTATATAATTTTAGTGACTGGTTTGCTAATGATGATGGGGCGAAGTCTGCTTGGCGCGCAAAATATGTATGAATTAAGTTTGCCATATCAGTTTAATGAAAGACTTCCCAGGGTATTTGCTGACGATACAACACTTGCAATCAATATAATAGAAATATTAGTTGATGGGGAACTAATATTTCCACAGTCGGACGGTATCTTAAGAGAGTTTATTCCTAAAATGGAAACTCGAAGAGCAGGAAAAAATGAATCAAGTTTTTATATTACGATGACTTGGGTTCCAATCAATACAGATGGTGTGAGACATATAGTGTGGAATGATTTGAGAAGTTCATATAGTTATATGATACCAGAGGGCAGTAGAACTTTATTGATTCGTTATAATGTAATATTGCCATTTCCATCTGTTAGCGTGGAAAAGTTGATACACAATCAAATTCCAGAAGGTTTTTGTACGGAAGATTATGAGGTAAAAGTAAGTTTAGATAATATTTTTTAATCTCTTGGGGTTTAATTCCCCGCCCCTTGGGGCGGTTAAAAAGACAACTAAAATAAGCTAAGATTAAGAAATGAGTGAATTTCTACATAAATCACATAATGTGTCAGTATTGCTATATCATATAGTGTGTCCCGCAAAGTATCGACGGGTAGTAATTAGTCAAGCAGTGGACAAAACGCTACGGGAAACATGTGAAGAGATAGCAAAACGGTATGAGATAAAATTTGTAGAAATAGGGACTGAGGGAGATCGTACATTTTCTAGTGTTCTGTCTTATACATTCTGCATAATAGTTCCTTCGCGGGCTTTCTGAATTTTTGTAAGGATTTCTTCCGGTTTCTTTGTCCACTTGAAACCGCGGCCTTGAATATTCCAATCC
>JAIRYT010000104.1 GCA_031267675.1 Treponema sp. | reverse complement strand
CTATTTCTATTTTTTCTATTGGGTTTATATTTTCATGAAACATTATCCATTTAATTTTATTATTTTTGTCCATTATTGCTATAAATCCGTCCCCGCCATAACTGCCTTCTCCATAATGTATAACATAATTGTTATATTCTATTTCCTTATGAACATCAACACAACTACAATCTTCTTCCAACAATGATATATTTTTATCAAAAACGCTTTCGTTTAAAATTATACCATTTTCATTGATGTTTATTTCTATATATTTATCTTTGGTTATAATTCCATTGAATAAGGGAAGTTTATTCTTTAAGTATAATTTTTCAATCTTCAAAAATACGTTATGCGGCGTACCAAATATTACCATATCTTTTTTCTTCTCTGCTGCTGGATAAATGCCTGGGTTTCTTTTAGCATTTTTTCAGGATCTGTATTCATTAATATCTTTTATCTTCCTCTGGTACAAGATTGTTTCCCCGTTCTTTAGAAGAAGAGCAATTTGAAGATCAAGTTTAAATAAACCATTGTCATACACGATCTTGGCATCATCAATTTCCTCATAACCAAGCATTTCATCCAGTAGTTTATCTGTTATTTCTGAATAATTATCTGAAAGATAACTTGCTGAAATGAGTGCGTAAATGGGGATGCCAAAAATAATAACATACATAAGAACCGCAACCGGATTGAGGAGAACAAATAGAATAAACACCCTTTTTTCTGTATTCATATGTTTTGTTAAAACCTTTTTTCCGGGTACTTTGTTTCTCCGTCCGGCCCGGTTGTACCGATCCATCTGTCCCGGATAATTGGAACGGCCGTTACTTCCCGGTCTCCGTGGGCGGTTCGTTATCGTCCGTTTCTTTCCGGTTGTTTCACCTAATGCCGCAGGCCCTACGGCATTATAAAGGAGGAGCGCGTTTCCGTCAAGGAACCGGCCGGTATCGGCAATTCGCATTTTGACCACCAATGCCTCACGAACGACACGAATAAATCCGACAGGACCGCAAGGCTTTACGGGAATACGCTTCCTTGCTACACTGTCACGGGAACTGCCCGGCGTCGGGTTTTGAGGAGTATGGTATATGAAAAGGGGCGTGGTTTTTGTAGTACTGCTTGTTTTGTTTTTACAAAACGGCAGTCCGCAGGATGCGGCTCCAAATATAAGCCGCAATAGTCTTGAAAGCGATTATGAATTTTACCAGTATGACCTGCGGGCATTGGCCGAGCTGTCGCTCCGGCTCTTTGGGTCTGCTGAATCGGACGGTTTTTTCTATATCGATTTTGGATTCGGAATAGGGATGGATATTGTTCCGTATATAGTGTCGCCCGGTATTTATTTGGATGTCGGCATGGGGACAGACTGGTTTAATCTTTTTATGGATGATGATAAAAAAGCAGAAGACATAATAACCATAATAGCGCAGGAAAAAGAAAAAGAAAAAAAGAGCCCCAGCTGGGATTAAGCGCGGGTTTAAGGGTCTATAACATTTTTAGTATCTATTACTTTAAAATAATGCCGTTTTTTGGATATAACTTTGTGATCAGGCATTATCCGCTTCCCAATGCCGGCGTGGCGGTATCATTTAAAAATTTTGCCATAGAAGGCGCGTATTATTTTCCGGTCAGTTATGATCCGGTTGTCCGCGTTCATTTTTCAATAAAAGTAACGATAAGTAGATCCTGGGAAACTTTTTTTGATTCGTAGGGGGCTGGCGAATCCGGCCGGTTTTTGTTTATACTAAGGCACGGCCTAAAGGCCGATCCTCGCCAGCCTGCCGCGCAGGCTGCGAATTTATGTGCGGCTTGCCGGTAGACCGGCAGGCTTGAGGAGATACAAGTGGGCGACCCCAGGGGATTTATAAAAATAAAGCGCAAAGTGTCGGGCTACCGGCCGGTTGAAGAGCGCGTAAATGATTATAGCGAAGTAGAGATTACCCTTTCGGATGACGAGCGGCGCCTGCAGGCGTCGCGCTGTATGGACTGCGGGGTGCCGTTTTGCCACTGGGCCTGTCCCATATCCAACATTATGAGCGAATGGCAGGACAAACTTTTTCGCGGAGACTGGGCCGGCGCCTGGGCGCTGCTTGAAGATACAAATCCCTTTCCCGAATTTACCGGCCGCGTGTGTCCGGCCCTGTGCGAGGCTTCCTGTGTGCTTGGCGCGAACGACGAGCCGGTTACCATACGCCAGAACGAACTGGCGGTAATCGAAAAGGCGTTTGAATCGGGCATTGTGGTTCCCCGTCCGCCCCGTGTGCGAAACGGAAAAAAAGCAGCCGTTATCGGCGCGGGCCCGGCGGGTCTTTCCGCGGCGTATTATCTAAACCGCTTCGGGTTTACGGTTACCGTCTACGAAGGCGATAAAAAACCGGGCGGTTATCTGCGTTATGGTATTCCCGATTTTAAACTGGACAAGGGTTTTATTGACCGCCGTGTCGCGCTTATGGAAGCGGAAGGCGTTGTGTTTAAAACAGGCGTACGGGTTGGAAACGCCCGCTACGGTTTTGGAACAGACAACAGCGGAAACATTGTTGACGCGGCCGAGTTTGCTTCTTCGCATGATTTGGTTTTGCTCGCCATTGGCGCGCGGGAACCCCGCGACATGAACGTTCCCGGCAGGGAACGCTCCGGTATTGTTCAGGCGCTTGATTTTCTTTCGCTCCAAAACCGCGCGATAGCCGGCGAGACGGCGGAAAACGGCAGTCTTCGGTTCCCCAGCGCGTACGGCAAACGCGTGCTGGTTATAGGCGGAGGTGACACCGGCGCCGACTGTGTCGGTACGGCAAACCGCCAGGGCGCGAAACAGGTTACCCAAATCGAGGTGATGCCAAAGCCGCCCGAACACAGGCCCGAATCCGCCCCCTGGCCGCTCTGGCCGACGGTGTTAAAAACATCGAGCTCCCATCTTGAAGGGTGCGAGCGGCTGTGGTCAATCAACACAAAGGCCTTTGAAGGAAACGAAAGCTGCAGCGCGGTCAAAGTCTGCCGTGTCGACTGGAAGATAAAAGACGGAAAGTGGAATATGACAGAAATTCCCTCCAGTGAATTTACCATTGCGGCGGACATTGTTTTGCTTGCCATGGGTTTTACCCATGTTGTTCAGGAAGGACTTGTCGCGGATCTGGGGCTTGAGACCGACGAGCGGGGTAATATTCGTACCAAAGGCAGTTTTCGCACCAGTAATCCCAGGGTGTGGGCAGCCGGCGATTCCCGAAACGGCGCGAGCCTTGTCGTACGCGCCATCGCCGACGGGCGGGCGGCCGCGGAAGCAATGGCCCGCAGTGAATAAATTTCAGCTTGATCCCGGCGCCGTCAAGGCGATTGCGTTTGACCTTGACGGTACGCTGCTGCAAAAAGATAAAACGATTTCCGGCAGAACCAAACGCGCCGTTGAAAAATGCCGCGAACGCGGAGTCCGCCTGATTATCGCCACCGGGCGCGCGCTCGGTTCGGGCGAAGTCTATCGAAAGCAGCTTGGCCTGTCCGGTCCGCAGATTTATTATAACGGCGCGCTTGTGGTGGATATGCCGTCAGGGCGCGTTGTTTCCAGTACTTTTGTTCCTGTTGAACCAATCCGCTATTGTGTCGAAATTGCCCGCAGCCTTGGCGTGTACGTGCAGGTGTATTTTCCGGAGGGGGCGCTCCCCGGTCATGACGGCGAAGTTCTTATGGCCGAAACACTGGGGGCGGAGTCGGATTTTTATAATGTTTCATCGGGGGTTCAGGCGGTACAGGGGGATCTTTTAGAAGCGCTCAATAGTCCCGGCGTAACAGAAATCATCAAGACGCTTTTTATCTCGCTCGAACATTCCCCGCAGGGGAACGAAAAACTAAATAAAATCCGCGCCCTTGTTACTCAACGCTTTAAAGACGGTGTCTATGTGGTGGCTTCGCAGGCGGAGTATCTGGAAGTGCTGAACAGCGGCGCGTCAAAGGGAACGGGGCTTTCCCGCGCGCTTGACTACCTGGGTATACGCAAGGAAAATACCCTGGTGTTCGGCGATGAAGAAAACGATTTGCCGCTCTTTGCCCAGGCCGCCTGGTCCGCCGCCCCGGCAAACGCCAGGCCCGCTGTTTTAGAGGCCGCCGGTTTTAAAATTGCCGCCAATACCGAGGACGGCGTGGCTCAATTCCTGGAGGCGCTGTACCGGTAAAAAATTCCAGGCCATGCCCAAAAGGACCGGAACCACTGCGCGGGCGCTTGACAAAAGGTGGTGGCGGCTCTATGCTTGTGGTGCTATGAAAAGGGCTCTTTCCCTGTCATATAGACTATTCTCCCCTGCTTCGGGACGTGTGTCGATCTACCCCCCCCCCCCGTTTGGCGCTGTTTAGTAACATTTATTGATATACCAATATTTATTAATACTCGCTGTGATGATTTTAAGTCAACAATCCCCGGCAATGCCAAAGTGTTTTTTGATACCAGTCCGTATGGGTTGGCAATTTATTCATCTCCTCGTAATGAGAGTAAACTTGCGAAAGGAAGGTTTTATGAAAAAATTTTTAAGTGCTATGGTATTATTCCTGCTAATCAGTAGCGCTGGAATATTCGCGCAGTCCAGAGGACGCTCAGATCAACAAGGTTCTACAGATTATCGTAGTGGCGACCTAACAACAAGGCAGGATATGGAGCGTAGGCAGGAAGAAGAGCGCAGACGGCAGCAGGCGGAGCGTGAGCGGCAGGAAGCGGAACGTCAAAGACAACAGGCAGTAGCCGAGCAACGAGCAAAAGAGAAAGCCGCCGCAGATGCAAGATCTCAGGAAGAGGCCAGACAAAAAGCCGCTCAGGAGGAACGTGATAGGTCATTTATCATCAGGTCTGATGGCAAAGAAACGCTAATTACTCCTCCAAAAGAATAAGGAGAGAAGGTCTTCCTTTAAGTCTGAGCTTACTCTCCCAAAACCGAAATTTTGGGAGGGTCTTTATGCTTATAGTATTTTTACGTCGCCGTTGGCGATTCAAAAACAATGTTTTTAAAAAACAGTGTCGTAAAATTTGGAAAACAATAGCTGGAGGTCTTATGAAAGACAAAGTATCGAAGATAATTACCATTGTTTTGATTATGGTTATCTCAGTAGTATCTCTTTCTGCACAATCTGGTAATAATGAACCAGAAGAATTGTTCGTTGACACTTCTGTTTCTCAGGAATACGAGTATAATGTTACTGTACATTATATCTATCTAGTCGTAACACAATTTAATGTTTGGCAACAGTCCGGCGAACGCGAGTATTCCATTTCTGCTATATCAAAATCAGAAGCCATCAAAAAGGCAAGAGAACAATGGGAATCAACGAAAGGGGACAATGAGAGATTCTCAGGAGCAGAAGCTGTAAAAATTGAATAATTTCAGGTGATCTGGTTCCAAAACTCCGAAGGGTTTTTTCCACTGGATGAAAGAGTTTCGTAAGGCTTACATCCTTACACAGTAAGGCTTTAGACTAGGAAACATTCTTCATCTTTAAGAAAGCTGGACAAGCAGAGCTTGCCTCCCCAAAAACTGGAGTTTTGGAACAACCTGTTCCTGAAGTTTGACAACTTGATTGTGGCCTATCCGGTTTCTCTACTCCTGATTCATTTCCAGCGGTGCTGGGGCGGTCGGCCGGGAACGAACACTTTACATTTCTTTGACTTTTCTGTAGACTTGCAGGGATCATCTTATTGGTACATGTTAGTACATGGGAAGGAATACAATGTCTCGTACATGCGATATTTGCGGAAAACACACAATGAGCGGAAACACGGTAAGCCACGCCAAAAACAGGGTGCGGCGGGTCTGGAAGCCAAACCTTAAGAAGGTTAAAACCCAGATTGACGGAACCACCGTGACCCTTAAAATCTGCGCCCGCTGCCTTAAAAGCGATTATATCACCAAGAAAGTGTAAGCCGTTACCGGTTCCTAAATCACGTCAATCTCAAGCCGGTCCCAGGCGGGTTCCGCCGGTATAGTGCCGTGCGCTGCCGCAAAGCTGCGGCAGTAGTCAGCCGCTTCGCGGTGCGAGTGTTCGTGGCACAGGTGGGTAAGAAAAACCCGCCTTGCGCCTGAGGCTGCGGCGGCGCTGAGCGCCTGTTCAAAGTTAAAGTGGGTCTCGTGAAAACGAACCCGCAGGCCGTCAATAATCAGCACGTCGGCGTCTTTTATAAGACGGAACGAATCGCTGTCAAGAAACGAGGTGTCGGTAAGGTACACGGCGCCGCCGGTCAGTGTCCCCGCGTCCGAAGCTTCAAAGACGCGCCACCCCAAAATATCCAGCCTGCCGTGTTTTACCGGAACGGGGATAACGGTCAGCGCGCCCAGGGTAAACGGCTCTTTGGCGACAATGGGCGTAATATGGGGCTTGCCGCCGCCCTTTTGGGTTTCCGTAAATATATAGGCAAAACGCTCCCGCAGTTCGCGGATGGTATGCTCGTTGCCGTACACGGGAATTCCTTCCTCGCGATCATGGCTTAGGGGCCTTAGATCGTCCAGGCCGTGCAGATGATCGGCGTGGGCGTGGGTAAGAAGCGCCGCGTCAAGCCGGGTAATTTTTGCCCGTAATGCCTGGAGCCGGAATTCGGGGCTGGTGTCAATAACGACCCGCTCGCCGGCCGCCCCCGCTACAAGGACAGAAGCCCGCATACGTTTGTCTTTTGGGTCCGATGAGCGGCATACCGGACAGTCGCAGCCGATAACAGGAATACCGTTGGAAGTACCGGAACCAAGGATGTGAAGCTTCATATCAATAGTATAAAGGCTGGTTTTTTAATATACTAGCATTATGGCAAATTCCGAACTGGTCCGCGTTATGGACTATATTCTTAACCGCTGCGATGAAAAGGCGATTGACGCGGTTGCCGCCGCAGTCGTGCGCCGCCGGCGCGAACTGGCCCTGTTCGGCGGAGCCGCGAATTTTCCCGATCCCAAAAAAATGGCCCGTGAACTTTCGGACCAGATAAACATAAGCGCCAACATTGACGGGCTGCGCGAAGAGGTCCGTAAAATGGCGGTCAAGATTATCCGCCGCGAAGCGCCGGAATTAACCGAAGAACAGATTGCCACTCTTACCGCCGCCTGGATTCCGGGTCCTTCTTCCGGCGGGCCCATCCCGCCGGAAATGCTTTTGGAAATGTGCGGCCAGTTTGTGAGCTTTTCTACCGGAAACATGTCCCAGGCGGAAGATCACAAACTGCGGTCGGAAATGGGGCAGTGGACAGGACGCTACTGGAAGGCGTTTCCCGAGGTGGTAAAACTTATCATCAAAGATTACCTTGACGGCGAAATCACCGAAGCGGAATATCGAAGCAAGCTTGCCACTGCCGTTTCGCGTTAATATCCGGCCTTAATATCCGACCTTAATATCTTCCCAGGCGCTGTTATACATTTCCAGCGCTTCGCCCAAATCGTCCTTTAGTTCGGTATTGGCGATGTCGCCGGCAGTATAAAGGGGCGCTTCTTTTTTAAAGGCGCCCGCCGCCTTGTTGACCGTAGAGGGAAAACCAAAAGAATCCAGAAATTCGGCATGAATCCCGGGGCGGTGAATAAAGTCTATAAACGCGTAGGCCAGGTCCAGGTTTTTCGCGTTTTTAAGAATACACATGCTGTCGATGTAGGCGGGTCCGCCTTCCGCAGGGATAAAGAACACCGTGTCGCGCAAAAGTTCCGGGTCTTCGGCAATTTCTTCGTAGACAACTTCGGCGTATCCCTGGACAACCCAAAAATCGCCGTTCGCGTAGCCCTTGCCAAACGCCTCCGCGTCAAACTTGACCAGGTTGGGCTTCCATACATCGTTGACCAGCGCGGCCGCCCGGGCCAATTCGGCGCTGTTTTTGGTGTTTACCGAATACCCCAGGCTTACCAGCGCGTCGCCAAACACTTCGCGCATATCGTCGAGCATGGTCATGCGTCCCCGCAGGTCCGTGCGCGAAAAAATGGACCAGTTCCTTTCGTAAGCGGGAACCTTGGCGGTATTTACCGCGATTCCCGCCGCGCCCCAATAATAAGGAACGCTGTAATCCATAGACGGATCATACGTTGCTTTTTGCAGTACCAGCGGATCAATATTGTCCAGGTTTTGCAGTCTTGATTTGTCAATTTTTTCAAGCATGTCTTGCTGGACCATGATTGAAACATAATCGCCCGACGGAAAGATAATGTCATACCCCGAGCCGCCCGCCTGCAGTTTGGCGTACATTTCTTCGTTGCTGGCAAATACGTCATAGTTTACCTTGACATTATATTCCGCTTCAAATTTTTTAATGACCGATGTCGGCGTGTAGTATGTCCAGTTGTAGATGTTAAGCTGGGGCCGTGAACAGGCTCCCAGTACATACAGCGCGGTTACCAATAACCCCAGACAAAAACCCCTTACCATTGTGTTTCGCATACTCCTCTCTCCTCTTGTTGATTTTGGCACAGCTGGGCCAAATTTTATTTTGCGGCTATGTATTTTAGGAAATTTCTTAACAGAAATGTCAATACCACGGTGCCAAGGATCATCACCACCGACAGGGCGTTGATCACCGGCGAAACGCCAAAACGAATCGCCGAATAAATATAAATGGGGAGCGTTGATGATCCCGGGCCGGTAACAAAATAGGTAATAACAAAATCTTCGAGCGATATGGTTATGGCGGTAAGAAAACCCGATACAATACCGGGCATGCAGACCGGAATGGTTACTTTAAGGAGCGTCTGTACTTCGTTGGCGCCCAGATCGTGGGCGGCCTCGATAATTGAAAAATCAAATTCGTCAAGGCGGGCCATTACCATAAGAAACACAAAGGGAAGGTTAAAGGTAATGTGGGCAATAAGTATGGTAAGCAGTCCCAGCTGCATTTTAATCCCCGCAAAGAAAACCGACAGCGAAACCCCGATAATGATTTCGGGCAGAATCATGGGAAGAAACGAAATTGTCTGTACATATCCGCGCAGGCGAAAGCGGTACCAGTTTACCCCAATCGCGCCAAGGGTGCCGATAATGGTGGCGCTTACCGCGGAACCAAGCGCAATAACAATCGAATGCCAAAACGCGCGCCACAGATCGCGCGAGTTAAAAAAAAGCTCCTCGTACCAGATAAACGAAAATCCCGTCCAGTTCATTCCCTTGGACGCGTTAAACGAGTAGAGTACCAGCACAAAGAGCGGTAAAAATAAAAACACGATGGTCGCCATAAAGATCGTCTGGCTGAACGAAAACACCCTTCGGTAGGCCCTGCGCGCGTGCCGGGCCGCTTCGCCTGAGGGGGGCGCTTTAAGAGACGTAACAATATTGCGTACAATCTGGCGAAAGTTCACCGCGCGGCCTCCATTTCCCCGCCGCCTTTAAGTTCCGCCTCGCCGTTTGATTCAACAATGCCCGAAACATCGGCAATGCGTCTTGCCTCGCGCCGCTGTAAATTCATCATAATAACAACGCCGGCGGTGGTAATGACCGTCAACACCAGCGAAATAGCCGACGACAGCGGCCAGTTACGCGCTTTGGTAAGCTGATCGGCGATTACATTCCCCAGCATGTATGAATCCTTTCCGCCGATCAACAGGGGAACGGCATACGCGCCAAAGATGGGGATAAAGGTAAAAAGTACGGCGGTGTAAATACCGCTTTTAATATTGGGAAAAAGCACCCTGCGGATTGCGCCAAATTTTGTCGCTCCCAGATCGCGGGCCGCTTCCAAAAGCGAAAAGTCAAATTTATCAATGGTAGAAAAAAGCGGCAGTATCGCGTAGGGCAGGTACATATAAACCAGAACAAGTACCACGGTTTTTTGATTGTAAAGAAAGTGGACATAGTCTTTGATCAGTCCAACGCGCATAAGAAATTCATTTAAAAAACCATTGTTTCCCAGTATATTCATCCAGGCAAAAACACGGATTAAAAAATTTGTCCAAAAGGGAATAATGATAAGCAAAAGCAAAAATGTCTGGTTGCGGCTGCGGGCCATAAAGTACCCGCAGGGAAGCGCGATGCATATCGTAATCAGCGTCGCGGCGGCAGAGGCAAACAGGGTGCGCAGGGTAATAATTACAAAATTGGGGTTTGCAAGGCTTTTGTAGGCGGAAAAAGAAAATTCCGGATAAACCCCGCCGTAGAGCCCCTTTTTTAGGAAGCTGTAGACAACGATAATGAACAGCGGCACAAGAAAAAAAACGGTAAACCACAGCCCCATGGGAAACGGATAAAAACAGCTTGCCCCCTCCGCCCGGCGGACGGCAGACCCGGCGCGGCGCTTTGCGCTCACGGGGCAGCCCCGACAATATAACCGTCGTTTGCGCTCCAGGAAAGATATACATTATCTTTCCATTTTATGTCGGGGCCTTCGTCGGAATACTGGGCATGCTGTTTGATTACGCGGATCACCGTCTGCGCGTCTTTTGAAACCTTGACATAGAACTTTGTCTGAAAGCCGGAGTAAATGGGTTCGTCAACCGTACCCTGAAAGGTGTTAATATCGCCCCGTGTGGTAGCGGGCCGTTCCTTTGATATTACCACCTTTTCGGGGCGTACGGTAAAGCATACTTTTTGACCGCTGGTAATTTCGTCAACGGTTGTTACCTTGATCCGCCCCAGTTCGGGAATGTCAAGATCGGCCATGTATTCGGTTTCTTCTTTGGGGAGCTTTTCTACCTTGGCAACAGTAGCGTTGTACAGATTTGTTTCACCGATAAAGCGGGCGACAAAATCGGTCGCGGGGCTTTCGTAAATTTCGTGCGGGGTTCCCACCTGGAGCACATTGCCCTGATCCATTACCGCAATATGATCCGAGACCGAAAGCGCTTCCTGCTGGTCATGGGTTACATAGATAAAGGTAATGCCTATTTTGTCATGGATCTGATCAAGCTCGATAAGCATGTGCTGACGCAGCTTGGCGTCCAGCGCGGAAAGCGGCTCGTCCAGCAAAAGCACCCCCGGTTCGTTGATCAGCGCCCTGGCAATGGCGACGCGCTGTTTTTGCCCGCCGGAAAGCTGGTTGGGTTTTTTGTGCGCGTGGGCTTCCAGTTGAACCAGGTGCAGATAGTCTTTTACCTGGGAATCGATCTGTGTTTTTGACTTTTTAAGCCCGCGTTTTAAGCGCAGCGGAAACGCCACGTTTTCAAAAACCGAAAGATGGGGAAAGAGCGCGTAGTTTTGAAAGACCGTATTCGCCTGCCGCATATTCGGCGGCAGCGGCAATATGTTAAAATCGTCAAACCGTACAGTGCCGCTGTCGGGAAACTCAAAGCCCGCGATAATCCGTAAAAGGGTGGTTTTGCCGCACCCCGAAGGTCCCAAAAGGGAAAAAAACTCGCCTTTTTTAATGGCAAGGCTTACCTTGTTTAACGCCCAAAAATCACCAAAGAATTTGGAAACCCCTTCGATGACGACATCGCTCCCTATCAATGCTGACCCTTCAACCTCCTCTGCGCCGGTTCAAAAACATCCTAAAGGATATTTTTGCTAAGGCAAACAATGGGACTTTTTGAAAGTATTGTCAATACGCCTGGCATAGTTGACGCAGATTGGCCTTTAGGCCAATCTAAAACCATGTACAAACGGCTTTGGACAAAGGCTGCGGCGCTGGTTCCGGTTCTGGCTGCGGCGCTGGTTTTGGGCTGCAGGCAGGAAGCAGTCAAGGAAAGTCTGATTGTGGGGTTTTCGCAAATTGGCGCGGAAAGCGCCTGGCGGACCTGTAATACCCGTTCGATACAGGAAGCGGCCGCCGGGGCGGGAGTCCAGCTGCTTTTTACCAACGCCGAACAAAAGCAGGAAAACCAGATCAAGGCGATTCGTTCCTTTATCGCGTACCAGGTTGACGTGATTGCCTTTGTACCGATTGTCGAAGACGGCTGGGAAAATGTGCTGGAAGAGGCAAAAAACGCGGGGATCCCCGTGCTGGTAACCGACCGTAAAATACGCGTAAGGGACGAAAGCCTCTATGCCGGCTATTTTGGAACGGACAGCGTACAGGAAGGCCGCGAGGCGGGATACTTTTTGCTTGATAAATTCCAGGACCGCCTGGAATCGGGAAAAGCAATCCGCATTGCCGAACTTGCCGGAACCGTCGGCTCTTCGCCGGCCCAGGGCCGGGCCGAAGGCTTTCGGGAAATTATAGCGCCCTACAGCCAGTTTGAAATCGTATACAGCGAGTCCGGCGATTTTCTTAGATCAAAGGGATACGAGCTCATGCGCTTACTGCTGGCCAAAGGGCCGTCCTTTGATGTTGTTTATTCCCACAACGACGGAATGACGCTTGGCGCGCTTGAGGCAATGAAAGAGCGCGGGCTTGATCCGGGCAGGGAAGTAGTGATCATTACGATAGACGCCGAGCAGGCGGCAATCGACGCGCTTAAGAAGGGCGAGGTAAACTGCGTGATAGAATGCAACCCCCAACAGGGCCCCGATATTATACGGCTGGCAAAGGACCTTGCCGCCGGTCGGGCGGTACCCCGGAGCGCCCATGCCGAAGAAGTAGTATTCAGCGAGGGGGACGATCTTTCCGCTCTGCCTCCCCGGGGTTATTGATGAGGAAGCATCTTTTACGGTCGTTTAAGCAGCTTTTTATTTCGTCCAGCATCAGAAAGACCATTCAGACATCCCATGTGGTAATTGTCGTGTTGATGTTGATTCCCCTGGTGCTGGGAGCGGGAATTACCCTTTTTAACACCTTAAGCTATGACCGGCTTATTTCCAACGTCCATAATACCAACCGGCTTAACCAGATTGTAAAAAGCGATATTACCAATGAACTGTGGGACATTGTAGCGGGCAACAAGCAGTTTTCCGCCGGAAGCCAGTACGCGATCATTGCCGATATTAACGCTCAAATTGAAGGAATCAAATCAACTGCCGCCGAAGAAGAAAGCCGCCAGCATATGGAAGTCGCCGGACGCGCAATGAATACCCTTATCAGCTATGTAAACCGGCTGGGCATGCAGATACGCGAATCGTACCCGGTTATCGAAAACGAGCGCACGCTCGATGAAATCCGCAGCGTCATAAGCCTGGTGTCGGACATACTGCAGGATTTTACCGCGCTCGAAATCGAGTCGGCGGCACGGGCCAGCGAAGATTTAAAACAGCTGGTGTTTATTATTCTGGTGCTGGAAATGCTTACCATATTTGGAGCGGCGCTCTTTTCTGTTTTTGTGCAAATGTCGGTAACAGGCAATATTGGCGCGTCAATCGGCGCGCTTGTTTCGCTTTCGGGCCGTATCGCGGAAGGCGATTTAAGCGCGCAGGCGGAAAACCCGCCGGTTACGGAACTGCGGCCGCTTACCGAAGACCTTAATACCCTGGCGGGAAAGATAAAGGCCCTGATAGAAGACAATGTCCGCGAGCAGAAAAATTTACAAAAGTCGGAAATGAAGGCGCTGCAGGCGCAGATTACGCCGCACTTTCTTTACAACACCCTTGACTCGATTATCTGGCTTGCCGAAGGCAGCCAGTACGAAGAGGTAATTTCAATTACGCGGGCGTTTTCAAACTTTTTTCGTATTTCCCTTAACCGGGGAAACGAATGGGTAAGCGTAAAAGATGAATTTAACCACGTTGAAAATTATTTGACGGTGCAAAAAATCCGGTACCGGGACCTTTTTGATTATATCATTGAATATGATGAAACCCTGTCCGGCGTAACCATACTCAAACTGCTTTTACAGCCGCTGGTAGAAAACGCGCTCTACCACGGCATAAAAAACAGGCGCGGCAAGGGAAATATTGGCGTGTGCGGCAGACGGCAGGGCGCTCATATTGTTTTTACCGTAAAAGACAACGGCATAGGCATGAGCGAAGAAACAATTGCCAGCATTAGGCGGCAAATGAACGATCCCGAAGCGTCAAACGCGATTTACGGCCTGTACAATGTTTCAAAACGGCTGGAATTATATTACAACAAAGAAGCGCGCATTGAACTGGAAAGCGTGTATGGACAGGGAACCACCGTAATTCTTTCCATTCCCCTGGAGCACTCGAATGTATAAAGTGTTTTTGGTAGAGGATGAAATTGTTGTCCGCGAAGGAATACGAAACAGCATCCCCTGGGAAAAAACACCATACACCCTTGTAGGAGACGCGCCCGACGGCGAAATGGCCCTGCCGCTTATTGCCGAACAAAAACCCGACATCCTTATTACCGACATAAAAATGCCGTTTATGGACGGCATCGCCCTGTCGGGAATTGTTAAAAAAAATATGCCCCGGATAAAAATTATTATTCTTTCCGGGCATGATGAATTTGAATACGCCCGAAAGGCAATATCCATCGGCGTTGAAGAATATCTGTTAAAACCGCTTTCTGCCAAGGATATGCTTGCGACGCTGGATCGTATTGCCCAGCGCATCGATCAGGAAAAAGAAAACCGCCAAAACATCGAGGAACTTGCCGAAACCGCCCAGGCGCTTGCGCGGGCGCTGAGCGCCGATGCCGCTGCCGCGCCGGAACACCAGGCGGATATAAAAGCAGACGCCGAAGAAAACGGGCGCGAAGAAAAGCGGGGGGATGACCGTTTTGACGAAAAGCGCCTGCTTGCCATTGACGGCGAAGCCCTGCTTGCGCGGCTTAAATACGCGGCAAAAAAAGACATAGGCGGGATTATTTCTGATTATGAAGCGCTGCTTAAAACAATGGACAGCGAAGACGAAATGATGAAGTATTATCTGTTTGGCGAGGTTCTGGCGGCCTCGGCAAAGATTATCGAAGATCTTAAAGGTAATGTAAAAGAAGTGCTGCCTTTTGGCCTTGTCAATAGAAGGGAAATACGCGAAATTATCGGCTCCCACAAAGCGTTTGTCGAAAAACTTTCGGCGCTCCTTGGCGCGCTGGTTGAATTTAAGGAATCCCGTTCCCCCGGCAGATACCAGTCGGTAATTCTTAAAGCAAGGGCGTACATTGACCAGCATTACGCGGAAAACAATGTCTCGCTCCAGCTGGTGGCGGATCAGGTAGGAATCAGCCCCAATCATTTTTCCAGTGTTTTTGTCTCGGAAACCGGCGAAAATTTTATCGACTACCTTACCCGCGTCCGTATTGACAGGGCAAAACACCTCCTGGCCGAGACCAACATTAAAAGCGCCGACATCGCGTACGAAACCGGCTGGAGCGATCCCCACTATTTTAGTTTTATTTTTAAGAAGAATACGGGTTTTTCTCCACGTGAGTACCGGAGGCGAAAAATCACCCAGGGTTAAAACCGGTAAAGCATACTTGACAAAAAATGTTGTCCACGCCATAATAAGAAAAGAGGTCCATTATGGATAACTTTACTGAAATAATAAGTACAATTAAGGATTCAATCCTAAAATTTGTACCGGCGAAATATATCTATCTATTTGGTTCTTATGCATACGGTAATCCAACGGAGAAAAGTGATATCGATATATATATTGTTATTCCCGATGCCATAAATAATGTATCAGAAATTTACGCAAAAATAATGATTGAATTAAGCGCAAAAAAAATATTTTTTATAGATTTGTTATTGAATAACGAAACTGATTTTGACAAACGGAAAGAAAAAAGTCTTTTTGAAAGAACGATATTCCAAAAGGGAAAGATTATATATGGATATTGAAGATGTAAAAGAATGGCTGATGATAGCCGATGAGGATTTTGACCGGGATACAAAACAATTAAAGTTGCCATAAAACAGGTCAACTTCGCCTAACGTCCAGGCGTACCCCGAGCCTCGCTTCGCTCCCGCGCCCAGCTCCGCCCAAATTTTTGCAAGCCCTGGAACCCTGCGGTTTCCTTTGTCGCACATGTCAATCAAAAACAGCATATTTTTGACAAACAAGCAAAAACAAGGCGGCAGTAGGCTAAGGGTTATTCCGCCTGTAAATTGGAATTCCCGCTCTTTTTTGAAAGATGATACTGGTATTTTCGACCCGCCATAAATGACACAAGCATTAATTCCAGCGTTTGAGGGTCGTAGTTTCGGTATTTTAAATGATAAAACAGCGTATCAGAGAAAAACTTTAAGTCCTTGTACGCCAATACTCCGGCATCATTCTTGTTTTCTCCTTCCTTGAGCCAAAGCATAATTTGCGACAAAGCAAACTTTTCGTTGCAAAAAGCGTATTTTTGGTCGTTGCTGTCTTTAACCTGTAAAGGTCTTCGCTTTAAAAGCCACGAAGTTTCGAATGCAAAAACTTTACTGTCATTTGTACGATCAATTCTGTGAAAGTCCTTTAAGCGCATAATGTCGGAATAATATCCCAACACGGCAAACATTAACATGGTCTCATTGCAAACCACATGGCCATTATAGCCCATTCCTTGAATAAAACCCTGCGCCCCCATAAGCAGACGATGATACCGTTTTATAATTCGAGCCTCTGTAAATTGTTCTATAACCCCTTTATACTTCTCATACTTCGCTACGATGTGAACATCCACAGGCTCATTCATCTTCACCTTCTATATTTTTAATGTAATCGATCACAGATGAATTCTGAATATAAGATTTATATTTTTTCAAAAATACATCATCGTCAAATGGAGATGCGTTGTTTGTTAATATATGCATAAGAAAATGACCCATACGAACTGATTTTACGATTTGAGTCGATACTTCGAGCGGGGTATAGTTATTGGAAGCAGGCGCCAACGTGTATGGATAACTTTTTTTTCTGTTGTTTTTATATACCTCAAAGCAGGCAAACGCCAGTATCCCGACAGATAAAGAACCAACAGTAATTAACAGTATTAACATGCTCAAAATTACTCTCCTCTCTTTATTGATGAAAATAACAGGGTAAAAAATCCTGTTAAAACAGAAACCAGAAGCAACACAAAAATAATCTTTCCATGGTCATATGTGTCAAATAGCGGGGTAGAATTCCCGTTCGCTAAGGAAATATAAATCGACATACCCAGCATCAATATTACAGCGTGTAGTCCCCTTACCCAGTTTACCATCTTGTATGTATACAGAGAAAGGGCAGACATGGTGATACAAACATAATACAGCGCGGTATCCCGAAATAACGCAAAAAAATCAAAGTTTGTTGATGGTCCCGTATAAAAGGATAAAAACAACAAAAGACGGAAGAAGCGAAATTAGAAGCGCATAGCTCCAGGCTCCAAATTCCCGCAAAAACTCTTTTTTGTCCAATCCTTGCCCCCGATCTGCTTTGCCCTGGGCAGTTGCAGTCGCAACCATATCATAATGACTCAAATTTACCGGTCCCCTTTTTACGCTACGGTATCACTATACAAAACAGGTGATTTAACATCAAGCCACTGCGGAAAGGCAACTCAAAATATCGCTAAATCCTTTTTACTTTGCTCTTTTACCCATTGTTCAACCTCGCCTTCCTTAAAACGAATGGTGCCGTCTATCGAATAAAACGGCATCCCCTTGTCCCGCCACTTTTTTACCGTTGCCCTGGAAACTTTATACGTCTCTTCAAGGTCTTTCGTGGTTAAATACGCATCTGGCATAAAAAAACACCCCTTTCAACATCTTGTACGCAGTTTAACACAGCTATTCTCTCATGTCAATAAAAAGCACGGTAAAATCGATAAAATAAGCATATATAAGCGAATACAAGCAAATAAAATCAGGAACAAGCAATAATAAGCAAGAATTGCTATACAAAATTACCGGGGATAATTTCCAATAAAAACTGCCCCTTTTTGCCGTAAAAAATCGCACCTTTTTGACGGCGGCATAAAAAAATCAAACAAAGTCAGTAAAAAATCTCATGTACGAATCCTGCGGGCAGTGGTATTCTACACAAAATTCTTTATGTGGAGGAAATTTCATGAGGAAATTATTACGTGTGGCGGCTGTATTGGTCGTGTTTGCCCTGGTCCTTTCCGGATGCGGCGGCGGTGGCGGCGGATCGGGTGACAGCGGCGATGTGACGCAGGGCATGGATCGCAAGATCGTCATGGGCTATTCCCAGATTGGCGCGGAATCGGAATGGCGAACCGCGTGTACCAATTCGGTTCAGGCAGCGGCAAAGGAATGGAACATTGACCTGCGCTTTTCCGATGCCCAGCAGCAGCAGCAAAACCAGCTCCAGGCGATTCGTACATTTATCCAGCAAAAGGTCGACATTATTGCCTTTACGCCGGTGGTTGAAACCGGATGGGAAGCGATTCTTAAAGAGTGCCTTGACGCCGGAATTCCCACAATCTGTGTAGACCGCAGCATTGAAGGATCGGATCGCGCATCTTCCAACCCCAGTGATATGAGCGACCCCGACAACTGGTTTACCGCATTTATCGGATCAAACATGGAAGACGAAGGGAACCGCGCGGCCGCGTGGATGATGGCCAATGTCGCCAGCATTAAGCCCGGAAAATCCGTGTACAATATTGCCGAACTCCAGGGTACGGTAGGTTCTTCTGCCATGACCGGACGCTTTAAGGGTTTCCGCGACGCTCTTGGTATTCCCGCCGCACAGGCGCTGGGAACCAGCTCCGACGGTAAGTACAGCATTATTCTGAGCCAGACCGGCGACTTTACGCGGGCCCAGGGCAAGCAGGTCATGGAAGCTTTCCTTAAATCCAACCCCAACGACATTGACGTACTCTTTGCCCACAATGACGATATGGCGATTGGCGCTATCCAGGCTGTCGAAGAAGCCGGTAAAGTGCCCTCCAAAGACATCATTATCATCGGTGTAGACGCGGTAAAAGGCGCTTTTGAGGCGATGGTTGCGGGAACAATGAACGCGTCCATCGAATGTAACCCCTTGCTTGGTCCCCAGGTAATGGAAACCGCAGTAAAGATCCTTAACGGACAGACCGTTGAAAAATGGGTTCTTTCCAACGAGAGCGACTATGATCAGAGCAACGCCGCGGAAGCGTATCCGACCAGGCAGTACTAGTCGTTACCGGCTATGCCGTGCATAGCTCGTGAGAATTTGCAGGAAGGGGGCGCAAGCCCCCTTCCTTTAGCCTATCCTTATGTAGTAAAAAATATGTGATATAATTAGATTCCAGGTTCTGGAATTTTGGGGGAAAAATGGAACAGAGTGATTCTGACATCGTTGTACAGATGATGGGTATCAATATAAAATTCCCCGGGGTAAAAGCCCTGGATAATGTGAATTTTACCCTGCGAAAGAACGAGATCCACTCGATAATGGGGGAAAACGGCGCGGGGAAGTCGACCCTTATAAAGGTTCTTACCGGTGTCTACAAAAAGGATTCCGGTACAATTCTGCTTAACGGAAAGGAATTTAACCCCGTAAGCCCGCTTGAGGCCAGAGAATGCGGGGTAAACTCTGTTTACCAGGAAATCAACCTCTGCGACAATTTATCGGTCGCCGAGAATATATACGCCGGCCGGCAGCAGACCCGCTTTGGCAGAATTAACTGGAAAGCGGTAAATGACGGCGCAAAAGAGGCCATTAAAAAGCTTAATCTGGATATTGACGTTACCCGCCTTCTGGGGAACTATCCGGTGGCCATAAAACAAATGGTCGCCATTGCGCGGGCGGTTGACATGAATTCAAAGGTGCTTATTCTGGACGAGCCGACTTCAAGTCTGGACGCGCCCGAAGTAGAGCAGCTCTTTGCCATTATGCGGAATCTAAAATTTTCGGGCTTGTCGATTGTTTTTATTTCGCATTTTCTTGATCAGGTGTACGAGATTGGCGACAAAGTAACGGTTTTGCGAAACGGCAGATTCATCTGCGAAAAGGTTCTAAAGGATTTTCCCCGGTATGAACTTGTTTCCAGCATGGTAGGAAAAGATTTTTCTTCGCTGGAAAAGCGGAGCAAGAACAGCACCAACAAATCCGAAAACGAAATTCTTGTCGAGGCGAAAAATCTGGGTAAAAAACTTGCCGTTGAACCGTTTGGGCTGACGATTAGAAAAGGAGAAACCGTAGGGTTCGCGGGTCTGCTTGGATCGGGCCGTACCGAAGCGGCAAACCTTTTCTTTGGAATTGATGAGGCGGACTCAGGCGAGCTTATCTTTAAAAAAATAAAACGTAATTTTAAGGTTCCCCGTGACGCCATTACGGCGCTTATCGCGTTTTGCCCCGAAGATCGAAAAAAGAACGGTCTTATCTATGATCTTTCGGTACGCGAAAACATTATCCTTGCCATGCAGGCCAAAGAAGGAATTTTTAAATTTTTATCGGTGGCAAAACAGGAAGAAATTGCCGCAAAGTACATTAAAATGCTCGGTATTTCCACTCCGGGGCCGGACGTTCCGGTGGGAACGCTTTCCGGCGGAAACCAGCAAAAGGTAATACTTGCCCGCTGGCTTTTTACCAATCCCGAGCTGCTTATACTGGACGAACCGACACGGGGAATCGACGTGCTTGCCAAGGCCGAGATCATGAATCTGGCAATGAAACTTTGCGACGAAGGAATGTCGCTGATCTTTATTTCTTCGGAACTGGAAGAAGTAATCCGTTGTTCGGACCGCATTGTAATTATGCGCGACCGAAAAAAAATTGCCGAAATGGCAGGAGCGGATCTTAACGAAGAAAAAATACTAAAGACAATTGCCGCCGATACAAGTGCGGCGTAGGGGGTACCAATGGTAAAACCAGGCATCAATATCAACAGCATAACGCGAAGCAAGGTTTTTAGCGCCCTCGTTGTATTGGGGCTCTTGCTGCTTTTTAATTTGATTTTTACCAAAAACTTTTTTGTTATCACCGTAAGGGACGGGCACCTTTTTGGGACGCTTATTGACATCATGAACCGCGGAGCGCCGCTTATGCTGCTTTCCATGGGCATGACGCTGGTGATCGCCTCGACCGGTGGAACAGACCTTTCTGTCGGCGCGATCATCGCCATTACGGCGGCGATGGTTTCGCGCCTGATCGGCGGCAACCTCGTAATGGTTGACGGCGTTCAGACCTATGTAACCGAAACGCCCATGATACTGGCAATAACCATATCGCTGATTATGGCGATGGTTTTGGGTCTGTGGAACGGCGTTCTGGTAACCTATGGAAAAATTCAACCCATTGTGGCAACGCTTGTACTTATGGTTGCCGGCCGGGGCATTGCCCAGCTTATAACGAGCGGACAAATCATTACCATTTACTACGGGCCCTTTTTTTACATAGGCGGCGGCTGGCTTTTGGGGCTTCCGTTTGCGATCTTTATCGCGATTTTTGTTTTTATTTTTGCCCAGCTTTTTACCCGAAGAACTTCGCTGGGGCTTTTTATCGCGGCGGTAGGCGGTAACGCAAACGCAAGCTGGTACGCGGGTATTAACGAAAAAGTGGTTAAACTTTTTACGTTTGTATTCTCCGGCCTTTGTGCGGGAGCCGCCGGTCTTATCATCTGTTCCAATGTAAAATCGGCCGATGCGAATAATGCCGGACTTAACATGGAACTGGACGCAATACTTGCCGCAGTAATCGGCGGTACAAATATGAGCGGCGGTAAATTCAGCCTTATTGGAAGCCTTGTGGGGGCGATCTTGATTCAAACCCTGACAACGACCATTTATGCCTTTGGGGTTCCTCCCGAAATATCCCTGGTGGTAAAGGCATTGGTGGTGGTGCTCGTCTGCTTTCTCCAGTCAAGCGTGGCTGCGGATTTCTTTAGTATGGCGGCGGCCAAAAGGAGAGGGGTGTGAGTCATAAAACAACCATTAAAATTTCGACTTTTACTTCGCGGTATCTTTCCGTGGTTGCCGCTTCGACACTGTTCTTTGCGGCCTTTATTGCCGGTTCGGTATTGTACCGGGGTTTCTTTTCGCTTCAGACATTTTTAAACCTGTTTATTGACAAGTCCTTTTTACTGGTGTCCGCGACAGGAATGAGCCTGGTAATCCTTTCGGGCGGGATCGATCTTTCTGTAGGATCGGTACTTGCCTTTACGACGATGGTGATCGCTTCGCTTACCGAATTTGCCCATATCAATCCGGCGCTTGCCATTCTAATCGCCCTTGCCCTGGGAAGCCTTATGGGTCTGGGAATGGGATCGATCATCGCCTTTTGGAACGTACCGCCGTTCATAGCTACACTGGCGGGAATGTTTTTTGCGCGCGGCGCCTGTTACCTTATCAGCATACAATCCATAGCAATGCGAAACCCGTCCATGCAGGCAATGGCCCTTTGGAAACTGCGCTTTAATGTGGGCTTTATCTCGATCAATGTAATTATCGCGCTGGCGGTTATTCTTGCCGGTACTTATATTTCGCTGTATTCCAAATTTGGCAGAAACATTTACGCGATTGGCGGCAATGAAACATCCGCGGTGCTTATGGCAATTCCGGTGCGAAAAACAAAAGTATTGATCTATACCATTAACGGTTTTTGTTCCGCGCTTTCCGGCGTGGTATTTAGTTTTTACATGCTCTCCGGTTATGGACTGCACGCGCAGGGCATGGAAATGGATGTAATCGCCGCAGTGGTTATTGGCGGAACACTGCTTGCCGGAGGCGTTGGTTATGTATTTAGCTCGGTGTTTGGCGTTCTGACATTGGGGATTATCCAAAGCCTTATCATGTTTAACGGAACAATTAATTCCTGGTGGACAAAGATAACAGTCGGCATATTGCTTCTTGTCTTTATCCTGCTCCAGCGCTTTATTGTTGCGGTTGGGAGCAGAAACCGCTAAACTAAACCATGACGGTAAAGGGAATCGCCGCGCTGGCCCGGGTTTCCACAGGAACGGTCGACCGCGTTCTTTATAACCGAGGGCGTGTTTCCGAAGAAACAAAGGCCAGAGTGCGGGCGATTGTCGAATTTTACGGTTTTACCCCAAATCCCATTGCCAGCCGCCTTAAACGAGGCAAGCCCTACCGCTTTTGCGCCTTTATGCCGGGCCGCGATCAGGATGCGGGTTACTGGGGGCAAATTCTTCTTGGCATTGAAAAAGAAAGCGCGGAGGCCGCCGCGCTGGGCGTAGAAACCACGATAGTCGAATACGACCGCTACAACAGCGCCGAATTCAGGCGGCGCGCAAAACAGGTGTTGGACGCGGAATACGACGGGGTTATGTTCGCGCCAATTACGCCGGCTCTAACGCGGCCCTTTTTAAAAAAGCTCACAGGCCGCAATTTACCGCTGGTTTTTTTTGATACGGATCTGCCCGGTTTTAAACCGCTTTCTGTTATCGGTCCCGATTCCCGCAGGGGCGGATATCTGGCGGGGCGCATTATGCATCTTTTTGTAAAAAATAAAAAAAAGCAGTTTGCCGTTCTTGACGCCCATGAATGCGATCACAACCTTATATTGCGCCGGGATGGTTTTTTGCGGTACGCGCGGGAACATAAATTTCCCGCCTTTTCAAAGGAGTACGGTTCGCGGCGGCTTGAAATGTCAGAAAAAGAGATTGGCGATTTTCTTGACGAACATCCTGATCTTGGCGGTATTTTTATTCCAAACAGCATGGCCCATCTGGTCGCCGCCCAAAAAAAACGCGAAAAAAAACGTTTTCTTATTATCGGGTTTGATCTTATTCCGGTAAATTTACAACTGTTAAGCGAGGGCGGCATAGACGTAATAATCGACCAGCGGCCGGTTCTGCAGGGGCAGGAAGCAATGCGCACCCTTTACCGCCGCATTGTATTACAGCAGGAAGTTCCCGCAAAGATAGATATTCCGCTTGACATTTATATCCGCGAAAACGCCCCGCCGTCTGCCGGACCTTCCGGCAGACAGGGCGAAAATAAATTTACCGGCGCGCGGGCCAGATAAATTCGCAAGCCCGGCGGGGATTGGGCTTTAGTCCCCAGCAGACAAATTCGCAAGCTGCGCAGCAGCTTGGCGAGGATCGGGCTTTAGTCCAATCCTACCGTTTCTTCAGATACTTTCTAATATCAAGGGCGACCGCCACAATAATAATGGAACCTTTTACAATCTGCTGCCAGTACGGCGACATGTTAATAAAGGTCAGGCCGTAGTTAATTACGCTAAAGAGCAATACGCCGATAACAATCCCCGGAACAGTGCCTATACCGCCCATATTTGACACGCCGCCGACTACACAGGCGGCAATCGCGTCAAGTTCGTAGCCGTTGCCGTAATTGTTTGTCGCGCCGCCGGTACGGGCCGCTTCCAGGGTTCCTCCCAGGCCGTAAAGAACTGCGGCAAGGGTGTACACAACAATAAGGGTGCGTTCCACATTAACGCCGGAAACGCGGGCAGCTTCGCTGTTGCCGCCAATGGCGTAGATGTTTTTGCCGTACGTGGTTTTGTTGTAAAGTATGTAAATAAAAACGGTAACTATCGCGGCAATAATTACAATGTAGTTAATGGGGAATTTGTGAATTACCCCGTCAAAGCCCGCCGGATTGGGGCCTATAAAAAGCCCCCGGCCTTCCAGTATACGAATTGAGTTTGAACCAAGCGTGGTAAACCGCGCGTCCAGACCGCCAATGGGCTGGGCTCCGTAAGGCGGCCGGTCAAAGTAAAGCGAACATGCCCCGTAAACGGCCACCATGGAACCCAGTGTCGCGATAAACGCCGGAATTTTGAGCCGCGCCGTAATAAGTCCGTTAAGAAACCCAAAACAGCCGCAGCCGATCATCGCGATAAGAATGGGTACAAACAGGGGCAGTTCCGGCAAGTTGGGATACATACGCCGTGAATACTCAATCGTTTGCAGCAGCGATGCGGAAAGCACCGCCGCAAATCCCACCTGTCTGCCGGCCGAAAGATCAACACCGGCGGTAATAAGAATGCCGCCCATACCCATTGCGATAATAATTCTGGTCGCCGACATATTCAGAATATTAATAAGATTGGCCGGTGAAAGAAAAACCGCTCCAAATCTAAACAACGCAAAAAAATGAATAATGAATATAAGAATAAGGAACACAAAATATATCGCATATTGCGAGGCAATCTCCCGTGCGTTTTTCATCCTAAAGCTGCCAAATTTGACTTTTGCCATTATTTCCTCCAGTTCTACATAAACTTCGCCGCAAGGCGCATAATTTCTTCCTGGGTGGTTTCTTTACCCTCCAGGATACCGGTCACTTTTCCCCCGCACATAACCATGATACGGTTCGAAACACCCAAAAGTTCGGGCATTTCGGAAGAGATCATGATTACGCACTTTCCCTGTTTTGCCAAATCAATGATAATGTTGTAGATTTCGAATTTCGCGCCTACGTCAATACCCCGCGTCGGCTCGTCAAGGATTAAAATTTCGGGTTCGGTAAGAAGCCAGCGGGCAAAAAGCACCTTTTGCTGGTTGCCGCCGGAAAGATCGCGTATAAGCGTTCTGCTTGAAGGGGTTTTAACCTTGAGCGCTTTAATATTTTCCAGTACATCGCGTTCCCCCTGTTGTTCGTCAAGCAGGCCAAAACTCCCCGCGTATTTTTTTAAATTCGCCAGAATCATGTTGTCTTTTACGGAACGCATGGGAATAATTCCCGTTACCCGCCGTTCTTCTGTTACAAGCGCGATTTTATGGTTTTTTGCGTGGGTCGGGGATTTGATTGTTACTTCCCTGCCGTTGATAAAAATCTGTCCGCCCGCGACAGGACGCAGGCCAAAAAGCGATTCAACAAGCTCCGTCCGCTGGGCCCCTACAAGGCCGCCAATGCCGAATATTTCTCCTTTCCGGACATTAAAACTTACATCGTTAAACGAGTGACTGCTTGCCGAAGTAAGATGCGTAACCTCAAGAACTACCGCGCCGGGAATATTCGTTGCCGGCGGAAAGCGGTTCGTAAGGTCGCGGCCTACCATATATTGAATAATTTTATCGGTGGTAAGATCCTTTGACCGGTACGTGCCTACATGGGCGCCGTCACGCATAATCGAAACCATATCGGCAATGGCGAGTATTTCTTCGATTTTATGGGAAATATAAATAATTAAAACGCCTTCGCTCCTGAGCCGCCTGATAATTCCAAAAAGCTGGGTTACCTCGTGTTCGGTCAGCGAAGAAGTCGGTTCATCCATAATGATCACTTTTGATTTTTGCGAAACCGCTTTGGCAATTTCCAGTGACTGGACTTTTGAAACAGAAAGCTCCCTGACCCATGTTTTGGGAAGAATATCCATTTCAAGGTCTTTAAAAAGAGCTACGGTATCATCGTACATTTTTTTGTGATCGATGAGCCGTATGGGTCCAAACCGCCGTTTGGGAAAACGTCCCAGCCACAGGTTTTCCATGGTGCTGCGAAAGGGAATGGGCAGCAGTTCCTGATGGATCATCGAAATCCCCGAATCCAGGGCCTCGCGGGAATTGTTAAAATGAACCTTTTTTCCTTCAAGTATAATTTCACCCGAGTCAGGTTCGTAAATGCCAAAAAGGCACTTCATAAGGGTGGATTTTCCCGCTCCGTTTTCACCGATAAGCGCGTGTACGCTCCCGGCGCTAAAATCGGCGGAAACCCCATTCAGGGCCCTTACGCCGGGAAAGGACTTGGAAAGATTTTTTACCTGGAGGAGATATCCTTCATTATTCATGGCTCATGGTTCTCCTGTTTTTATACGATTTAAGCGGTGTCCCCGGGCTATACGCGGATTAACGACACCCCCGCACCGGGGGTGTCGTTCCTATTCACCTGCTAACGTTATTTCTGGAACTGGGTGTAATTGTCCCTCGTTACTTTCTGGTAGGGGACCCATACATATTTACCATTGGTAACATCGGCCGATGACGCGGGGTCCGCGCCGGTAGCGAGCGCAAAGGCGACATCAAAGGTGGCCTTTCCCTGTCCGTCGGCGTCGTTAAGTACAGTGCCTAAAAGCGTGCCTTCGGCAAGCGCCTGGAGCGCGGGAGTGGTCGCGTCAACGCCCAGTACCGGAAGGTATTTACCGCCCTGGAAGTATCCGGCGTTCCGCAAAGATTCAATAACGCCAAGCGCCATGTCGTCGTTGTTGCAGAATACCATTTCGATGCTGTCGCCAAAACGGGCAATCCACGCGTCCATCTTGGTTACGGCCTGGGGCCTGTCCCACATTGCGGTATCTTCGGCAAGCAGCTCTACCTGAATGCCTTTGTCGGTAAGATACTTGATGGAGAACTGGGTCCGCAGTTCGGCATCCTGGTGTCCGGGTTCGCCTTTGAGCATAAGGTACTGGATTTTGCCGTCTCCGTTTTTGTCCGCGCCGGGGGTAGCCTGAATGTAATCATAGGCAATCTCGCCCTGCATGGAGCCGGATTCTTCCGCTTTTGCTCCTACATAGTAAACCTTGTCCCATTTGGACATGTCTTCGGGAAGGGGTTCGCGGTTAAAAAATACAACAGGAACATTCGCGGCCTTTGATTTGTCAATAATCGTTGACGCCGCGGTCCGGTCTACGGGGTTAATCGCGATTGCGCTGAGTTTTTTTGAAAGAAAAGCGTCAACCTGATCATTTTGGGTAGGCTGGGCATTTTGCGAATCCACAACCTCAAGGGTTGCTTTGCCTTGGGCGTTTGACTGAATGGCGTTACGGGTGTACGACATAAAGGTATCGTCAAATTTGTAGATGGCTACACCGATGGTGGGAGTACCCGAAGCCCCGCCGCCGCCGCCACCGGTACAAGCCATGAATGACACAGCCAGCACCGCCAGTAACAGAACACCAAGAGATTTTTTCATTTTTTCCTCCTAAGAAAAAACCGATATATGTAATCCATCTAAACGATGGACAGTATCATTCTCAACGATGTTTGCTGCTTTTGTCAAGCGAAAAGCATAATAGATACATACTCCAGGGCGTACATGAACGAGAGGGAACTTTTAAAAGTATTTGGCGTCAACATTAAGCAATACCGGGCTCTATCCAGGTGGTCGCAGGCCGAATTGGCCGAAAAAGCCGATATTTCCATCAATTTTTTAAGCGATATAGAGACCGGTAAAAAATGGGCGTCTCCGACAACCATGGTAAAATTTGCCATGATTTTTGGAATTGAAGCCTATGAACTGCTCAAACCCTGCGGCCTTTTGCCCGACCGGGTGGACAGCGCCATAAAAAAATATACCGAGGAGGTTCTTGCGGCGGTAAACAGTGTCCGCGATCAGTATCTGGAGCAGTCACGACTGCCGAGGTAACAAAAAAGTTGACAAACGCCGCCAAAAGGGTGTACACTGCCAAAAATGCGTGTACGAACACGCAAAATGGAGAAACTATGGGACTTACCAGGGGCGAATATGTGCTGGGCCTTGATTATGGATCCGATTCCGCCAGGGCGGTGCTGATTGATGTCGTTGACGGCAGCCAGGCCGGGGTTTCGGTGATGAATTACCCCCGCTGGGCCAGAGGCCTTTACTGCGATCCTGCGGCAAATAAATGGCGCCAGCATCCGCTGGACTATATTGAAGTACTTGAGGGAACGGTGAGGGACGCCCTTGCCCAGGCCGGCGGGGCCGCCTCGGTAAAGGGTATTGCCATTGATACTACCGGCTCCACGCCCTGCGCCGCCGGAAAAGACGGCGTTCCGCTGGTGTTAAAAGCAGAATTTGCCGAAAACCCCGCGGCAATGTTTGTCCTTTGGAAGGATCATACGGCTATAGCCGAAACGGCAAAGATCAACGAACTTGCAAAAAACTGGAAGGGAACGGATTATACCCAATACGAGGGCGGCGTATATTCCTCGGAATGGTTCTGGTCAAAGGCGCTCCGTATATTTTCCGAAGACGCGGGGGTAAAAGCCGCCGCCGCGACCTTTCTTGAACACTGCGACTGGATGACCGCCCTCCTTACCGGCGCCGCCGGCAGCGCCGGCGTTATGCGCAGCCGCTGCGCCATGGGGCACAAGGCGATGTATCACGCGTCCTATCCGGGCGGCTATCCGCCGGACGAATTTTTTTCGCGGCTGGATCCGGCTCTTGTTCCCATCAGACAAAGCCTGGGGAGCGAAACCTGGACCAGCGACCGTCCCGCCGGAACGCTCTGCGCCGAATGGGCGGCCCGGCTCGGGCTTCCCGAGGGTATCCCTGTCGCGGTCGGCGCTTTTGACGCGCATATGGGCGCTGTCGGCGGCGGCGTAAAAGCGGGCTGGCTTGTCAAAGTGCTTGGCACGTCGACCTGTGATATGACGGTCGCCCCAAAGCCTTTGGGCGCGGAAGCGCTGGTAAGCGGAATTTGCGGACAGGTGGACGGTTCGATCATCCCCGGCATGATAGGGTACGAGGCGGGACAGTCAAGTTTCGGCGATGTTTACGCGTGGTTTTGCCGCCTTCTTGAATGGCCGCTGGCTAATCTGCTTGACGACAGCGATATTGAAGGCGTTGATCGTTCCACAAAAGAAAAAATTCGTGCCGGCCTGTCAAAAAGAATAATTCCCGCGCTGGAAGCGGCCGCCGCAAAAATAGAACCCGGTTCAACAGAAATTACCGCGCTTGACTGGTTTAACGGACGCCGTACTCCCGACGCGAACCAGCTGCTTACCGGGGCCGTTACCGGACTTACCCTTGGTTCCGACGCGCCCCGCGTGTACCGGGCCCTTGCCGAGGCGACCGCCTTTGGCTCCCGCGCGATTATCGAACGCTTTCAAAAAGAAGGCGTCGCCATAGAAGGAATAATCGGCATCGGCGGCGTGGCTAAAAAATCGACGCTTGTTATGCAGATGCTTGCCGATGTACTGGACAGGCCCATACAGGTTCCCAAAGGGGATCAGAGTGTCGCGCTGGGCGCGGCCATATTCGCCGCTGTCGCCGCGGGCATATATCCCGATGTCAGGACGGCCCAGGAAAAACTCTGCGCGCCGGTCGAAATAACATATACGCCAAACAGGGCCCTTGTTCCCGTTTATGACAAACTCTACCGGCGCTACCGGGAACTGGGCGCTTTCGCGGCAAAGGAGTAACGATATGAGCAACAGGATCGATTTAAACAGGTATGAATTCTGGTTTATCGTAGGAAGCCAGGACCTCTACGGAGACGAGGCCCTTAAGCAGGTGGCGGCAAACGCGGCTGTCATGACCGAAGAATTCTCCCGGGAAAAGCTGTTCCCGTCAAAGATAATTCTTAAACCGGTCGCAAAATCCCCGCAGGGCATACAGCGGCTTTTTGAGGAAGCGTCCGCCGCGCCGCAGTGCGCCGGAATTATTACCTGGATGCATACCTTTTCGCCCTCAAAAATGTGGATAGGCGGCCTCGCCTCCAACACAAAACCGGTATTCCATCTTCATACCCAGTTTAACCGCGACATTCCGTGGAAAACAATCGACATGGATTTTATGAATCTTAACCAGAGCGCCCACGGCGACCGCGAACACGGGTATATTTACGCGCGTATGAGGCTTCCCCGCAAGGTAGCCGCCGGTCACTGGCAGGAGGCGGAACTGCGCCGCCGCATCGCCGTATGGATGAGGGCCGCCGCCGCGCGGCAGGACGGCATTGAGCGGGTAGTGCTGCGCCTTGGAGACAATATGCGCGAAGTCGCCGTAACCGAAGGCGATAAAGTCGAAGCGCAGATTAAATTTGGCTGGCAGGTGAACACCTGGGGCATAGGCGATTTTGCCGCCCGCTATAACGCCGTAAGCGGCAGCGCGGCGGAGGCGCTGGTAAAAGAATACGAAACCGCCTATGAATTTTCGGACGACGCAAAAAATACGCGCCGCGCCGCCGTTTTGGAACAGGCAAAGTACGAAATCGCCCTTGCCCAATTTATGGCGGATGAAAACGCGGGCGCGTTTACCACGACTTTTCAGGATCTTCACGGAATTCCGCAGCTTCCCGGCCTTGCCTGCCAGCGGCTTATGGAACAGGGCTGCGGATTTGGCGGCGAGGGCGACTGGAAACAGGCGATGCTTGTACGCTGCGCCAAGGTAATGTCGGCGGGGCTCCCCGGCGGCGTTTCCTTTATGGAAGATTACACCTATCACTTTGAGCCGGGAAAAGAAGCGGCGCTTGGCGCGCACATGCTCGAGGTATGCCCCAGCATTGCGGGCGAAAAACCGCGCCTTGAAGTTCATCCGCTTGGAATAGGCGGTAAAAATGATCCCGCCCGGCTGGTTTTTGACGCCGCGCCCGGACCTGCTGTACTTGCGACAATCGTAGACCTTGGCGACCGTTTTCGCCTTGTCGCCAACGAAGTTGACACGATCAAAATTGAAAACGACATGCCCCGTCTTCCGGTGGCCCGCGCGCTGTGGGTGCCGCGTCCCTCTCTGCGCGACGCCGCCGAGTCGTGGATCATTTCGGGCGGGGCCCACCACTCGGCCTACAGCACTTCGCTCGGCGCGGAATATTTTCGGGACTGGGCGGAAATGATGGATATTGAATTTGTCCTTATCGACCGGGATACAAAACCGGATCGGCTGCGCGACCAACTGCGCTGGGGCGAGGCATACTGGAGCGGGCGCCGTCATGGGCTATAGATCGCTGCGCGAAGAAGCGTTCGCGGCAAACATGGAAATTCCCAAAAACCGTCTTGCGGTGTACACCTGGGGTAATGTGTCGGCGTTTGATTCTTCGCGGGCGGTTTTTGCGATTAAGCCGTCGGGAGTCGCCTATGACGAGCTTTCCGAAGACGCGATGGTGGTGGTCGATTTGGAAGGAACAATCGTCGAGGGAAAGCTCAAGCCCTCGTCGGATACCGAAACCCACCGCGTGCTGTACCGGAACTTTACCGGCATCGGCGGCGTTACCCATACCCATTCGCCGTACGCTTCGGCGTGGGCGCAGGCGTGTAAAGCGGTTCCGGTATTCGGCACCACCCACGCCGACTATGGAGCGGAAGAAATTCCCTGTACCGCCTATTTAAGCGAAGCGGCAATGAAACATAATTATGAAAAAGAAACAGGCAATTTAATTGTAGAAACCTTTGACCGGCAAAAAAAGAATCCCCTCCACATGACCATGGTTCTTGTCGCGGGGCACGGGCCCTTTACCTGGGGCGAAAGCGCCGCCCGATCGGTACACTGCGCGGTTGTTCTGGAAGAAATCTGTAAAATGGGCCAGCTTACCCTTTCGCTCAAAAGCGACGCCGCCCTGCCGGATTATCTTATACGCAAGCACTGGGAGCGCAAGCACGGGCCAAACGCCTACTACGGGCAGTAGTTATATAACCAGCGTACCCTTGGACAGATCATGAACCAGGGTGCTGATAAGTTTTTGTATGTTTTCATATTCGTAGGTAATTAATAATTCCTTCATGGCGTCCAGCGATTTATTGACGATAGCCCCAAAGTTGCCCGACCGCAGCTGCGTTACCAGCGATTCCACCGCGTCGCATTTGCCGCTGATGCACGCGTAGCTGAGCATGGTAAAGCCGTCCAGAAGCCGTTCTTTTGCGGACTGATTCGGGTTTAGCCCGGACAGGTCAAAGGCCTCCTGCCTGATTGTTTCTTTTCGCCCCGTTAAAACCCTGGCTATTTTTTCCATTAAAACGGCGTGTACAACCGGCTTGACCATATAGTCGGCGGCTTTCATGGAAACCGCCCGCAGTAAAAATGTTTTTGAGGCGTTGGAAGTTACAAACATGATGGGAGTATTTTTATGCGCCGCCATTCCCCTGATTTTTGTCATAAGATCAAAACCGGATATATCCGGCATATTTATATCCAAAAGAATCAGATCGACCCAGGCGTTATCAAGCACCGCCATCGCGGCGGATGCTGTCCGGGCGATGCGCACGTCGTAGGTGCTGCGCAGTATCATGCGCGTCATTGCCAAATTTATTACGCTGTCATCAACGGCTAAAATAGTATACATGCCGTCAGCCTTTCTCCAGCATAAGCAGGGTCATAACTTTCGCGTCGCCCAGAATATTGGCGATAAGCGCGTATTCATTTGGCTGATGGGCGGTGTCGTCCATGCGGCCCCACACCGCCGAGTCAATGCCTTCGTTACGCAGGAACGCTCCTACCGTTCCCCCGCCGATACCGACGGGCCGCGTTTTAACGCCGTATACTTCCCCTGCGGCCCGGGAGATCTGCGCAACCAAAGGAGAATCGGCAGAAGTCGGTTTTGATTCATTGGACTGAACCGCTTCATACTCGACGGTAACGCCGTGTTTTTTTTCGATTTCGCTTATTATTCGTTTGATTTCGCCGTTGACCGCCGAAACCGGATAACGGGGAAGAATTCGCATATCCATGTAAAACACATCGCTGCCGGGAATGGTATTGATGTTGGGAACATTCGCGTCTTTTTTGGTAGGTTCAAACGTTGAATGATCGCTTTCAAAGAGCGGGTCGGTTTCGCCGAATTTTTCGGCAAGCCCGTAATGAAGATTCAGCGCCAGATCCGCTCCGGCAAGATGGGCGTTTTTTCCAAGGTCGGGCCGTGATCCGTGCGACTGCTTTCCCTGTGTGGTGAACTTTCCCCATATTTGGTTTTTTTCGGCAATTTCGATTGTTTCGCCCCTGCTGTCGCCGCCGTCCGGAATAAGAACCAGGTCGTCTTTATGGAAAAGTTCGCGGTGATTTTTCATAAGCCAGACAATGCCGTAGCCGCTGCCGTTTTCCTCGTCGGCGACAAAAAGCAGTTTAACCGTCCGCTCCGGTTTTACGCCCGCCGCTGCCAGGGCCAGCGCCGCCAGTACCGAAGAAACAAGCCCCTGCTGGTTATCTTCGACGCCCCTTCCGATAAGCCGCGGCCCCGGCGGGCCGTCATCTTTAATCACGGTCCACGGATCGCTGTTCCAGAGTTTTGCTTCGCCGGGGGGCACCACGTCCAAATGGCTCATGATCCACAGCCGGCTGCCGTCTTTGTTGTTGCCGGGGATTGTCAGCACAAGACTGGGCCGCACCCCGCCTTTGGCGCGCGGGTCGGGAGCGTCGTAGCGTTCAATTGTGTCAAAACCCCGGCCTCCAAGCCAGGCGGTCAGGAATTCCGCCTTGTCGCCTTCGCCGGTCCCGCCTGAGTCAGGAGATATGGCCGGGCGTCTGCACAGTTCGGTTTCAAGCTCCACAGCGAGCGCCTCGGCGTTTTCGATGTACGAAAAAATCCGCTTTTTCATGAACAGTTTAGAATACTTGAAAATAATTAACTCTGCAAGATACCGTATCGTTTGTGTCTGCGGGTCAAATGGCGAACCGCAAACCGGGTCCTTGACATTTTTTTTGGCAACAGGTATGGTGACGGCATGAACGATAACTTTGGGGTCTATTATTACTATTACTACTATTGTCTCAGCTTTGACCAACGGAGTTCTGTCTGCCTTTAAGGCAAAGACAGGGAAAAACAGGGACTCCTTTGGAGTCCTTTTTTTTATGCCTATAACAGGAGCGCGTTATGATTGTTGTATTAAAACAGGGAGTCACAAACGAAGAAGCGGAACACGTTGTTTTATTGATGGAGAAACGGGGGCTTTCGGTTCATGTCTCAAAGGGCGAGGCCCAGACGGTGCTGGGGCTGGTGGGCGATACATCCGGCTTTGATGCGGCGGCGATAAGCGCCCATCATCTTGTCGCCAAAGTTATTCGCGTTCAGGAACCGTATAAACGGGCAAACCGCCTGTTTCATCCTCGGGACACAGCGGTCGATGTTTCGACGGACGGCGTTGTTCACCGCATAGGAGGCGGGACACTGGGAATTATCGCCGGGCCCTGTTCGGTCGAAAGCCGGGATCAGATCTGCGGTATTGCCCGGGCGGTCAAAAAAGCGGGAGCGGGTTTTTTGCGCGGCGGCGTTTTTAAACCCCGAACCAGTCCGTACAGTTTTCAGGGTATGGGATGCGGGGGAGTCGATCTGCTGGCAGCGGCAAAAAAAGAAACGGGGCTTCCGCTGGTTTCGGAATTGATGGAGATACACCAGCTTGAAGTTTTTGACGAAGTAGACATTATCCAGGTGGGCGCCCGGAACATGCAGAATTTTAATCTGCTTAAGGAATTGGGACGATGCAAAAAACCCGTACTGTTAAAACGGGGGCTGGCCTCTACGGTAACCGAACTTCTTATGGCGGCGGAATATATTATCGCGGGCGGCAATGAACGGGTAATTCTTTGCGAGCGGGGAATTAGAACGTTCGAAACCTTTTCGCGCAATACGCTGGATATTTCGGCGGTTCCCTTTCTTAAACAAAAGTCCCACCTGCCGGTGATTGTTGACCCCAGCCACGCTACGGGAGACGCAAGCCTGGTGCCGGCGGCGGCAAAAGCCGCGGTAGCCGCGGGAGCGGACGGCCTTATTATCGAGGTGCACAATGATCCGGAAAACGCTTTTTCCGACGGCGAACAATCCCTTACTCCGCCGGCGTTTGCTTCGTTACTGGAAGAATTAAAAAAATACGCCGCCCTGGAAAAGAAAACGCTGTGAAAACAATTAAAAAAAATGCTAAAAAAAATATCGATAAATGTACCGTGGGCATTGCCGGTCTGGGTCTTATGGGCGGGGCGATTGCCATTGCGTTAAAAAAGGCGGCGGGTGTCCGCCCGCCGGGCCCCCGCCTCTTTGCCCACGACAGCAACGGCGGTATTTTAACGCGCGCCTGTTCGCGGGGAATCATCGATCAGGGTTTTAACGATCCCGGCGAAATGCTGGCCCGCTGTGATTTGGTTTTTCTTTGTCTTAACCCGTCGGCGGCGATCCGTTTTGCCGGGCGCTGGATTGGCTGTTTTAAATACGGGGCGCTCATTACCGACATCGCCGGCACTAAAGAAACTGTCGCCGCCGCCGCGGAGCAGCTGCTTCGCGCAAGGGCCGATCTGGACTTTATTCCGGGGCATCCCCTGGCGGGAGCGGAAAAGGGCGGTTTTGCGTACGCGGAAAAAGTAAGCTTTACCGGAAAAAATTATATCCTTACGCCTCTTTCGCAAAACCGGCCGGAGAATCTTGCCTTTCTAAAAGAATTTATTCATCACCTGGGTTTTGGACGCGTCACCGAAACCACCGCCTCCGATCACGACCAAAAAATCGCCTTTACCAGCCAGCTTTGCCATGTGATCGCCGCCGCCCTTGTTGACTGCGAAGCCGACAGAAAAATTACCCGTTACGGCGGCGGCAGTTTTGAGGACCTGACCCGCATAGCGATGCTGAACACGCCCATGTGGACGGAATTGTTTTTGGAAAACAGGTTTTTACTTTCCCGGATTGAACAGTTTGAAAAAAGTCTGGATAAAATAAAAACGCTGATCAAAAACGGCAGACCGGCGGAACTGGAAGAACGGCTTGCCGCCGTCAGAAAACAGCGTATTGCGATGACCGGCGAATAAATTTACCACGGATGCCACACCAATGTGATGGTTTGTGACGTTCGTGGTCCATTCTTCTTTTTTCACCACCAACCTTACCAACAACACCAACTCCAAGTTTCTTTTTGTGATGGTTCGTGATGTTTGTGATGGTTTGTGAGGTGGTTTAAAATGCGAATTGCCGCGCGCCGCCTACCGCTGCACCCGTCCGCTGGCGTCGCCTTTGGCGAGTTTTTTTACTTCTTCCACCGAGACATGGTTAAAATCCCCCTCGACGGAATGTTTAAGGCAGCTTGCGGCGGCGGCAAATTCAATGTTTTCCTGGGGAGCCATGGAATTAAGTATTCCGTAAACAAGGCCCGCGGCAAAACTGTCGCCGCCTCCGACGCGGTCGACGATCCGTACGGCGTATTGTTTTGAAAAATACGCCGTTCCATTGTCATAGAGCATCGCGCCCCAGTTATTGTCGCTGGCGGAAACGGATTCGCGGAGGGTAATGGCTGTTTTTGCAAAGCCAAAGCGTTCGGTAAGTATTTTTGCCGCCTGTTCATATCCGGCCCGGCTGATTTTTCCGGAGGCGACATCGCTGCCGGCCGCGTGAATACCAAAAACCTGTTCGGCGTCCTCTTCATTCGCGATGCATACGTCCACATACTTCATGAGCGCTTCCATGGTCTTTCCGGCTTTTTCACGCGGCCAGAGGTTTTTGCGGTAATTAAGATCGCAGGAAACGCCAAAGCCTGCGGCTTTGGCCGCCCTGCAGGCTTCCGCCGTTATTTCCGCGGCCGCGTCCGAAAGGGCGGGGGTAATGCCGGTAAAATGAAACCATGACGCGCCGGATGTTTCCGGGGTTTCCGCCGAAGCTTCCGGGGAAAAAATTTTTTTCCAGTCAAAGTCGGAAGCCGAAGCTTCGGCAATTGACGAATGGGCGCGATCATAAATAACTTTGGAAGGCCGCTGTGACGCGCCCTTTTCAAGAAAGTAAATACCTACGCGCCTGCCGCCCCGGACGATGAACGACGTATCAACGCCAAATTCCCTTAGTTTGTTTACCGCGGCCTGTCCAATCTCGTGCGCGGGCAGCTTTGAAACAAACGCCGCGTCCATGCCGAATCCTGCCAGCGAAACCGCCACGTTTGCCTCGCCGCCGCCAAAGCTTGCTCCAAACGAAGACGCCTGGACAAAACGGTAATAGCCTTCGGGGGCAAGGCGCAGCATAATTTCTCCAAAGGTAATTATCTTTCCCATGTTCTCCTGCCTTATGTATTTTCCGCTTTTGCGGCTCGCGCCGTTTCAACCGCTTCTTTACAGAGCAGGGTGATTTTTGCAAAATCCCCCGCGTTGATCAAAGCCGCGTTTACCATCCACGAACCGCCGCAGGCTAAAACTTTTTTAAAGCGCAAATAGTTTGAAAGATTCTGCCGGGTAATTCCCCCGGTGGGCATAAACGAAAGCATGGGGTAGGGCGCCGATACCGCTTTAATATAGTCAAGTCCGCCGGCCTGTTCCGCGGGAAAGAATTTAACGATCTCCAGCCCCGCCTCTATTGCCTGCTCCATGTCGGAAGGCGTCGAACATCCGGGAACAATGGGGATTTTTTGCTCGCGCGCGCGGGAAACCACGCGGGGGTTAAAGCCCGGGCTTACCAAAAATTGCGCGCCCGCGGCAGCGGCTTTGTCCACCTGTTCAACGGTAAGTACGGTTCCCGCGCCCAGCAGCAGTTCCGGCGCTTCGCGGTGGATGCTTCTGATTGCTTCTTCGCCGGCGGCGGTACGAAAGGTTATTTCCGCGCAGGGGAGCTCCCCCGCCAGCAGCGCCCTTGCCAGGGGAACGGCGTTTTGCGGATCGTCGATTTTAACAACCGGCACAACGCCGATTGCCGCGATTTGGTTAAAAAGTGTATCCATCAAAGTTTTCCATCAACCTCTTTTTTTGCCGAGGCAAGCTGGTCTTTTTCCAGAAGCTTGCCGTAGTAGTACTGCATATTTTCCTTTCCCCAGCGCCACATATCGTTGACAATGGGCAAAATGGTGTTCCCCAGTTCGGTAAGCAAATATTCTACCTTGGGCGGAACCACCGGGTAAACCTTGCGTAAAATTATGCCGTCCTGTTCCAGTTCCCGCAGCTGTTTGGTAAGGATGCGGTTGCTAATGCCCGGAAACAGCCGGAATAATTTTCCATACCGGTGCGGCCCTTCGTTGCCCAAATGCCAAATAATCACAATTTTGTATTTACCGCTGATAATGGACATGGTCAATTCTTTTTCGCAGGTAAACTCGTGATTTCTAAGCCGTTGTTCAATTTCGTGCCGTAACTGAATTGCCATAAACATCCCCCTTGTGCCGGGTATAACCACCGATAAAGCAGTATAAACCCAGACCCCCCAAAACACAAGACAAATACCGGTAACGGAGGGGGTAAACGGCGGTTATTTGCTTAAAACCCCCTTAAGAATATAGGCCTTGGGCTGGGTCATTTCTTCCAGGGTGCAGCATATTCCCTCCCGTCCCAGGCCGGTAAGTTTTCGCCCTCCGTGGGGCTGGTCAATATTGCGGTAATTTCCCGATCCGTTGATGACGACGCTGCCGCACTCCAGAGCCGCCGCCACCCGGAACGCCCGCTTCATGTCGGTTGTCAATACGCCGGCGTTAAGCCCAAAGGGGGTGTTATTGGCTGTTTTAAGCATTTCTTCTTCGGTGTCAAAACCCAGAATAGGTATTACCGGTCCAAAAACTTCCATACCCTGGCTAATATCCATATCGGGACGTACATTTACCAAAACGGTGGGATCATAGTAGGTTGGCCCGCTCAGGGCACCGCCGTAAATACATTCCGCGCCCTGCGCAAGGGTAAGTTCAACCTGTCTTTGTACTTCCAGCGCCGCTTTGGGATTAATAAGGGATCCCAAATCCGTGTTTTCATCCAGGGGGCTCCCGGTCCGCACTTTTTTAAGCCGCTCAACAAGGCGCGAAACAAATTCATCCTTAATGCTGTTCTGGACAAGAAAGCGTTTTGGCGAGCAGCAGGTTTGTCCCGCGTTTTGAATGCGGGCGGCGGCGCATTCATTAACCGCCAATTCCATATCCGCGTCTTCAAAAACAATAAAGGGATCATTGCCGCCCAGTTCCAGAAAGAGATGCTTAAGGGTTCCCGCCGCAGCCCTGGCGATTTCCTGTCCGACTTCGGTGCTTCCGGTAAAACTGACCGCGTTGATAGAGCCGCTTTCGATCAGGTATTTTCCGGTCGCGCTGCCGGGGCCGGTAATTATCTGCAGAACTTCGCCGGGTACGCCGCCGCTTAGCATAAGTTCGGTAATACGGATCAGGGTAAGGGGATTATCCGTGGCAGGTTTGACAATAACGCTGTTTCCGACACTTAACGCGGAAGCTACTTTGTGCATGCAAAGTTCTACCGGATAATTAAAGGGGGCGATACATGCCACCGTTCCCAGCGGTTCCCGGCGCGTAAAAATAATATCATTCACGCAGCCGGGCTGGGTTTCGGTGGTCATGGTTTCGCCGTAAAAATGTTTTGCCTTTTCTACATATCCCCGCAGAATTTCAACCGCGCAGTCAACTTCGCCCCGGGCTTCCCGTATTATTTTTCCCATTTCGGTGCTAAGCATGACAGACAGTTCTTCTGCGTGTGCTTCCAGTATGCCGGCGCACTTTAGCAGTATCCTGCCGCGTTCGTACAGCGGCGCCGCCGCCCATATTTTTTTTCCTTTTTGGGCAATGTCTATGGCCCTTTTAATGTCGCCGGGGCCTGCGCCGGGAACGGTGTCAATTTTTTCCTGGGTGGCGGAATTTAACACGTCAATTGTTTTATTGTCTTCCGCATCGACCGCTTTTCCGCCGATAAACATTTTCATTATGCACATCCTTTTCCGCCGCAGTCTTCTGCGGGGCAACAAAATTTTTGCCGGTTCACGGGAGCCAAAACCCCCGTGAACATCTACTACCTAAAAATCGCTGTTGGGATTGTAATACTGATCTACATTGTCGCGGGTTATAACCGCGGGGACCGTATTAATAAGTTTTTGTACCGGATTTCCCGAAACATAACTAATGATCGTGTCCAGTGTCAGCGCCGCAACCGCCGCCGGATCATTAAGGCCGGTGGCTCCGTAACGTCCCGCCTTGATTAATTCCAGGGCTTCTTTTTGTCCGTCCGCGGGAGTAAACACCGTTATCTGGCTTGCCCTTCCGGCGCTTTCGATAGCCATCAAGGCGCCAAGGGCCATACTGTCGTTTTCCGCGACCAGCGCGTTCATGTTTGGCGCGGCCTGAAGCATGTCTTCCGCGGCGGCCAGTCCGCCTTCCTGCGACCAGTTGCCCCAGCCCTGGGTAACGATTCTAAAATTGGTGCTGTTGCGGGCGCGTAATTGTTCTTCTACGATACCCTTTACCACGCCAATGCGCCGGTCGACGCCAAGAAGGTTGCCCTGGTTTCCGCTCAACACTCCCAGCCTGATTTCCTGATTGCCCATCTGCTGGGCAAACCACACGCCGGTTAATTCTCCAAGGTCAAGATTATTTGACTGAATCATGGAAACATAAGAGGCGGCGAGATCAATGGAATTATCCATGATGAATACCGATACTCCCTGGGCGGTCGCCGTTTCGGTTATTGGAATTAATCCCTTGGGATCGGTAGGATTGATTACCAGCACATCAATATCCCGGGCCAGGAGGTCTTCGATATCCGACAACTGTTTGGTCATGTTGCCGCCCGCGTCCACCGAATAGAACGTAATGCCCTTTTCCTTGCATAATCGTTCCAGAGCATTGGACTGAGCCACAAAATACGGTCCTCCCATGGTCTGCATTGAAAGACCTATGGATAAATCCGACAGCGCAATTGTGCTTTGCGTTCCAGCCCCACCGGCGCCGCCGGACGAGGAGTTTGAACAACCGGCGATTAGAGCCCCGATAAGGATAATCGATGCCAGTATCCACACTTTCCTTGACAGTTTCATCTTGAAACCTCCGATTAAAATATTGCTTAAAACATAAAAATGTTTTTGAAGCCGCGTTTCTTTTTATGTCACTTTTCTTTATTTTCCTCGGCGCCCTGCAAAAGCACCGCCACAAGAATAATTACTCCTTTAATAACCTGCTGGGGATACGCCGCGACATTCATCAGGTTCATGATGTTTCCTATCATTCCAAGAATAAAAACCCCCAGCAGCGTGTTATGAATGGAACCCTTTCCCCCGGACAGGGAGGCGCCGCCGATAACGACGCTTGCAATTGCGTCAAGTTCCATTCCCGTTCCCACAATGGGGGAGCCGACGGCGGCCCGCGAAGCGCTGATGGCTCCCGCAAAGGAACATACAACGGCGGAAATAATATACACGCTGAATTTATACGCCGGAACCGTTATACCCGAAAGCCTGACCGCCGATTCGTTGCTGCCGATGGCGGTAATAAGCCGCCCGAAAACGGTGAATTTTAAAACAATCGCAAAAACAATAAAGACGCCGAGTACGATATACGCGAGACAGGGCAGCCCCAAAAGGGTTCCCCGGCCAAAATCAATAACCGACTGGTTCAAAATTCGGATGGGCGTGCCCTTTGAAATAATAAACGCGATTCCCCGCGAAATGGTCATAAAGGCCAGCGTAACTACAAAGGGGGCTACCTTTCGAAAGGCGACAAAATATCCGGCGCCGATGCCCGAAAGCATGCATACCAGCATGGTAAAAAGGAGCGCCACAGCCAGCGGAAACGTTTGTAAAAAATACCCGGCAAGAACACAGCCCAGGGCGACCACGGAGCCCACCGAAAGATCAATGCCGCCGGTCAAAATTACAAGCAGCATTCCCATGCTTACGATTGCGATGCCGGAATTTTGCCGCAGCAAATTTGAAATATTTTTAAACGTAAGAAACGAATTAGAGATAATGCTTGAAATAATTATCAATAACACGAAAATCAGCACGGTGTTGTATTTAACCAGCAAATTTACCGGATTAAGATGTATTGCCCTTAACGATCCAATGCCCTGTTTTGTGCTACTCATTTGTGCTTCCTCCTATAATCATCTGCATAATATTCTGTTCGGTAATATTTGGTTTTACCAGTTCCCCGCGGATTTCGCCGTTGTTAAATACATAAACTTTGTCGCACATGCCGATAAGTTCTACCATTTCGGCGGAAATTATTATTACCCCAAGTCCCGACGCGGCAAAATTATTGATCAATTCATAAATGTCTACCTTTGCTCCTACGTCGACGCCCCGTGTAGGCTCGTCAAGGATAATTACCCGGCTTTTGGTGTTAAACCATTTGGCAAGAACCACTTTTTGCTGGTTGCCGCCGCTTAAACTCATTACCGGCGCGTTAACGCCGCTTGTTCGTATTCCCAGGGAACGGACTAAATCAAGGGCGACGTCAACCTCCCTGCCCTTGTTTAACCAGCCAAAACGGTTTGTCACCTTTTTAAGGTTCGCGAACGAGATATTTTCGCGTACCGACATGGAAAGAATTAACCCGTCTGTTTTTCTGCTTTCCGGTATCAGGCCGATTCCGTTTTGCACCGCCGTCCGCGGCGAATCAATATTTTTTTCTTTGCCGTCCAAAAAAATTCTGCCCCTTTGTTTTTTATCCGCTCCGAATATCGCGCGGGCGACTTCTGTTCTTCCGCTTCCTACCAGGCCCGCAAAGCCGATTACTTCGCCCTTGTGTACCGTAAAGGAAATATTTTTGAATTTATGGGAGCTAAAATCTTCTACCCGCATAATTTCGCCGCCGATAGAATTTTTTCGCCGGGGAAAGAGCGTGGTTAATTCCCTGCCAACCATTAGTTCCATGGTTCTGCCAATGGACGATTCGCTTTTTTTGTGGGTGCCGGTTGTCTGCCCGTCTCGAAGCACCGTAATGACATCGGCAATCTGAAACACTTCTTCAAGGCGGTGGGAGATATAAATAATACTTACCCCTTTTTCCTTGAGCCTAAAAAGTATTTCAAAAAGCCGGCTGACATCCTGCGGGGTTAATACCGCCGTAGGCTCGTCCAATATTAAAATGCGGGAATTTTCTGAAAGCGCCTTTGCTATTTCCACCACCTGCTGGTACGCGACGCTTAAATTTTTAACCACTGCCTTTGGATCAATTTTTATTCCGGTGCTTTGGATAATATCGGCGGCTTTTTTGTTCAGCGCGTTCCAGTTTACCAGGCCCCCGCCGTTTCCCAGGCTGTTTATGTGGATATTTTCCGCAACGGTTAAATCCTGGGCCAGGGCAAATTCCTGATAGATAATACTAACCCCCAATTCCTTTCCCCTGCGGGGAGAGTTTATTTCTACCGCTTCGCCGTCAATAAAAATGTCGCCGGAATCTTTTTGAACCGCGCCGGATAATATTTTAACCAGCGTTGATTTTCCCGCGCCGTTTTCTCCGACAAGCGCGTGTATTTCGCCCGGGAGAATTTTAAAAGAAAATTTGTTTAACGCCAGAGTACCGCCGTAATGTTTTAGGATATTCCGCATTTCCACCCTGTATTTGCTGGGCATGTAAAGATTCCTCCATGTAATTTTGCATAATTTCATATAATTTTATATAAAATCGCAATGGTGGTTAAAAATATCACGGTTTTTTTTATCTGTAAAGTACGCACTATTTTGTATCCATATAACAAAATTGTTACCATATTTTGGCAGTTATTCCTTTGCCGCCCGCCGCAATAAATATTCCAATAATTCATTTTATTTTTTTGGATCAAAAAAATACGGCAAAGATTTTTTTTTGAGTAAACCAATTTACGGCGTCGTCCCGCAAAAAAAACTTGTTTTGGCTATTGACAAAGGCGCGAACCTGTTCTGTGGTTTTGATTCGCCGCAAAGCGTCCATGCTCCGGGAACGCCTGCGGCGGGCTTGTTGGTTTTGGGCCGGCTATTGCTATGGGGCGGGGGAGGTGGTATACTTTTAAAGAAGGCGGTCATACAATGCCCATAGAAGAAATACAGGCGCAGCTTCAGGCTGTTTTAAGAAAATTCCCCGCCGTTTTTGACGCGGTTGACGACGGGACAATCGGCGAACTTGGGTCCTTTGCCGCGCCGGCGGCGGCCCAGGGGATGAAGAACGGCTCGCAGCTTGTTGAAAATTTGGTAAAAGTACTTAAATCACGCAAGGCCGGCGAGGCAAACGATGAAAGCGTTTCCCTTCGTTTTACCGCCCTTGATTTTTACCTCAAAAACCTCCAGAGCGGTTCCACCGAAGATCTTTAACATAATTTACAGGCCCCCAAAATCACGCTACGCTTGTATCCATCATGAAACTTTTTTTCGGGAAACCCCGTTCCGGCTCGGTCTACGTGGGGGGAAATTATTACAGAAAACGCAAAACGATCCCCTGTTACTGGAAAGACGGGACAAAGTATGACCTCCCCGTTTCCGGCGACCCCTTATACGCCGACGCTTCCTCCATCGCCGTAGCGGGGGCTCGGTGTATGTGGCGGGAAACGACGTTCACAGAGCCTGTTACTGGAAAGACGGAACGCGGTACGATCTCCGCCCCGGAGTCGCAAACGCGCGGGCCATTGCCGTCGTGGAATAAGCCGCATCGGGCTTTTTGTACCGTTTGCGGCGGCAACCGGTTTGAGTGGATACCGCATTGACATAAAATGCAGCCGTAATCTATACTATAATGGTAGTAGTAGCATCGAAGAATTTTCGGGGTCGGGTGAGGGCTTGATATGGTCCAATTCCCTACCGGCGGTATAGCCCGCGAACGGTTTGTGGTTTTTTCGCAAACCGCCGAGTCCGGTGAAATTCCGGCGCCGACGGTTACAGTCCGGACGGAAGAAAATGGCGGCAGCGCTCCGCTCCTTGTTCTGTAAACCCCGAATAGCCGTTTTGCGGCAGGTCAGGGGGTTGTCATGAAAGCAGGTTCCATTTTTTCGCATCGTCTGCATCGACATCTGTATCTGTATCTATTTAGTGCGTTGCTTTGTATGGGGTGTGGTGGGGAGCAAGGAGATGCTTCCGGGACCGGGACCACACACAGCATAGGGGTGTTTATTCCCGGCGTTTTGTCAGGGAGCGCCGTATACGAAATGCTTGCTTCCGGCGTTCAAAAGGCGGTTGAAGAATTTGCCTCCTCCGGTGAAGAAGCCCGTGTCCTGGTGATCGAAGGCGGTTACAATCAGGCGGAATGGGAAACAAAAGTAAGCGTTATGGCGGCCTCGCGTTCCTATGATTTAATTGTTTCGTCAAATCCTTCGCTGCCGGTAATTGTCAATAACGTATCCGCCAAATTCCCCTATCAGCGTTTTTTGCTTCTTGACGGGGAACTTGAAGGCAACAGCAGCGTATATTCGATGCGCTATAACCAGCGGGAACAGGCGTACATGGCCGGTTATATCGCCGCGCTTCAAACAGAAGAAATGAACGGCGAACGGCGCATAGGCCTTATTGCCGCGCAGGAATACCCGGTGATGAACCAGATAATACTTCCCGGATATCTTGAAGGCGCGCAGGCGGTCAACGATCTGTTTCAGGTTGAATTCCGCCTTGTCGGAAACTGGTTCGACGCCGTTAAAGCCGGGGAACTTGCCGCCGACCTTATAGCGCGCGGGGTTAACGTAATTCTTTGTGTTTCCGGCAGCGCAAACGAGGGAGTGGTGCAGACGGCGGAAAACCTCGGCGCAAAAGTGGTTTGGTTTGACGTAAACGGATACGGCGTGCGTCCGGGAACCGTTATCGGCAGCGCGGTGCTCCGTCAGGAGGAGGCCGCGTATTTTCAGACAATGCGCTATCTAAAAGGCGAACTGCCCTTTGGAAAGGCGGAAGCGGTTGGCGTTAAAGACGGCTATGTGGATTTTATTCAGGATGATCCCCGTTACCGCGCCGCGCTTTCTTTTGCGGTAAGGGAAAAACAGGCCCTGATGATTAAGCGGATTCATTCCGGCGATCTTTTGCTCCCCGGCGGCTAAAACTAAAATGGTAGAACTGCGAAGCGTCCATAAATATTTTTCGTCAAACGGAGTTACCGCCCTTTGCGGCGCGGATTTACAGCTGCGTAAAGGCGAGATACACGCGCTGGCCGGCGAGAACGGTGCGGGCAAATCGACGCTTATGCATATTATGGCCGGTTTTATGCGGCCTTCTTCCGGCGAAATATACGTTGACGGCAAACGCCGTGTTTTTTACAATTCCGATCAGGCGCTGAACGCCGGCATAGGCATGGTTCCCCAGCATCCCCATCTGGTGCCCGGTTTTACCGTATGGGAAAACTGTATTTTGGGCGCGATAAAAAAAACAGAGATTATCATGAATAAAAAAGCGCTCTTTTTGCGCGTCGCCAGACTAAATGAAAAATGGCGTTTTCATGTACCGCTAAAAAAACAAACAGGCGATCTTACCGTAAGCGAAATACAAAAAAGTTCCGCGCTCGCGCTTTTGCTGCGCGATACGCGCTGCCTTGTTTTTGACGAACCGGGGGCCGCGCTCACCCTCGCGGAAACCCAAAATCTCTTTGAATTGTTTTTTAAGCTAAAAGAAGACGGTAAAACCGTGGTGATTATTTCGCACAAACTGGAAGAGATGATCAGCATTGCCGACAGAATAACCGTTCTGCGCGGGGGAAAAACCGCCGCCGTTCTTTCGCGCGGCGATTTTAAAACAGGCGAAACACGCCTAAGCAGCCTGATTTTTGGAAACGAAGAAGCCGCCGCGCAGACCGTAAAACCCGCCGCCGTAAAAAACAACGCGGCTGTTCTTGAATTAAACGATTTTACCGTGGCGGTGAGCGGCCGGCCCCTGATACGGGGCGTTGATCTTGAGCTGCGCCGGGGCTCCATTTTGGGAATTGCCGGTGTACGCGACAGCGGCATTGAAACACTTGAACTTGCAATAGCGGGATTCCTTCCCTCAACGGGAAGGTACAAGGTAAACGGAAACGCTGTTGAAAAACGCACTCCGCTCAATTTTCGCCGGGCCGGCGGGGCATATCTTGGCGCAAGGAACGAAGGGGCGGCGCTGCCGCTGGAAATGCTTATGGTGATTCACGCGCACCGGCGGTTAAAAAAATACGGCTTTTTGCGCAAAAAAGCCCTGCGCGAATGGACGGCGCGCATTATGAAGTATGCCTCGGTGCCGGATCACCTGTACCGGGCGCCGGGCGCCGCTTTTTCGGGCGGGCAGTTGCAAAACATGCTGCTAATGCGTGAATACGCGGAAGATACGGCGCTTTTGGTGCTGGCGGAACCGGGGCGTAATCTGGACCGGCGCTCCTGTAAACGGCTTTCCCGCGTGTTGACGGAACGCGCCGCAAACGGCGGGGGAATTTTACTTTTTTCAAGCGATTGTGACGAACTTTTATCGCTGTGCGGCGAAATACGGGTTTTGCAGGGCGGAAAGCTTTCGCCGGGTATTCCGCTTGATGCGGAAAATCCGCGCGACATTATGGTAAAGGCAATGGTAGGCGCATGATTCATCCTGTTTCCCGCCGGGTGCGGGCATGGTACCGGGCGTATTTTTTAAAAAAATACGGCGGCGTGATCATTGTACTGTCCACCGCCCTGCTTGTTCCCGTTATGCTTATTGTTGTTTCGGCGCTTTTTCAACGGGGAAACCCCCTGGGAATTCTGCGCGCGTTTTTTATTCAGCCCTGGACCAGCCTGTGGTTTTTTGGCAATACCCTGGACAGCATTACCCTGCTCCTTGCCGCCTCGCTGGGCGCGGCCACCGCGTTTGGCGGCGGCTGTTTTAATTTGGGCGGCGAAGCGCAGATATATTTGGGCGGCGTCGCGGCGTCCGCCCTGCTCTGTTTGCCGTTGGGAGGCGCGCCTGTTCTTTTGCTTGCCGCGGCCGGCGCGTCTTTGACGGGCGGCGTAATAAGCGGCATACCGGCGCTGCTTCGCAGGCGGCTTGGCGTAAACGAGATGATCAGCACATTCTTATTTGGCGCGGCGCTTACGCCTGCCGGCGACTGGCTTATCTCGTTTCCGCTGCGCAACCCGCAGGGGAATCTTCTTGCCACAAAACGCTTTACGGCGGCGCTTCCCGCGCTGCTGCCGCCTTCATCGCTTTCCATTTCATTTCCCCTGACCTTATTGCTGATTGCCGCCGCCCATATATTTAGAAATCACACCGCCGCCGGATACCGTTACCGCATCTGCGGCATAGCCGGAGACCTTGCGCGCTTTGGCGGACTTACGGCGGAAAAACACATTATTCCGGCGATGAGTGTTTCGGGAATGTTCGCCGGTCTTACCGGTTTTTTTGCGGTGGCGGGAACCTACGGCATGGGTCACCTGGGTTTTTCGGGCGGCCTTGGCTGGAACGCCATGGCGGTAGCCCTGATCGCCGGTACCGAGCCGCTTGCCCTAATTCCTACCGCCTTTTTTTTTGGCGCGTTAAAGGCCGGCTCCGACGCCGCGCTTTTTTCTTCGGGGTTTAATCTGGAAACAGCGTCTTTTATCCAGGCGGCGGCAATGCTGCTGGCGGCCCTTCCGTTTGGCAGCCGCTATCTTAAGGGAAAGCAGCATTATTCCCCGGAGGGAAGATGAGCGATTTTTTTTCAAACTTGCTGTACTCGGCGGCCCCGCTGATTCTTGCGTCAATCGGAGCGCTTTTTACCGAATTTGCGGGAGTAGTGGGAACCTTTATGGAAGGTTTTATCAATATGGGCGCGTTTTTTGCGTGGATTATCGCCGTAAAAACAGGTTCGGTGCTGCTGGGCTTTGTCCTCTGCGCGTGTATGACTTCGTTGTGCGGCTGGGCGCTTGCCCGTTTTGTACGTAAAACAGGCGCAAATCCCTTTGTTTCGGGCATCGCGCTTAATATTGCCGCGGAGGGACTTATCAACACGCTTTCAACAGTATGGTTCGGGACAAAGGGCGTGGTGCGCGGCATTGCTCCCTCGGGGCACTTTCCCTCCATTACTGTTGCGCTGCTGGCGGTAGCCGCCGCCTTTGTTTTTATCAAATACACCCGCTGGGGGCTTGCCCTGCGCGCGTCGGGGGTTTCGCCGCTGGCCGCCCGCGAACGGGGCATACAGCCGGGCATTTACTGGGAAGGCGCCTGGGCGGCGGCGGCCTTTTTTGCCGCGCTGGCGGGCGCTTCGATCAGCCAGCGTGTCGGCGCGTATACGCCGGGCGGGGTAGCGGGGCGCGGCTGGATGAGCCTTGCCGCCGTATACCTGGGTTTTCGCAATCCCGTCGGCGTTTTGGCCGCCGCGCTTGTTTTTGCGCTGGCCGAGCGTTTTAGTTCGATCCTTCAGGGGATTGAAGGCATTCCCGCTTCGGCCCTGCTGGGCATTCCTTCGGCTCTGGCCTTTGTGTTGTATGGTTTTTCGCATTGGCTGCGCTGGCGCCGGGCCGTATAGTTTTCCTTGCCATCACCGCCGCAGTGGGGCTATACTGGGGTATGACGAAACTTGACACACTGGTAGATATCCTTAAAGACGCTCCGGACGAGGTGTTTATTCAGCCTCACAATGTGCCCGATCCTGACGCTATCGCGTCAAGCCTGGGAATGTATTACCTGCTTTCCCAGCGGGGAATTCAAAAGCTGGCAATTGTATACGATCAGGAAATCGAAAAGGCAAACTCGCTGCGAATGCTCGAAATGTTCAATGTGCCGATGATTCAGGCAAAAGACGCGCTGACGCTGGGAACCGAAGACTGGGCGGTGCTGGTTGACGCGCAAAAGGGAAACGCCAACATTACCGATCTTCCCACCGACGAGGTAGCTTCCATTGACCACCATGAATACCGGGGCAATAACGGCTACCGCTTCGAGGATATCAGACCCAATGTAGGAAGCTGCAGCGCAATTGTCGCGGAGTATTTTTTTGAAAACAATATCGCCGTTCCGCAGGGCATTGCCACGGCGCTTCTTTACGGAATTTTTATGGATACCGATAACCTGACGCGGGGCGCATCGGACCTTGACATTAACATGTTCTATAAATTGTACAGCATGTCCAATATCGACATGATTGTAGAACTTAAGGGAAACGATATTGCTGCGGATGATTTAAAGCTGTACGCGGAAGCGTTTAATACGGTTGAAATTTATGACGAACTGGGTTTTTTACGCTTACAGCATGTGAACGATTCCCTGCTTGGGGCCGCCGGCGATATTGTCATAAGCGTCGCGGGCATAGAAATTGTCGTCGCGTATGTAGAACGGGACAGCGGCATAAAAATTTCGGTGCGGAGCACGCGGCGCGACGTGCTGGCAAACAGTCTGGTTCACCACATTGTGGAAGGCTGCGGTATAGGCGGCGGTCACGATAATATGGCGGGGGGTTTTATTCCAAGGGAAAGGATGCTTCCCAACCGCGTTGTGGATACCTTTATTAAACACCGCGCTATCGCGTTTTATGAACAATGTAATGCCTGATACCCGGCAAAACAAACAAACCATTCCCGATTCACGCGAACGCGGCCGCGTAATCAGGCTTGCTTCAATTACGGCCCTTGGCGGCAATCTGGTTCTTTCGCTGCTTAAAATTTTTTCCGGTATTGCCGCGGAAAGCCTTGCCGTCGTAGGAGACGGCATTGATTCGATGCTTGACGTGCTTATCTCGGTCGTAACGCTGGTGGTGGCGGTGGTAATTTCGCGCCCCGCCGACAAGGGCCACCCCTGGGGTCACGGAAGGGCTGAAACCGTGGCGACGGCAATGCTTTCCCTGATTTTATTTTTTGCCGGCGCGCAGCTTATTTTAAATTCGGTAAAAGGCCTTGTTTCGGGCCCGGTAAAAGAAGTGCCGGGAATGCTGGCGCTTATGGCGACCGGTGTTTCCATAGGGGGAAAAATTCTTTTGTCCTGGACCCAGTATCTTTTTGGCAAAAAAGCGCATTCCGAAATGCTCAAGGCGAACGCCAAAAATATGGCCGCCGATGTAATTACCAGCGCGGGCGTATTGGCGGGCCTGTTCTGTGCGGTCTTCTTTAAGATTGGCGCGATTGATTTGATCACGGCGATGCTGGTAGGTATCTGGGTGATTAAAAACGCCGCCGGCATTTTTTTTGGGGCCAACGCCGAGTTAATGGACGGTTCCGCCAGGGATGAAAGTTACCGCGCCCTTTTTGACGCGGTCCGTTCGGTGCCCGAAGCCGGTCATCCCCATCGTACCCGAATGCGCCGCATCGCCGGTTTTTGGGACATTGACATGGATATCGAAGTAGACCCCGATCTTACCATACGGGAGGCCCACGAAATCGCCTGTAAGGTCGAGGACGCGGTAAAAAACCGGATTGAAGGCGTGTTTGACATTATGGTTCATGTAGAACCCCGGGGCAACACGCAGTCCGAAAGCTACGGCCTAAGTGAAGCCGGATTGACCTAAAGGTCAATCCGCGCCAAGCTGCTGCGCAGCTTGCGAATTTATTCGCTGGGAGGAGATTT
>JAIRYT010000057.1 GCA_031267675.1 Treponema sp. | reverse complement strand
TTGTCAATGCTCTTTGAAGCCCTTTACAATGTTGTTGACAGTTTGTTTATTTCACACGTCAGCGAAAAAGCACTAACCGCCGTTTCCCTGGCGTTTCCCATTCAATTATTGGTGGTGTCTATTACGGTCGGCACTGCGGTCGGTATTAACGCAGTTCTGTCGCGGAGTCTTGGGGAAAGAAACCAGAAGAACGTGGACAGCGCCGCGTATAACGGTATTTTTCTTGCCCTTGTTTCGTATATTGTGTTTCTGGCTTTTGGCTTGTTCCTCGCAAGGGCATATTTTGCGTGGCAAAGCAATGACCGCGAAATCGTGCAATACGGTGTTGATTATCTTTCTGTCTGTATGATCTTTTCATTCGGCGCAAGCGGACAAATCGCTTTTCAACGGCTCCTCCAGTCTACCGGGAAAACCGGACTTTCCATGGTATCACAATTGGTTGGCGCGTGTTTTAATATCGTCTTTGACCCTATTCTGATTTTCGGCCTGTTTGGGTTTCCCGCAATGGGGGCGCGGGGCGCGGCAATTGCGACCGTTGCCGGACAAATTATTGCTTTGGGTATCGCCGTATTTTTCAACCTGACGAAAAACGGCGAAATTCATTTTAAGTTTCGCGGGATTCGTCCAAACGGAAAAATGATTGCGGAAATTTATAAAATAGGCATTCCGGCAATTATTATGCAGGCGCTTAATTCCGTGATGGCCTTCGGCGTAAATTTCATTTTGATAAAAATATCATCGACGGTTGTTGCCGCATTTGGCGTTTATATTAAAGTACAAAATTTTATTTTCATGCCCGCCTTCGGCGTGAACAACGGCGTTATTGCGATGGCGGCCTTTAACTACGGAGCAAGAAACAAAAAGCGTGTCGATGAAACGATTAAATATGGTATGCTCTATGCCGGGGCAATTATGGTAATCGGCATTGCGATTATGCACCTGTTAGCCGCTCCAATACTTACGGTGTTTGACGCTTCCGCAGAACTTATGTCTATTGGTATCGTTACAATGCGTGTTATCAGTTTAAGTTTTATTTTTGTAGCGTTTACGCTTGTCGCCCAGGGCGTTTATAATGCTCTTGGAAACGGTATGTTTTCGCTCATTATTACCCTTTGCCGTGTGGTAGTGATACTTTTACCGGTGTTATATCTTTTCGCGAAATTTTTTACGCTGAATACGATATGGTGGGCATTTGTTTTGGCGGAGTGCGGTTCGGCAATTGCCGGAGCCTTTCTTTTGGAAAAAATATATAAACAGAAAGTCGCGAATTTGACCAGGGGCTGATTAGGGCTAAAAGATCGGAAAAGAAATTTAACCGCGAAGGGCGCGAAGGGCACAAAGTGAAAAGGATAGAAAAAAGAGAAAATGAATCGCCGTACGGTATCTTGCACAAGTTCCGCCAAAAGCATACCATGGGGTACCCGTTGTAAACGGAGTTAAAAAAAATTGGAGGCTTTTATGACAGGTTCCGTACTAATCGGTCTCTTTGTAGTCACCATTATCGTAATGATTCTTGCTATTTCCAAATTCAAGATTCATCCGTTTCTGGCGATTATGGCGGTGTCGCTGCTTTTTGGACTTGCTGCGGGAATTCCGCTGGTAAATGTAACAGGCGAAGACGGCAAAGTTACCCAGGGCATTGCCAATGTAATCGGCGCGGGCTTTTCGGGTACCTTTACGAGCATTGGTATCGTCATCATCCTTGGCGCGCTTATCGGCACGATTCTTGAAGTAACAGGAGCGGCTTTTAAGCTTGCAGAAATGGTCGTAAAAGCGCTGGGGCCAAAACACCCGGTGCTCGCGATGCAGATCATGGGCTGGGTTGTATCCATTCCCGTATTCTGCGACTCGGGTTTTGTAATTCTGGACCCCATTCGTAAAGCGCTGGTCAAGCGGACAAAGGTAAGTTCGGTGGCGATGACGGTCGCGCTTTCCACCGGACTCTACGCGTCGCACGTGTTTATTCCCCCTACGCCGGGGCCCATCGCGGCGGCCAACACCCTCTTTGGCGGCGCCGAAGCCGCAGGAACCCATTTGCTGCTTGTTATGGGATTGGGCGCGCTTGTTTCCATACCGGCTCTTATTGGGTCCATCCTCTTTTCCCAGGCTATCGGTAAAAAGGTGCAGTCAAACGAAGACAAGGAACTGCTTGAATCCTCAAAAAGCTACGAGGAACTAATAGCCGAATATGGAACGCTCCCCAACGGATTTATTTCGCTGGCGCCAATCGTCGTGCCAATTTTGCTTATGGCGATGGGTTCAATTGCGTCAATGGCAAAATTTACCGGGCTCCCCCTGCAGATATGGAGCTTCCTGGGAACCCCCATTATCGCGCTTGGCGCGGGCGTCCTTTTTGCGGTCTATCAAATGGCCGCCGCAAAAAAACTTGATAAATTCTACGAGACCACGAACGAGACGCTCAAGATTGCCGGTCCCATTCTCTTTATTACCGCCGCGGGCGGCGTACTGGGCCGGGTAATCGCTTCTACCTCGCTGGTAAGTTACATTACCGCCAACGCGCAGTCAATCGCCACTATCGGCATCTTCTTTCCCTTTATTCTTTCGGCGATCCTTAAAACGGCGCAGGGTTCCTCGACGGTGGCCCTGGTTACCACGGCTGGAATTGTCGCGCCGCTTCTTGGGGTGCTGGGACTGGAATCGCCGGTTCGCATCGCCTTAACGGTAATGGCGATAGGCGCGGGCGCGATGACCGTGTCGCACGCAAACGACTCCTATTTCTGGGTTGTTACCAACTTTGGCAACATGACTCCCGACCAGGGCTACAAAACCCAGACAATGGCGACATTGATAGAAGGTATCTGCGCCATGGCCGGTATTTTTGTGCTAAGCCTGATTTTATAGCAGTATCCGTTCAGGGGAATTTTTAACCGCAAAGGCCGCCGGGTCTTTGCGGTTAATTTACGGCGGGTCTAATCTTCTCTACCGCAAATCAAATCAAATAATCCCGAATTCCTTTTTCAACGCGTCCATCATAACATCCACCGGTGCATCCATTCCCGTCCAAAAACGAAAACCCAGCACTCCCTGATTTACAATCATGGTAAGTCCGTCAAATGTTCTGCAGCCGCGTTTTTCGGCTTCCCGGATAAACAGGGTATGAGGATGGTTTGGGATGACATCGCATACAATCATATTCCTTTTAATCGTGCTATAGTCAATATTCGGTTTCTGATTTGTGTTTGGATACAAGCCAACAGAAGTACCGTTAATGAGCATATCCGTATCTTCGGGTACTTTGTATTCCGTATCCCAAAATACAAAATTTGCTTTTATGGAAGTATTTTCGTTCAACAGGGTGACAAGTTCCTGTCCCTGTTCCCTTTCAATATTTACAATGGTAATCTGCGAAACTCCGGCCCCGGCCAATTCTACCGACATCGCCCTGGCGACTCCACCTGCGCCCAAAAGAACAACTTTTTTGCCGACGGTGTCTACTCCCCCGTTTTTTAACGAAAGTAAAAAACCCTTGCCGTCGGTATTTTCGCCGTACAATTTTTTATCCTTCACATAAATTGTGTTTACGGCGCCCATTAACCTCGCGTCGCCGGCGATGTAATCCAAATATTGCAATACCTTTGTTTTATGCGGCATGGTGATATTTATGCCCTTCATATTCATCGCCCGTAACCCGTCTATTGCTTTTTCCAAATCCTCGGGACGTACTTCAATGGTAAGATAACGGAACGGCAAATTCAGGGCTTTAAACGCGGCTTCCTGTATTACCACTGTCGGATTCTCGTCTATGGGCGTTCCAAACACGCCAACTAATTCATCACGATAGCTTTTTCTCACTTCTTTCCTTCCTTGCGATATAATTTTTATTAAAACATGCGCTCGGCCCGTTTCTTTGCCGGCATTTTTCGCTTTAAAAGTTCAAACACTATCAGGCTCAGCAAAAGCACGGTTCCCTGTACGACCGTCTGGGTATTAACAGGGATATTGAGTACGGTAAGGCCGCTGTTCAATGTGGCAAGAATGAGCGTGGCAAGTATTGTGCCCCGCATATCTCCTATTCCTCCGGCGATACTTGTTCCCCCAAGAACTACCACGGTAATTACCCTAAGATGCATGACGGCGCCGGCGTCATATTTTACGGCGTTGAAGCGTCCAAGCCAAATCAGCGCAGCCAATCCTGCCATTAAACCGCAAAGGGTATACGCGCATATAACGGCGCCGGGCGTATTAATACCGGCATATCTGGCGGCGTTCTCATTCAATCCAACGGCATATATTCTGCGTCCGTAAGAAGAATTGTGCAGCAGCACACAAAACAAAACAGCCATAATAATACCAATCCATATCTGAACGGGAACCCTGAAAATCACCGCATTTCCCAAAAAGGTACTGGCGTCAAAAGTATATACGCTGTCGCCTTTTGTAATACCCCGGGCAATTCCCATATATAAAAACATCGTAGAAAGAGTCGTTACCATGGGAGGCACTTTTACTATGGCGATAGTCACGCCGTTAAGCAGACCGCAGATTACACCCATGCAGAGCGTTACCAGCAGCCCGGCGGCGCTGTTTATCTGCATGGCGGTGATTCCGCCGGTTACCGCGCATAAAATCATCGCGGTACCACAACTAAGATCAATTCCGCCGGTAATGATAACAAAGGTGGCCGCAAAGGCCATTAAGCCTATTTCCACCGAATTCTTTACCACAACATTCAAAAGATATCCTGATTTTAAAAATACGGGATTTTGGGAAGAAATAAACAGCACGCACGCCGCCAATATTATCAAAAGCGCGTAATTATAGCTAAATTCGAATTTCCGTTTTTTTAACGCAATCATAATACGCCTTTGCCGGTGATTTTTATTTTTCGGCGCTTTTTAAAATTGAACGCATTGACAACCATTGAGACCAAAATAATCGCGCCGGTTACCGCATCGGACCAGTCAGGACTGATTTTCATGTAGTTGATGGCGGGGGTTATAATAGCCAAAATGAACGCGCCGATAATTGTACCAACAATCCTGCCTTTCCCGCCCGCGGGACTTGTCCCTCCCAATACGACTGCCGCAATTAGAACCATCTCGATACCCGCGCCCATTGTCGGGGTAACCCTGTTGCTGGAAGTCGCAATAATAAGCGCGGCAATACCAAACAACGCGCCGGCAATTGCGTATGTTTTGATAACAGTACGGTTTACATTTATTCCGGCAAGCCGTGCGGCGCCGTAATTATTGCCAACGGCATACAGTTTTTTCGAAAACCGCGAATAACGCATAAAAACCAGGGATAGTACCGCAATAATCAGCATTGCAACGACGCTCGCAGGCATTACACCAAATAACTTTGCGTCGAACGACAGCCATGTAAAGGATCGCGGCAGGTCATAGATTGATCCCGGAAACACGAACAATACTCCGCCCTGAAAAAGCTGGGCCGTAGCCAAAGTTGCGACAATAGACGGTATCTTGAGCCCGGAAATAATAATACCGTTTAACAGGCTCAACAGTATGCCGCATACGACGGCAATCGGAAGCAATCCCCCTATAAGAATGCCCTGCTTGCCGGCCGCCGCCAACACCATACAAATTATTGAAATAAGCGCCCCTGTGGAAATATCAATATTCGATGTGATAATAATCATGTTCATGCCAACGGCGGCTATAAGCAGATAGCTGAACCGGTTCAAAATGCTCATCGTATTGTTCATGTTATAAAAGTCATTCGCAAATAATTTAAGCGCGAACAATATTACGCCCAGGAGTATTGCCAAATATGCTTCGCCGGCCAGTTTTAGTTTTCTCAATTCAATTCCTCTATACCGCCTCAAGCGCAACTTTTAATATTTTTTTCTGTGTGGCGTTTTCCCTGTCAAAACAAGTCCGTATTCTGCCGTCCTTTAAAACATATATTCTGTCGCATATATCCAATAATTCGGGCAATTCGCTGGATACAAGCAAAATAGTCAAATCATTGCGGGTCAACAGGCTGATTATTTTGTGTATCTCCATCTTGGCATTAACATCTACCCCGCGTGTGGGTTCATCCAGAATCAGAATTTTTGGTTTTAACGCCAGCGCCCTGGAAAGTGAAACCTTCTGCTGATTTCCCCCCGAAAGGTTTTCAACAAGGAAGTCCGTATTCGGCGCCTTTATATTCAATTCTTCCAGATATTTATTGGACATTTTTCTCTCTTTGCCGGGGGAAAGAATACCCCCAACCGAAACGCTGCTTAATTGGGGCAGGGTAATATTCTGGGTTATGCTCATTTTCAATATTACTCCGAATTTCCCCCTGTCTTCGGATACATACGCTATTCCGTTTTTTTTCGCGTCATTATAGTTCCTGAACGACAGCTGCTTTCCCTCCAGCGTAATCGTTCCGGATCTGATTTTCCGGAATCCACAGAGCGTCTGCATCAATTCCGAGCGGCCGGCGCCGGAAAGTCCCGCGAAACCGACTATTTCACCTTTTTTTACATAAAAATTGATATCCGTAAGCCGTTCCTCATCATAAAGATGATCGACGCACAATATTTTTTCGCCGATTTTACGGTCGGCGGCAAGGGCGCCGGCATTTAAGACATGACCGGCCATGTCAGCTACAAGTTCGTCCTTATTTGTGTCTTTAACGGCCTTTGTGGAAATACGCCGCCCGTCGCGTAATACGGTCACCCGATCGCAAATATCAAATATCTCTTCGAGCCGGTGGCTGATATAAACAATACCAAGACCTTCCTGCCTGAGATTACGGATGATGGCGAAAAGCGCGTCTACTTCTTTCTGCGTCAAAGACGCGGTCGGTTCATCAAGTATTAATATCCGCGCGTTAAAGGTAAGGGCCTTGGCGATCTCCACCATTTGCTTCTGGGCCATTCCCAGATCACGAATACGGCTGTCTATGTCAAGCCGGGTGTTTAATCGTTCGAATATTTCCGTTATCTTTTTACGCATGGCCGGATAATCCAGCACGGTAAATATCTTTCCCGCTTTTGTCGTTATCTCGTGCGCAAGAAATACGTTCTCCAGTATTGTCATCTCTTCAAAAAGGCTGGTCTCCTGAAAAATAATAGCTACGCCTTTTTCATAAACATCCATGGGACTTTTGAAATCTTCTTTGTTTCCATACAGAAAAATTCCGCCCGAATCCGGCGGATATACGCCGCAGATCACCTTCATCAGCGTCGACTTTCCGGCGCCGTTTTCTCCGCATACCGCGTGAACTTCGCCGGCTTTTAGCTCAAAATCAATTCCGTCCAAAGCGGTGACTCCCGGAAAAGACTTTACGATACAATGCAGCTTTAATATGGTATTGTTCACCGGTATTTCACCTCATACCGGGCTGTTTTAACCAAAAAACAGCCCGTTAAAAGTGGTGATCGGATATCGTTAATAATTAAAGTTATTAACGATATCTTTGTTAAAGACCATGGGTTCGCTGAAAACAATAACCTTGTCGTCAATCCCGCGGGTCCCCATTCGGGGCGTTGTAATTGACGGTGAATCAACTTTAATCTCACCGGTCTTTAGCTGGTATCCGGTCATAACGGACAAATACCCCAAATCCATACAATTCCAAAGGATTCCCGTTTCTACCGGATTTTCGGCATTCATGATATAACCGTTCAGGGCATTGGGGGTAGCCACACCGGTAAGCACAATGCTGTTCTTGTCCGGTTTTTGCGCGGCAGCTTCATAAGCGGCGCCAAGAGCCGGAGCCGTCATGGAAGTCATGCCCAAAGCGCACTGTATCTGATCCGCGCCGGGTCCCATGCGGCTTATCAACGTCGACGCGGTCTGGGCAACCTGGGTCTCATCCGCGCCGGGATAATAAATGTCCGTATTTTCATTCTGCAGCCGTATCCAGCTATATTCATCGACCGCAAGCAGACTGCGTACGGCGTTTATCCATGAATTGATATTTTCATCAGTTCTCGTCTGACCCATCATGGCTATGTTGGCAGGACGGCCCGGTCCATATCCTTTCGCTTTTAACTGATCCGCGGCGGCTCCCAGAACGGCTCTTCCCATACCGTCGGGAACCACCTGTACAATAAACAAATCCTGCGCGTCCGGCGCCACGCCGCTGTCAAACATTACTACCGTGATTCCCGCTTCTTTCGCTTTTCTCATGGTAGGCGTTAAAGCCGCGCTGTCCACAGACGCCGCCACAATCACATCCACCCCCTGGGCGATCCAGCCTTCCAGCAGTTCCGCCTGGCGCTGGTTTGTAGCCTGATCCTGCGGAGGACCGTCATAAATCATTTCTACCGCGATTCCGCTGCTTTGTAACTCCACAATCGCTTCTTCACAGCCTGTTTGTACGGCATCCCAGTAATTTTCCCCAACCATTTTGGGCAAAACAGCAATTTTCAAAGCCGAACCCGATTTTTCCCCACAGCCCCCGGCCAATCCAAATACCGCCAGCAGAACAAATGGCGCAATGCGAAACCGTACCGCTCTCTGTTTCATAATCTTCCTCCTGATTCATAAAATCCATAGTAAAACGTTTATCTATCTTTGATGATATGATAGCACGAATTCCCTTTTTGTCAAATAAAATCGTAAAAAACAACAATTTTTTTTAAATTTATCATACTTTTCTTATTTATGCAGTAAAATACAGTGTTTTTACAGTTAAAATAATATATTTAACCGCTTGTGTTTTTACGCGCCATAGTATAATCTATATGTACCTATGGTAAATATGAAAGATGTGGCGATGGCGGCCGGGGTGTCTATCGCCACGGTGTCAAATGTGTTAAATAAAACAAAAAAAGTAAGCCCGGCGGTAGAAGCCCGTGTACTGGATGTGGTACAGACCATGAATTACAAAGTTGATGTCAAAGCCAGGGCGTTAAAAAGCAAAAAAACCATGACGCTGGGGTTTGTGGTTTCCCAGTTGGACAGCATTTTCTTTCCCATGGTTATCAAGGGAATACAAAAAGTAGCGGAAGAGCACAATTATAATCTCATCTTTCTTCCTACCAACCTTAGTTTTAATCAGGAAAAAATCAATATAAAAAACCTGATTTCCAACTATGTGGATGGAATTATCATTGATTCAATCGCCGCAGAGGACGATTTTGAATATTTCCGCTATTTACAGGGGCTGCACAACAAAAGCAAGAAGATTCCCGTTGTCAGTATTCAGCGGGATATGACCATGTATGGCATTCCCTCCGCAAGTTTGAACGCGGTCAGCGGCGGCGATATGGCGACACAACACCTTATTGACAAGGGCTGCAGGAAAATTGCCAGCATCGCGGGGCCTTCCGTTTCCGCCTGGGCAAGAGACCGGCGGATCGGCTATCGCGCAGCCCTGCAGCGGGCTGGTATACCCTATTCCAGCAGCTATGTTACCACAGGAGATTGTTCCATTGTCAGCGGTTATCTTTGTACCAAACAGTTTTTGATGAACGCGATGGAATTTGACGGCATATTCGCACAGAACGATCTTATGGCCGTGGGCGCCATCAAAGCCCTGTGTGAAAAAAATATTGATATCCCCAATCAGGTAAAGGTCATCGGTTTTGATAATATCTTTGTTTCTTCAATAATAAACCCGTCCCTTACGACGGTAAACATACCAAAGCAGCGAATGGGCGAAGAGGGTGCAAGAATGCTTATTAATATTATCAACGACGGATCGGATATAAAAGGTGAAAAAATAGAGCTGCCGATGAATTTAATCGAGCGGCAATCCACAAACCCGAATCTGCGGAACGAATGGGACATTTATTCCTGAATGTTCTATAATTTGACCGATACTACGTCTTGACCGATACTACGTCCGCCGCCGGGGCCTATTCTCAATTCGCCGCATTTACTCTACAATATCCCCATGGCTGGTAAGAAACTTTCGGTACCGCAAAAGCTGGGTTTTGGCATTTTTGACCTTGGCGGCAACATGCTTTTTACGGTGATGGGCTTCTGGTGCCTTAAGTATTTAACCGATGTCGCGGGTTTAACCGCGTGTCTGGCGGGGACGGCGATAATGGCGGGCAAGGTCTGGGACGCCGTTACCGATCCGGTCATGGGCTTTATTTCCGACCGTACCGTTACCCGCTTCGGACGGCGGCGGCCCTATCTGCTTTTTGGCGCGCTGCCAATGATGCTCTCGATGTGGCTTTTCTTTTCCGCGCCCGGTGTCGCCTCGCCGCTGCTTTTGACCCTGTGGGCCGCCGGAACCCTTATGCTGGTCAATACGGTAAGCACCGTGCTCAACATCCCCTATTCATCGCTTACACCGGAGCTTACCAGCGATTATCATGAGCGAACCAGCTTAAACGGATACCGTTTTGGCTGTGCGGTCTTTGGCACGATTATTGGAGCGGCCGCAGTTCTTCCCCTGGCGCAGGCGCTGGGCGGCGGCAAAACAGGCTGGTCCCTTATGGGGCTTGTACTGGGGGCGCTCGCCATGATCGCGGCCTTGATCACCTTTTTTGGCACACGCGAAAAACGGGGGTGGAATGTTCCCACCGAAGGTTTTTTTGCCACCTATTTTGCCGTTTTTACCAATAAACCCTATGTCGTCCTCTTTTTAAGTTACGCGCTTCACATGATGGGGATTACTTTTTTACAAAGCATACTTGCCTACTATATGCAGTATTTGTATCCCTTTGAATTTTCCTTTTGGGGGCTCGATTCAACAACCCTGGCGCTGGCAGTACTGCTTTTTACCGCCATGATTTTTATTCCCGTATCGGTGGCGGTGTCAAAGCACATTGGAAAAAAGCGCAGTTACCAGATTTGTTTTGTCATTATGGGTTCGGCCTGCCTTCTTGTCGCCTCTATCGGACATTTGCTTTCGCCGAGGCTCTTTCTTTTGCTGCTGGCGTACGCGGGAACAGGGGTGGGTTTTAGTTATGCCGCGCCCTTTGCGATGGTTCCCGACGCGGTGGAATATGACGCCGTCCTTACCGGCGAACGAAAGGAAGGCGCTTACTACGGAATTTGGACCTTTATCTCAAAAACGGGCGTCTCGCTGTCGGTGTTTGTTTCCGGGCTTATTTTGGGTTTTGGAGGGTATACGGCCAACGCGGTACAAACCGGGGCCGCTAAATTGGCAATCAGAATAATTATTGGGCCGCTGCCGGCATTTATCTTTTTATGCGCCTTTTTGCTTATGCAGCGGTATACCCTGGACGAAACAGTCTACCGGAAGATTATGGCGCAGACTTGACAGAAGCGCGGCATATACCATAGTATATACGGTGTATTACTAATATATTACGGTTAAGGCCGGCACACGGAGGATCTTATGCGTGCGAACCAAATTACGGATCTTATCGGGAAAACCCCCCTGGTAAGAATCAACAAGATTAACGAAGGAGGAGCCGAAGTCTATGTAAAACTTGAATACTTCAATCCCCTTTCCAGCGTTAAAGACAGGATAGCGCTTGCCATGATTGAGGCGGGCGAAAAAGAGGGCAAAATCAAGGAAGGAACCGTTTTGATTGAACCAACCAGCGGCAATACCGGCATAGGCCTGGCCTTTGTGGCGGCGGTCAAAGGCTACCGGCTCATTCTTACCATGCCCGAAACCATGAGCGTTGAGCGGCGCAAGCTGTTGTCGGCGCTTGGCGCGGAACTTGAACTAACCGAAGGCGCCAAGGGAATGAAGGGGGCAATCCAAAAAGCGGAAGAACTTGCGGAAACCATTCCCAATTCCTACATACCCCAGCAGTTCAACAATCCGGCGAACCCCGCCGTGCACGAAAAAACAACCGGCCCCGAAATTTGGGACGATACCGAAGGCGCGGTAGACATTCTTGTCGGCGGCGTCGGTACCGGCGGGACCGTTACCGGAGCGGGCAAATACCTTAAGGCAAAAAAAGCCTCGGTAAAGGTGATTGCGGTGGAGCCTTCGGCATCACCGGTGCTTTCCGGCGGAAAAAGCGGCCCGCACAAAATTCAGGGAATCGGCGCGGGTTTTCAACCGCAGGTCTACGATCCGGCGATTATTGACGAAATCTATCAAACGGACGAGGTAAAGGCCGGCGAAGCGGCCCGCGCCCTGGGCAAAAAAGAAGGAATCCTGGTTGGTATTTCTTCCGGCGCGGCTTTGGAAGCGGCGTTGACGCTTTCAAAACGACCGGAAAACAGGGGAAAGACGATTGTGGCGGTTCTTCCCGATACGGGCGAGCGGTATCTTTCAACCTGGCTTTGGGAAGCCTAGACCATGAGAATTTCGACTAAAGGGCGTTATTCCCTGGAGGCGCTGCTCTACCTGTGCCTCCTGCCTTCTACCGCGGTTACCAGTACCCATGTTGTCGCCAAAGCGCTTTCGATTTCCGAAGGCTACCTGGAACAACTCTTTATTCCGCTGCGCAAGGCAGGAGTGCTCAAGGGAACGCGGGGTTCCCAGGGCGGCTATACCCTGGGAAGACCGCCCGGTCGAATTACCCTGACCGATGTATTGCTTGAAGTTGAAGGACCGCTGGATTTGGTTGACTGCGTAAATGACAAATCATGCGCGCGCAGAAAAAATTGTCCGTCGCGCGAAATCTGGGACAGTCTTTATAAAACAATCAGAAAATTCGCGGACACGCTTACCTTTGCGGAACTGACCAAAGCATACCGCGCCATGGAAAACGGAGCCTACCAGATATGAAGATTTCGACGCGGGGGCGCTACGGAATGCGTTTTTTAATCGATCTTGCCGAACATAACGGCGTGTTGACCACCCTGGCCGACATCGCCGCGCGGCAGGAAATCTCGCCGCGTTATCTGGAGCAGCTTTCCCCCCTGTTAAAACGCGCCGGTTTTATCAGTTCCATTAAAGGGTCATCCGGCGGTTACCGGCTTGCCCGCCCGCCGTCAGAAATTGTCATAGGCGACGTGTTATCGGTGCTGGAAGGAGACATGCTTATCGCCGATCCCCCGCCCGCGAACAGCGAAAGCACCATACAGCGATGCCTGCGGGCAATGGTCTACGACAAACTTAACGCCCTGATCGCCGACGTAATCAACAATAAAACCCTTGCCCAAATAACCGAAATGAGCGGCCAGTCGCCCATGTATTATATTTAGGACCAGACTATTTTCCGCGGCGGACAATTTATTGCAGGCGTTCTATTTCGGCGTTAAGCGCCGAAATCGTTCTTAGCTGTGATTCCATTGTTTCCAGATTTGCGGCGTTCTGAACCCGAAGGCTTTCCAGTTGGCGGTCCCACGCCAGGACCTGCGCAAGCGCGTCGGCAAGATCTTTTTGCAGGCCGGCGATTGCCTCGTCTTTTGATCCAAGCGACGCCGTATTTTCGGCAAGCTGCCGCTGCAGCCGCGCCGCTTCACGGGTCTCTTCTTCGGTGGAAGCCGCTGTTTCAGGAGCTGCCGGCGGCGCTGTTATACCGTCAAGAAGGACGGACAGCGCGTTCACCGCGGCCAGATCGCTTTCCCTGCGGGAGCGAAACGCGCGCAGTTCGTCAAACGCCGGCGTTTGTAAAAATTCCTTTAAAAGGGAAATGGTGTCCCGCGCGTCACGGTATTGACCGTCCTCGATATATTTGCCGGCCCGTGAAAACAGGGCGTTAAGCTGCGTTTCAACAAATTCGTTCTTTTCGCGATCCCTGGAAAGAAGCGCAAGTTCGGCGGCGGCGGCTTCGACCTCGGCGGAACTTTGAACGTTCGCCCGCTGTTGTTCCAAAAGCCGTTCGCGCAGCTGCGCTTCTTTTTGATTTGATTCGGCAATTATCAGCGCCCGCTCCGCCTGCGCCTTTGACAAATTAACGCGGTATTCATCCTGCTGGCGGCGCAGATCTTCCATAACCGTCCGCTGTTCATCGCTCAGCGCTTCAAGGGAATCAAGGCGGGCAAGTTCGCTGTCTACCCCGGCCAATTGTTCGTTCATTAACGCGATTGCCGCGTCTTTTTCGCCAAGCAGCGCGTTTGTTTCGCGGCGAATCTCGCGGATTAAAGCGCGTTCCGTTATACCAAGTACCGCACCTGTTTCCCCAATGGCGGCCGACTCCGTGTCATGAAAATAAAAAAGTAAAAAAGCTCCGGCGGCCAAAATTACAAGCGCTGCGCAGTTGACCACAAGCGGAAACACTCCCCTTCGCGCCGCCTCTGCCCGTGAAGGAAGAGAAGGGGCCTTTCGCCGGGCCGCTTTTTCTATTTCGGCTTCAATTTCACGCTGCTCTTCCGCCGAAAACAACGCGATTTCTTTTATCATATCCGGCATTATTTTACCTCGATTCCTTCCGCTTCTTTGGCGGAAAGGCGCACGCCGCCTGCTTTAATTCCCTTTACGCTGTAATCGCCGGCCTTAAAAACTTCGCTAAGCACCTTAAGGCGCGGTTTTGGTTTGTATTTTATCGTAAACGAAAACTTTGTCCGCATGTCGCCGTGCAGCACCTCGCATCCGTCGGGAAGAAGCGCGTAATCCTTGTTCATAATCCATCCTTCTATGGAAAAACGCTTAATACACGGATAACGGGTTTTTGCCTCTTTGTAGACAAGGGTAAAGGTAATCGCCTTTATTATATCTTTGTCGGCGTGTCCGATAAACCAGGCGTTGGGCCCGATAAACGCCTTTTCGGGAATATCAATTACCGACCACAGGCCGTTGTTTCGAATTACCAAAATACGATCAAAGGGCGAAAGCTCGGCGACTACTTTTCCTGACGCGACAGAGCTGCCCAAATATCCGGAAGCGCCGTCATATTTAAGCTGAACGTCGCGGCGGACCGCTTCTTTTACGTCGACCAGTTCAAAAGTCCCTACCCTTGTTTTTCGCTTTCCGCCGCCAAGTTCCTCATTTGCCTGAATTTTCGCGATAACGCCGTCAATATAGGCGAGCGCGTATACGACAATATTTTTTAAATGGCTGTTAATTTCTTTAATACGCGCCTGCAGGGAACGCATTTCTTCGTGCGCCTTATTTATATCGTAAAGCGAAATGCGCCTTATGGGAATGCGGAGCAGATGTTCAACATCATCGTCGCTTACGCCGCGGCTTCCAATCTCTTTAAGATACGGCTTAAACCCGGCCTTGACCGCTTCGCTCACTCCACGGGCGGTTTTCATTGTTTCAATCTTTTTATAGATTCGCTCTTCAATAAAAATACGTTCAAGGTTCCGCAGATGAAGTTTGTCGCCAAGTTCCTTTTTTTCCAGTTCAAGTTCTTTTGTTAATATTTTTACCAGCTGCTTTGCGTGATATTTTATTACTTCGGTAACGGTCATTACCAGGGGAAGGCCGTCTTTGATTACCAGGAGATTTACCGAAATGGACTGCTCGCATTCGGTAAACGCAAACAGGGCGTCAATTGTTTCTTTGGCGTATTCGCCACGGGCAAGTTTTATTTCAATTTCGACATTTTCGGCCGTATAATCGTTGATTGACTGTACCTTGATGCGCCCCGTTCTTGCGGCGTTTTCTATGCTGGCCATCATGCTTTCGGTTGTCGAGCCAAAGGGAAGTTCGCGGATTACCAGGCGTTTTGGATCGGAAAGATCAAGCTTTGCCCGCACGCGGACTTTTCCGTTTCCGTCCTGGTAATCGGATACATCCATTGAAGCGCCGGCGGGAAAGTCGGGGTAAAGGGCGAATTTCTTTCCCTGCAGGCACGCCTTTTCCGCCTCAAGAACTTCGATAACATTGTGGGGAAGAATTTTGGTCGACATTCCCACGGCTATGCCTTCGGTGCCGATAACCAGAACCACGGGCATTTTTGCGGGAAGCAGCACCGGCTCCCTGTTGCGCCCGTCATACGAGTCGACATAGGGAGTAAGTTTGGGATTATAAAAAATATCCTTTGCCAGCGGCGTACAGCGGCATTCAATGTAACGCGCCGCGGAAGCTTCATCGCCGGTATAAATGTTGCCAAAGTTTCCCTGGCGGTCAATAAACAGATTTTTGTTGGCAAGTACGACAAGCGCGCTCCCAATCGAAGCGTCGCCGTGCGGGTGATACTTCATGCAGTGGCCGACAACATTGGCCACCTTGTGAAACTTGCCGTCGTCCATTTCAAAAAGGGAATGCAATATGCGCCGCTGTACCGGTTTAAGGCCGTCTTCAAGATCGGGAATCGCCCGGTCCTTGATTACATAACTTGCATATTCCAGAAAATTGCGATCAAAGAGCGTTTTAATGTAGGCCATCTAGCTTACGTCCTTCATTAAATTCTTCATAATGTATTCCCTGCGTTCCGGCGTGTTTTTTCCCATATAGAAACTTAGCACCTGGGGCACATTTTTAAGCGTGCTTACCGACACCGGCACAAGGCGCATTTCATCGCCGATAAACTGGCCGAATTCGCTGGGGTTGATCTCGCCCAGGCCCTTAAAGCGGGTAACCTCGCTGCCCGAGCCAAGTCCGCCGACCGCCGCGTCACGCTCGGCCTCGTTGTAACAGTAGCGGGTTTCTTTTTTGGTCCGCACCCGAAAGAGCGGCGTTTCCAGAATATACACATGACCCATGGTAACCAGTTCTTCAAAGTACGAAAGAAAAAACGTTAAAAGAAGGTTGCGGATGTGGAAACCGTCAAAGTCCGCGTCGGTGGCAATTACAATCCGGGCATAACGCAGCCCTTCTACGTCGTTTTCGATACCCAGCGCCATCATAAGATTGTACAACTCCAGGTTTTTATAAATTGAAGCCTGGCTTTTTCCATACATGTTTTCAATTTTACCGCGCAGCGCAAAAATGGCCTGGGTCATTACGTCACGGCTGGTAACCATTGAACCGGCCGCAGAATCGCCTTCGGTAATAAAGATGGTAGAAAACTCCCCGTTTCCGCCGTCGTCAAGGTGATACTTGCAGTCTTTAAGTTTGGGTATCTTAAGCGATATTTTTTTTGCCGCTTCCCGCGCTTCTTTTTTTACCGCGTTTAACTCGGAACGGAGTTTTTCGTTGGAAAGAATTTTTTGTTCCAGCTTTTTTGCGGCCAGCGGATTTTTGTGCAGCCAGTCGTCGGTTCCTTCCCGTACCGCCTGAACAATCCAGCTTCGTATATCGCTGTTTCCCAGTTTATTTTTTGTCTGGCTTTCAAACACCGGATTTTTAATTTTGACCGCGACAGCGGCGATTACCCCTTCCTTTACATCTTCGCTGCGAAAATCCCTTTTAAAGTACGCCTGTATTCCCTTTAAGAAACCTTCCCTGAACGCGGAAAGATGAGTGCCGCCGTCGCTTGTATATTGCCCGTTGACAAACGAAAAATATTCTTCGCCGTAATTATTGGTATGCGTAAACGAAAACTCAAGGTGATCCATGCGGCAGTACCCAAGCGGATAAAGCGTATCGTCCCCTGCCTCATCGCCCAAAAGATCATAAAGCCCCTTGGTAGAAACATAGGTTTTGCCGTTCAGCACAAGGCTGAGCCCCGCGTTAAGATACGTATAATTTTTAATCCGTTTTTCGATAAACTCCAGGTTAAATTCACAGGGTCCAAAAATTTCGTCATCGGGAATAAATTCAACAAAGGTACCGTCCCTTTTTGCGGCGGCGCTCATGGTAGAAGCGCATTTACCCCTGCGCTGGTTTTTGATCGTTCCCCGTTCAAAAACCGCTTCCGCAAAGTCGCCGGATCGTATTGATACAACCCTAAAGTACCGCGAAAGCGCGTTTACCGCCTTGGTTCCCACGCCGTTTAACCCGACCGAAAACTGGAACACGTCATCGTTGTATTTTGCGCCGGTATTAATTACCGAAACGCATTCTACCAGTTTTCCCAGGGGAATGCCCCGGCCAAAATCGCGTACGCGCACGGTTCCGTCTTTTACCTGTATATCGATTTGCTTTCCGTTCCCCATAATAAATTCGTCAACACCGTTGTCGATTACTTCTTTTAACAGCACATAAATGCCGTCGTCGGCGTTTGAACCGTCTCCAAGCCGCCCGATATACATGCCGGTACGCAGCCGTATATGATCCAGCGATGAAAGGGTTTTTATTTTTGACTCGTCATATTCAATTTCTTTCTTTGCTTTTTTTGCGGTTTTCATTGTTCCTCCTCTGTGGGCAGTTCTTTGTGTGTCCCGCCGCCCAGATCCTGTATTCGCCGCCTGCCCTGGGCGATTTTTCTGTTAAGTTCAACAACGGCCCGTTCGCCCAGAATTAATTTACCGCGCTGTACGGCAAGATTTTTTTCGAGCCGCGCGACGCGCTCCGCTTCGCGGTCCGCCTCGATAGCCGCCTCGATGCGGCGCATTTCGCTTTCATGACCGGCGGCGCTTTGGGCAAAACCCTGCGCCCGCAGAAGCGCGCCTTTTTCCGTATCGTCAAGACCAGAAAGCGATTCCGCCGATTCCCCGATTTTACGAAAAAGGCCAAGTAAATCTTCCCGGCGCAGGACGGCCTGTTTTTCCAGCTGCCGAATCCTGTCCGCCGGTTTTTCGCGGAAACCAAACGAAGAGCGGATTTTTTCTTTTTCGGCCTCAAGAATCGCGGCGGCGCTGTCAAGCTCCGCCAGATTCTGCCGCGCGGCAATTGTATCGCGCACCAAAAGGGCTGTTTCGCCGGAAAACGAATTCGGCGCATCCGCTTGTGAAGTATCCAGCGCCTCGCCGTAGATCCGGCCCGCTTTAAGGTAAATGCGGTCCATACGTTTTTCGTTTTGTCCAAGCGCCAGACGCAGCCGGAGGGAACGAAAAAAGTTCCCGATCATTCCAAAGAAACCGCCCGATCCGGCAAGCTCCTCCAGGCGCAAACGCAGATTTTTATCCCGCTCCCGGCAGGGTCCCATCTCACGCCGCACCGCCGCCAGAACCGGCTCTTCCAGCCCGTCGTATAGTAAAAGACGGCAGCCCAGGCGCCGGTAGAGGATGACGGCCTCGTCCTCGCGGTCCGCTTTTTCCTGCTTCCGTACCGAAATTTCCTCGTCCAGATCGCGTATACGCGCCAGCGCGCCCTGTATCGTCTTGATTGAATTTTCAAAATCGCCGATTTCCCGTATATAACGGCGGTAAAGCTCCCCTTCGCCGCCGGGAAAATGCGCCTCCGCGAGCCGTTCAAGCAGCGATTTGCCCAAATCCTCCAGAATTTGGTCCCGAAAGCGCAGGTTTTCCAGCCGTTTAACATCAAGATCGCGGATCAAATATAATCTATCGTCCAGAAAAAAACCCCCTTGAGTATATGTTCATCATAACTTTTTCTTGACATTCTTGCCATAGCCCTTCATTATTAAGGTACTCAAAAGCTACAGGAGAATACCCATGAGTTACTCAACAGATTCCATCAAGAATGTCTCCCTTGCCGGCCACGGAGGCTCCGGTAAAACCACCCTGTTTGAACGGCTCCTTTTTGCCGGGAACGCAATAACCAAATGCGAGAACGTGGAGTCGGGCAAAACGACAAGCGACCATACCCCGGAAGAAATTGACCGAAAGATCTCAATTCACACTGTTTTGGGGCACATTGACAAAAACAATAAAAAAATCAATTTTTTCGACACGCCGGGATCAAGCGATTTTACCGGCGATGTTATTATTAGTTTTCGCGCCGCCGAATTCGGCCTTTTGCTGATTGACGGCCGCGCGGGAGTTCAGATCGAAACCATCAAGCTGTGGAGGAATCTTAACGGCCGCGAAAAGCCGCGCGGTTTCTTTATCAACAAACTTGATGACGACAAAGCCAGTTACGACGCCTGCATTGCCGACATAAAAGAAAAATTTAACTGCGACGCCGTGGCAATAACCATTCCCCTGGGAAAACCCTGCAAGGGAGTTATTGACGTGCTTAACGGCAGGGCCTATACCGCCGGCGGGGAGGGAATTGAGGCGGAAACAGCCATTCCCGGCGACTACAGGGCGGCGTTCGAAGCGGCCCGTGAAAAGTTAATCGAAGCCGCCGCCGAGGGCGACGACACGCTTATGGAAAAATATATCGAACAGGGTTCCCTGAGCCCGGAAGAAATGCACACCGGCCTTATTGAGGCGCTTGCCGAACATAAATTTGTTCCCGTTTTTGCGGGGAGCGCGCTTAACAATTGTGGAGTAGGACCGCTGATTGATTTTATCGCCGACGTGGGTCCCGGTCCGCTTGCCGCAAAAGACACCATAAAGGATGCGGACGGAACGGAATCAAAAACGCCGATTGATCCGGAAAAACCGCTTGCCGCGCTTGTAATTAAAACCACCTATGACCAGTTTAGCGGCAAGCTTTCGTGGATTAAGGTAATACACGGCAAACTTGCATCCGATTCGGAAGCGGTAAATGTAAGCGAAAATAAAAAAGAGCGAATCGGCAAACTCTATACCTGCCAGGGTAAAAAACTTGAAGAAGTAAGGGAGCTTGCCGCCGGCGATGTAGGAATTATTACAAAGTCCCCCACGCTTAAAACAAACGACACCATTACGGCGGGCGATTCATCGTTTACCTTTTTGCCGTTACGACTTCCCGAACCGGTACATTCGGTGGCGGTAAACGCGCTGGCAAAAAAAGACGAAGACAAACTGGGCGAATCCCTTGTCCGCGCGGCGGAAGAAGACAAAACATTCCGTTACAGCTTTAACGGCGAAACAAAAGAAACGGTGATTTCGGGCATGGGCGAATTACAGATAGGCATTATTCTTGATAAAATCAAGGTAAACCAAAAAATTGAACTTGAGACACATGTACCCAAAGTCGCCTACCGCGAAACCATACAAAAAAAAGCCGGCGCCGAATACACGCACAAAAAACAGACCGGCGGCCACGGTCAGTACGGCAAAGTAGTGCTGGAAATTATTCCATTACCGCGAGGCGAAAATTATCAGTTTGTCAACGCGATTTTTGGTGGGGCAATTCCCAAGAACTATATTCCCGGCGTAGAAAAAGGCGTTGTCGAAGGAATGGCCCACGGTACAATGGCCCATTATCCGGTGGTTGACGTCGAAGTAAAAATTACCGACGGCAAATACCATCCGGTGGATTCGTCGGAACTTTCGTTTAAACTTGCCGCGCGTAACGCGTTCCGCGAATCAATGAAGCTGGCAAGTCCGACGCTGCTGGAACCGGTAATGAACCTTACCGTATTTGTCGAAGAAAAATACCTGGGCGATGTCATGAGCGATCTTTCCGGCAAACGGGGAAAGATCCACGGGCAGGACGCGGCCGGCGGCATTGCCGAAATCCACGCCGAAGTTCCCCAGGCGGAACTGCTTCGCTATTCGATAGATCTGCGTTCAATTACCAGCGGTACGGGATCGTTTAACGTGGACTTTGCCCACTATGCGCCAATTTCGGGCCGCATTGCCGAGGATGTAATTAAGTCGCGCGAAGGGTTCAAGGTTACCGAAACAGAGGATTAACAGCGTTACAGGCTTACGCCCATGTTAAACGAAAACTGTTTTATTCCTGTTTTTATGTTGTAGCCTATCGCGAAACTCAGGCCGGGGATCGCGATGCGGCTTAGGTAAAAGCGTATGCCGCCAATGGGACCGTAGGCGGCTTCGGTGTCCGAAAGCGGGCCTTTTGAAACAACCGTCTGCCAGGCGGCAAGCGCCGAAAGTGTGCCGATTTTGAATTTTAGCAGGTACTTTTCAAGGCCCGCCGAAAAACCGGCATAACTTTGCGCGCGGTATCCGGCGGGCAGCAGGCCTGTTCTTGACGCTTCGGGGCCTGACTCAAAAAGGTCCGGCGCGTCGGGGCTCCAGAGGGCGCCGCTTTGTACGCTTACCAAAAAGCCCGGATACAGCGAGTGCTGGAACTGACCGTCAAATCTGACCGAACCAAATGAATCGCCCTTGATGCCCCAATGATATTCGTACGACAGCGACGCCCGTTTTTCGGACATCAGGTAGCCGTCGTATTTACTGGTCCTCACGCTTATACGGGGAGCAAATTCCAAAAAGCGGGCGTCATCAGGCGCCGCCAGTAAATTTTTGGTTTCAAGTATTTTTGACTGTCCGTAGGTAACGCCAAACGCAGCCGTTATATACCGGGCAAGCGAATAATTAATACTTCCGCCGGCCATAAGGTTTTGTTCCTTAAAACGGCGCAATACGGTTTCTTCACTGTCAAGGTCTTTCCGTTCCCCCCTGGTATAACCAAAAGAAACGGTCCACCCGGGCAGATTGCCGCTGGAAACGTGGTTGTACATTGACATGAGCATCCAGTTTGACGAGCCGTACATACCTCCGATAACGGCTTGATCGCGAAGCCCGAACGCATTCGTGTCGGCCAAAAAAATGCCGCCTGCATAACTTGAACCCTGGACCGAAAAAAGCGGAAGCGGAATAATCGACCATTTTTCGGTAACGGTTACGCGAAGGACGGCGCCGTCATCACCAATCAAAACTTCTACCGAGACCGGATCCAGTATTCCCGTATCCATGATAACGGCCTTTACTTCGTTTTCATCCAGGTCACGGGCGCTTGTTCCGCGAAAACGTTCCAGCGGATAAAGGGCAATGTGCTCCTTTGTCCGTTTTAGGCCGATTATTTCAATTTTGGTAATACTGTCGCCGGCGGCGGCGGCTTCGGTCGCGGCAGGCCCGGATATTTCTTCCGCAAAAACTGTTTCTTCCGCAGCGGCCTCCCGTACGCAAAGCAGCGTAATACACATGCACAGCAAAGCCGCCTGTTTTTTGTACATCTATTTTACCGGAACCATCCAGTTTTTTGTGTCAGGCAGAATACCATATTGAATTCCTTTTAATGTTTTTTGTACCGAGGCCGACAACTCGCCGGGAAACGTAAACGCCGTCTTTTTTCCGTTATAGGTAAGGGACGAAATTGGCGTTGCGCCCGCGGCGGTTCCGCTGACAAAACATTCCGCGGCGTTCGACAGCGCTTCGTTAATGTCAATTTTTTGTTCGCGCACCGTAATACCCATATCGCGGGCAATTTCGATAATGCTTTTTCGGGTAATACCGGGGAGTATCGTATCGCCCAGCTCCGGCGTGATCAATTCTCCCGATTTTAGCAAAAAGAAAATATTGCACGAAGAACCTTCTTCTATGTAGCGGTGTTCCTGCGAGTCAAGAAACACACATTCCATATAACCCGCGCGGTGCGCCTCTTCTTTTGCGAGCGCGGCGATCACATAGTTTGAGTCGGCCTTGATCCAGCCCGTGCCCTTGGGCGTCGCCCGTATCCGCTCGCTTACCACGGCGTCGTTCCCCCCCGCGCTAAAATAGGAACTAACCGGAGTACAAACCGCCACCACCCAGGGTTCATGCGAAATGTTTACGCCAATGCCGCCTTCGGTATAGGTAAAGGGCCGTAAATAAATTGAATCGGCATTGGCAAAATTATCGCGTTCCCATTCACTTTGGTAACGGGCCCTAAAGCCCAAAGCGGCGTTCCGCTTTACCATCTCGACCAGCGCCCTGACAAAGGCATCCGCGGGAAAGGGCGGCATAAAAAGCCCTTCCATTGAATTCTGGAAACGCCTGCCGTTTTCACCGGGCCTGAATATGGCAAGAGAGCCGTCTTTTTGGGGCAGCGCCTTGACACCCTCAAAACAGCCTAACCCATACTGGGTGGTATAATTTACCAGCGGCATATCGGCAAAAAAATTGCGCGAATCGGACAGCGCCGCCGCTTCCGCCGCGGGAAGCTTTGCTTCTTCTTCGCTGGTTTTATGGGGTTTTTCCAGAAATTCTTCTTTCCAGCCGCCGCTTTGGGTGTATTTTGCGCGGTACATTACGGGATAACAGTTTAAGCTAAACGCCATGTCACTCTCCTTTGTTGAATTGTAGCAAATTCAGCCTAAAAATACAATTGCGGCCCAGGCGCGCCGGTCCGGCAAAAAACCAGGAATCACCTCCCGCTCAGCGGCCTGGCGGAGAACCAGGCCCCGAAGATAAAGCTGATGGAAAACATGTCTGCGGCGGGGAAAATTTGCAGCAGATCCATACCGCGCCGGCCCGGTCCAACGGCAAGGAACTAATGAAACCGCCGCGATGTCAGCATACGTACAATGACGCCTTTCGGTAAAGCGATAACACGGAAGGAATTAAAGCGCCGGCAGCCGGCAAAGGAATCCCAAGTCCAAAATGTCATATACAGCCGGAACGTTATGCGGACGATGCCCTGTAAGTCTTTATAAAATATAGACTTGCAAAACCCGGCATTTTTGCCGGGTCACTAAAATCCAAAAATTATCCGTCTCTGCCAAAGGCGTCGGACTAGTAACCGACCCCGTCGCACTCTGTTTCGGCGAGGCGACAGGAATACAAGGACACCGACGGTCGACCGGTACGGGTGAAGTATGCCCGCGCCAGAATACCCATCAGTATCTGTCAGTGGAAAGCATACCGCGCGAGGGACGGCTTTCCTCCGGCGCAGCCTATACCGGAAAAAGGTTCAACTCCTTTTGTGTCCATATCCGCCCTTGGGAGCGGGACAATTATTTTCGGAGGAAAGCCAAATGATCCAAACGGTAAAAGAATTAAGAGAAAAAGGTGTTTCTGATTTCCTGGTTGAAAAGTACGGGAACCTTGAGAAAAACGCCGGTCGCGCGTTCGGCGCGCGTTTGCCGTTATTGCTTGCGAACAGGAACAAGTGAGTACGCCATGGAAAATAAAACAACGGTACTCACGCTCTGCTCAATCAAAGGCGGGGTCGGTAAAACGATCACCGCGATTGAAATCGCCAAATGCCTGGCTGCCGCCGGCAAGAAGGTATTACAGGCCGACTGCGACCTTAACAACAGTCTTTCCGGCTACCACCTGGACGAACCGATGATGGAAAAGACAAAAAAGCTTAATTTCGCCGCCGCCCTGGGTGACGAGGACAATAATTTATGCGACTTCGCCGTACCCACCAATACGCCGGGCATTGATTTAATCGCGTCGTCGCCCTATCTCAGCGACCTGCGTACCGTCAGCGAAAAGCGTCTTAAGCGCATGATCCCCTCCCTGTACGGAAAATACGACATACTGATCATCGACTGCCATCCGACCTACGACAATATCGTGCTTAACGCGCTGCACGCGGCCGACTATGCCATTACCCCGGTGCTCAAGGATTTATTCAGCTATAACGCCGCCGTATTTTTAAGCCAGGTGATCCCGCGCGACGTGGAGGGGTTTGAAAACTGGTTTATCCTTCTAAACGGGTATGAAAAACGCTATGAGGAATCGAAATCGGGACGGCAGAACGATTTTGTCGATCTGTACCGGAACTCGGGTTTGCCGCTGACGCCGGCCTCGACCTGGCTTCCCTGGACGTCGGGCATATACCAGATTATCGATTACCGCAAAAAGCTGTGCGGGGCGAAAAACGTTCCCGGAGCGGTTTGCAACGAGGCGCTTTATTCGGCGGTAACCGAACTTGCCGGCTGTTTTTTTGACGAAGCGCTCGATATACCGGAGGCGTTCTGATGGCGAAACTGAAAGCGCCCGAGGCGGCCGGATGGAACGCCGGCAAAAATTATTACGCCAAAATGATGAGGATCGAGGACGTTATTATCGATTCCGAGATCGCCCGCATATTCAAGATGTCCGATGAAACCCGCGAAGAAATAGCGCGGAACATCGTAAAGAAAGGCTTTGACAAAAGCCAGCCGCTCGTCCTGTGGAAGGATAAAAATATTATCCTTGACGGACACACGAGGCTCGCCGCGGCGAAAGAGGCGGGGCTTCTGGAAATACCGGTCGTCGAAAAGGAATTCGAAGACAGGGGCGACGCCATCCTTTATACCTTCGAACGGCAGGTTTTCAGGCGCAACCTTACCCCGGCCGAAATAATCCAGGCGGTACAGATGATGGACGGGGACAGGGCCCGCAAGGGCGAGGGTAAAACGGCCGATCATCTGGCGGACCGTCTGGGGGTAAGCGCCGCCCACATTTACCAGACAAAGAATATTCTGAAAAAGGCATCGGATGAAGACATCGAGGCGGTAAAGAACGGAACCAAATCCACCAAGGAAGTATATCTCGCGGTAAACCCGCCGAAACAGACAGGAGAGGATTTGCCGAGCCTGTCCGGCCGCGATCATATTCTTTCCGGCGCGGTGATTCTGCTTGCCGAGGCCGGGGAACGGAGAGCGGCCATACTGCTAACGGAGCACTTCTATAAGAAATCCCAAAGGGACGCTTTTATCGGAAGACTGCCGGAAAAAACACGGCAACTGCTGAACGAAGTACAAACTGTACCGGTATAGCAAATGGCCAACATCGGCAAGATAAAGGGGATATATATGTTTGCCGTAAACCCCCTTCGTAAAGGGCGCTTAGGCGTATATATACCGCGCCGCGTATATATACCGCAAACGCGTAAACCCCCTTCGTATAGGGGGGTTAGCGGTATATACGTCCATTATAAAGGGTACTTACGCGTCATTTGTAAATTACCAGCTATACCGGTATAGCTGGTAATTCGGCAAAACTATACCGGTATAGCCGATATTTGGCGCAAAGTGTACCGGTATAGCCGATAATCCGGCACAAAGTGTACCGGTATAGCCGGTTTTTACCGATTAGCTATACCGCGGTAGAGCCGATACTACGAGAGGAAAAAATGATAACGAAAGCGGCTTTGGCCAAAGAATTAAAGGGTCCCGCAGGGCTCAGCTACCGGGCGTCGGTCATGTGCCTTGACGTGCTGCTGGAAGCGATCGCGCGGGGACTCTCGAAAGGGGAAACCGTCGAGCTGCGCGGATTCGGATCGTTCGGGGTAAACGCGGTAAAACCGCGCAGGGCCGGAATAAACGGCATGATGACGATACCGGCGCACGGTCGAATCAGTTTTAGGCCGTGTCAGAAACTGCGGGACGCGGTATGGAATTATAAACAGGGGTAATGCGGCATTTTCTTTTTGAGGAAAAGGAATACCGGATCAGGGCGTCGTTCAAACGCCGCCGGGAACCGGACGCGATGCGGGAACTGGCGCGTCTTATGCGCGGCGGGCGTTCGTCCGGGGGCCGAAGCGCCGATCTGAGACAAAACTGTGTTTCCAAAATGAATTATTCGGGAAGCTTTGAAGCCCACAGGGTGCAGCTGGAGAACTATTTATCGCGCGAAGGAACCGACATCGACGGGAACGCGGCGGCGCTTTTCGGGACCGAAACGGAAGAATACCGAAACAACATGACCGCGAAAAATTTCCGTATATTCCTGAGCCCCCAGTCGCCCGGTATTAATCTGCGGTCGCTGGCCGAAAAGTTTATTGAAAATCTTGAGAAGCAGACCGGGTACCGGTTTTTCTGGCAGGGAGCCGGCCATTACAACACGGCCCACCCGCACGCCCACGTCCTTATTAACGGCGTTGACCGCGCGGGCAGGGAAATTACAATACCGCGGGATATTGTAAAAACATTTATGAGGGAAACCGCTCGCGATCTTTGTACCGCGCAATTAGGGAAACGTACGGAAAAAGATCTTGCCGTTGAGAGGGAAAAACAGCTTTCGACGCCGCGTTTTACGGCTCTTGATAAACGAATCAAAGAATTATGCGCGGGAACCTCGAGGGTAACCCTGCACGGCGGCATATACGAAAAAGACCGGATAAGCGCCCGCATGGAAGCCCTGCGGAAGTTGAAACTTTGCAGGTACGAGGGCGGCGGCTACCGGCTTAAAACAAACTGGGACGAGGACCTCAAAGCGAACGGACGCTATAGCGCGTTTCTTAAATCAAGGGAGCATTTGAATTACAGCAATCCGTCGTCTCTTAAAGTCTATTCGGGCGCGGCGGGTGAAATCACCGGCAAGGTGACAAAAATATACCGGACGGACGGGGACGCGAGCGACAATCACGCCGTTGTACTCGAAGGGCTCGACGGCGGGGCGTATTTCGTACCGTTATTTAAAAAGCCGGAAATTACCGCGCAATCAAAAGCGGGGGAAGGGAAAGCTCCCGGGGAATCTCTTGCCGAGGGTGATTTTGTTACCCTCAAGATCTACAGGACGCAGACGGGGCGGCTTACGCCGTTTATCTTCAAAAAAGAGCCGCGGCATTTACAAAGTATGGTAAGGCGTAACGCCTGGTCGGGGAAACTTGCCCGGGAGGTTTTGGGCGGCAAAACGCGGAATATTTAAAGGGGATTAATCATGGAAAAAGAAAAAGGTAAATGCGGGGTGTGCGGATGTACCGATGGCGATTGCAGGCAGTGTATTGAAAAAACCGGAGGGCCGCGCTATGGAAGATACCGTAATGAGCAATAGAACATCCGAACTGAAAAAACTGCTTGACTTATTTGACAAAGAGGGGCTTGTCGTCTCATATTTGGAGGCTGATTATTTTAAGCATACATTTACTGTTTCGGGATACCCGGAAAAAATTACAACCCTTGAAAAATTTATGGAATTCATAAGAAACGAAACCGCCTGTCCGTTATCCGCCGATCTTGTGAAGGCGATTGAAAACGCGGGATATAAAGTTGTCCTTTACACAAGCAAGCACGAGCCCGGCGACAGGAATCCGGGATTTTTCCTTTTGTCAATTGAAAAAATCCCGGAGAAGCGGTTTAAGAATCAACGGTATTCCAGTCAGGAGCGTTGAAGATTTGACGGCCAACAGCTTTCGCGACTTTTTCATATTCGTTAAAAAGATGATATTGATCTCCCGGCCTTGTCAGTTTTCCGGCCCATTGCGATTTTCCAATCATCAATGCGGCAATTTCAAGGGCTTTCGCGTAGATTTCCTGATTCGCATTCATAGTTTTTACCCTCCAGGGCGTGAAATAGTCTCCCCTACGGGAAACGTGGTGCAAACGTGATTATAACACGCTTTGGAGGGTTTTATTCCACCTAAAGAAAATAATGCGGTCGGACGAAAAAACGCGGAACATGACCGTATTTATTAAGGAGAAGATTAGTTTATGCAAAAACAAAAACTCCGCTATGCCGTCATAACGTCAGCGGTACGACAGGATCAAAACATTTGTTTTGGCGCCAAGCTGTTATACGGCGAAATTACCGCCCTCTGTAACAGGGAAGGCCTGTGTCGAACAAGTAACGGTTATTTTGCCGGGCTTTTTAACAAGCCTGAAAGCGTCATCCGGCAGTGGATCGCCGCGCTCAAGAAGGGCGGGCACATCGAAATTAGAACCGGCTCATCTGCCCATGAGGTAAATTTCAAACACGCGCGCGGCGTCCGTTTAATAGGAGCGGCGCAATGAGACCGTTAATTTTATACCACGGTTCCAAATGGCGTATCGCCGGATGGCTTACATCCTCGTTTCCCCGCCACCGGATATACGTGGATTTGTTCGGCGGCAGCGCTTCCGTTTTATTACGAAAGCCGAGGGCGGAAATAGAAGTCTATAACGATATTGACGGCGAGATTGTCAACCTGATGAAGGTGGTGCGCGACCGCGGCGGCGAACTTGCCGAAAAACTTTATGTAACGCCCTATGCCCGCGCGGAATTCAGAGAATCATTTGAACGGTCGGACGATCCCCTTGAGCAGGCGAGGAGGACGATTATCCGATCCCTGCAGGGATACGGAGGATCATACGCGACAAGGGGTTCAAAATCAACGCCGGGCGGATTCCGTGTCGCGTATAAAAGCGGAAACTGCCCTCCGAAAACCTGGACTAACGTACCGGAAAACATCATGGAAATAATTGAACGGTTCAGGGGAGTTTATATTGAAAATCTTGATTTTCGTACAATTCTTGCCCGGTATGATCAGGAAGACGCGCTGGTGTACGCCGATCCGCCCTATATACCCGGGACAAGGGATTACGGTTCCGATTACTCCTTCGAGACGACCACGGAAGATCACCGCGATCTTGCCGCGCTGCTGAACAGGCGGAAAGGGCCGGTCGTTATTTCGGGGTATCGCTCGGATTTATATGACGAACTGTATCGCGGATGGGACTGGAAAGAAACGGAAACCATGTGCGCGGCGAATACCAAGCGCGTTGAAAAAATATGGATAAAAGGCATGGAGCCCGACTTGTTCACGGCGGCTGATCTCGCCGTGTAATCACGGAATAAAAACCGCTTCGTACGAGGCGGAAACAATACAAAACAGGGAGAAAATCATGGCGGATGTTTATGAGGACGTGAGCGCGGAAAGCTTTCCGGGTGAAAATGAAAACGCGGAAATTGCGCCGGACGCGTTTGAAAATCCGGAACCCGCGCGGGAACAGGTTCAGGCGAGGGACCCGAAGGAGCAGGCGTTTTTAAGCCAGCTCCACCAGCGGAAGGTAATCGCCGACGCGCTCAAGGCGGGGAAGCTTTCCTGCCTGCCGGGGGCGGACGGGTACGCGGACACCGCGCCCGCGGTAAACCTCGCGAACGGCACGCGGTATCACGGGGCGACCCTGCTCCAGCTCAAGGAATTCCAGAGAGAAAAAGGATTCCCCACGGCGGAATATGTTACCCAGGACGCGATCCAGAAATCGGGCGTTCCCGTCCAGAGGGGGAAACACGGCGTCGGTATCAGTTTCAGCGTCAAAAACGAACAGGGCGTATGGGAACACCGGCAGGCGAACCTGTTTAACGTCGCGCAGACGGCGAAGCCCTGGAAAGTGAGGGAATGGGCGGCGGAACAGCTGGAGGAGCAGTTACAGAAAAAACAGGATTTTCTTAAAACCCAGTTCGGCGAAAGCTACCAGCCGAAGGAGCGGTCGGCCCGTCCGGGACCGGAGATTACCTGCACGTCGACGGACCCCGAAAAATATCTGGGCGAATATCTGGCCGCCGTTTCCATGGGCGGAAAATTCAAGGCGTCGGGCGAACAGGCGGCGGAGTTCGGAAAGAAATTCGAGGAATCCCTTTTCGAAAGAGGGGTTTTCATAGACGGAAAATTCAAAGTGACGGACGAACAGGCGGAGTTCGGCAAGAAAAGCGAAAGCCATACCAATCCGTTCAAACTGACCAAAATCTGCAACGCCGCGGGCGAGCACTGCAAGGCGGTATGCGCCGAAATACGAAAGGAACAAAAGCTTGAATTGTCCCAAAAACAGGAACAGACGCGCGGCCTTGGCAGATAAAACCGGATGAGCGAAAAAAACAAAAACGAATTTCTGCGCGGGAAGCCCGCGGACGCGTCGGGGGAACAGCTCTTAAGCTTCGTGTTTAAGATCATCACCCTGGGCATTATTTTCATCGGCCTCCAGGCGGCCGCGCAGAAATTCGCCGCCTCCGTGCGGTACGATACCGGCTGGGCGGGAACCCCGGCGTATATTTTTCATATCGGGGAGCGGGAATTCCGTATTTATCCGTTCTGGAAACTGTTTTACTGGACGCTTATGTATTACAAACGTACCGTCATCCACGCGAATCTTTTCGCGGCCTGGCGTGTTTCCATATACACCTGCGCGGCCGCCATTATTTTTTACTTCTTTTTGGAGTTTGTCCTTATCCGGAACCGCAACCAGCAGATATTCGGCACGGCGCGCTGGGCGCGGAAAAAAGATCTTGAAAAGGCCGGAATACTGCGCCTGAAAGGCGGCGTAATCCTGGGCCAGCTCGCGGACGCGAAACTTGACTGCGTCTACGACGCCGTCAAGGATTCGGTGGTCATGAACCTTGAAAAACCGTCCCGGAAAATAACCCAGAGCGGAATTTACAACACGCTGCTTTCGGCTCCCACGCGGAGCGGGAAGGGCGTCTCGAGCGTCGTACCGACCCTGCTTTCGTATCCCGGAAGCGCCATCGTGCTTGATTTCAAGGGGGAGAATTTTAACCTTACCTCGGGCTTCCGCCGTAAATTCGGCAGGGTATACCGGTGGGAGCCCACCGGGGAGAAAGGCCACCGCTTCAATCCCCTGATGGAAATCAGGAGCGGGGACGACGCGTTTTCCGACGCGAACCTTATCGCCGACATTCTTACCACGCCGGCCTCGGGCGGCGGAAACGCCACAAGCGACCACTTCCAGACGGCGGCCAAAGATTTTCTTACCTCGGTGATTCTCCACTGTTTATGCTGTCCGGACTGGAAGAACAAAAGCCTTGCCGGATGCCGGGAATTCCTCGCGCAGATCGATCCCGACGATCCGGAAAACGTGAAATATATTTACGACGTAATGATTGAAGGCGAACACGGGGACCCCGCCGTCCACCAGGCGGTCGTCGAGGGGGCGGGGGCGCAGCGCAAACGGCCCGGGGACGAGGGCGGCTCGGTGCTGTCCACGGTGAACAACGCGCTGGCGGTATTCGCCGACGCGAAAATTAAACGCAACACGGGCGAGAGCGAATTCTATATTGACGAGTTCGAGGAAACGACCGTTCCCGTAACGCTGTATCTTACCGTCCAGTATTCGGACGTACAGCGCATATCGCCCCTTATCCGCATGTTTGTCACGCTGTTTTCCCGGCGCTTTACCGGCGGGGAAACCCAGGCGACAAACCGCAGGTTTAAGGTGCCCCTGCTGTTTATTCTTGACGAGTTTGACAAGCTGGGGAGAATGGACGAACTGGAAATGAACATGGGTATCCACAACGGATTCGGCATTCATTATTTTTTAATATGACTCTCAAGATAACTCCGAAACAAGCATTTTGTAAGTAATAGTCGAAGTAGAAGAACACGCACAAAGAAGCCGGTCAAATAGTTGCGCGGCGAAAGAACGCCGGTTCACCCG